>CAZTNF010000111.1:0-5791 GCA_964615295.1 uncultured Erysipelotrichaceae bacterium | reverse complement strand
GTTTCTTAATTACTTCGTGCTTTCGCTGTTGTAATTTAACTGACTTTATTTTGGGGCTTTTGTCCTTTTGGGTACGACGGAATTCATTCCCCACTTTAGAAGTGGGGACTTCTTCCTGCATACGGTTAAACCTAAAATGAAATCACTCTAAGAACGAATGGTTTGGAAAACCAAAACCGTTTAATCGGCTATTCCTGTCCTTATTGTAAACTTTCTTTTTAAATTGTATGGTCTGGTGCTTTTTAAACGAGTCTCTCCATATCTCTTATTTAAAATAGGAAAAAGAGAATAATTCTAAAAGCTTCGATTCCTTTAAAATAGTTCGTTAAAAGAAACTTTGTCTTTTTCTTTAAGGAAGATTTAGCCAAAATTGAAATGAATTAAACGATCACAATTTTTATAAATGAGAAATAAGGAGGATTTTATGAAACTAAATTGGATATGGCCTTTAGCCTTGGGCTTAGCTTTCACTGGTTGTTCTTCTTCAACTCATGAAACATCGATCTCAACAAGTATGAATACAAGTTCTCTTGCTGAAGACTTAGACTTACCTGAAGAATTTTTCGATAACTCTATAGAACCAGATGTCAATTCGGCTTTAGCCGCTGTCCCTTTGGTCAATTTTGAAGATGTAAAAGCGGCTTTTAAGGAGGCTGGATTCTCTTTAGAAGGCGAAAATGCGCAGGGAATGGAACTTGAATTTGAAGCCCGAAATAGTGCAGGTGAATTGAAGGTTTATGCTCAAAAAATGGAAAGCGTAAATCAAGCAGAAACATTTATTCAAGATAAGATTACAGCTTTGGAATCTGATGGATATGAAGTAGAAGATACACAAACGACCGAGACCACGACTTTAACTGCTCTAGTGTCGCCTTCAAATGGAGTTCATTATTTTGTAGGACTAGATAAAGAAGCTACGCGGGTATATGTATTTGAAGAAATCTCTGAATCGAGCCATGATGATTTAGAAATAGCTTTACATTCACTCGGTTTTTAGAAGTTGAAAAAGGGAGCGCCTGAGCAGGTACTCCCTTTTTTTCAGTAAAAATCATTTCTTGTAAAGAAGGCTTGCTACAAAGTCCATGAACTTCCGGCTTCGTTATTTCTTAGAGCTCTAAATCCTTACTTTACCAAATGGGATAACAATAGCTTTTTTAAAGGTGTGCTAAATTGGCTTTTACTTCATCAAGAAAAGCTTGAGCCGCTGGAGAAAAGGCTTGATATTTCTTCCAAACCAAATACATGGATACTTCTAAGTCTAGATCTAAAGGGCGAAAACAAAGGCCACTTTCTGGGCTTGTTTCTACAATTCGATCCAAGGTTAACGCATAGCCAAGGCCCTCTTTAACCAAAATGGAGGCATTATAAGCGAGGTTAAATGTAGCCACGATGTGCAATTGATCTACCACTTCTCCAAATAATTGTAATAGATCATCATGGAGGCCTTGTCTTGAGACGATTAAAGGAACATCAATTAAATCGTCCCAAGAAATACGCTCTTTTTTAGCTAAAGGAGCCTCTATACGCATTAAAACACCCCAGCGATCGTAGCCAGGGAGCTTAAGAGCATTGTATTTAGATAAATCGGGTGTTTGAACGATGAGAGCGAAGTCAAAGAGGCCTTGATCCAAGCGATCGCGCAAATCTTGGGTATCCCCACTACACAATTGAAAGCATATATTGGGATGTCGTTGTTGAAGGGCTTTAAAGCGTTTGGCCAAATACGAAATGTTTTCCGATTCGGCACAGCCAATGTGGACATCGCCTTCCACTATTTCTCCTAAAGATTGAAATTCTTTGGTGGTTTTATCCACCATTTTTAAAATATCTTCGGCTCGTTTGTAGAGCAATAAACCTTCTTGCGTTAAATGAATGCTTGTGCTTCTGCGGTTGAAGAGCTTTTTTCCAAGTTCTGCTTCTAAATCTTTCAACTGTTTGGACAAAGTAGGCTGAGAGATGTGAAGACGCTTAGCCGCATGGGTGATGTTTTCTTCTCTCGCCACTTCTACAAAATAGCGTAAAACTCGAATTTCCATAGCCTTTCTCCTGAGTATAAATCGAAAATTTATTGCGCATCTCTCTATAAACTTAACCTTAGATATTCATTATATGAATATCATGAAATAACAAATAAATATTTTCTATTTCATGACGCAGGTTCTAAGATAAAAACGTAAAAAGAAAAGCGATGAGACTCTTCTTTTACAAACGAGTTCATTCTATACCTAAGGTATTTTATAAAATCTAAAGGAGGGCATAAATATGGAAGAACAATTGGTGTTAACAGAAGAATGGGATAAAGTATTCCCTCAAAGCGATAAAGTGGATCACAAAAAAGTGACCTTCCATAACCGCTATGGCATCACTTTAGCCGCGGATATGTATACTCCCAAAAATGCGTCAGGGAAATTGCCAGCGATTGCGGTATCTGGTCCATTTGGTGCAGTAAAAGAACAATCTTCTGGGTTATATGCTCAAACGATGGCGGAGCAAGGGTTTTTAACTCTTGCGTTTGATCCTTCTTTTACTGGGGAAAGCGGAGGAACGCCTCGTTATATGGCTTCTCCAGATATCAATACCGAAGACTTTCAAGCTGCTGTTGATTTTTTATCGGCTCAAGATAACGTAGATCCCGAAGCGATTGGAATCATTGGAATTTGTGGTTGGGGCGGTATGGCTTTAAACGCCGCTGCTTTGGATACTCGAATTAAAGCCACTGTGGCTTCAACAATGTACGATATGAGCCGCGTCAATGCGAATGGCTATTTTGATGCAGAAGATAGTAAAGAAGCACGTCATACCAAACGAGTGGCGCTTAATGCCCAACGCACTGAAGATTATAAAAATGGAACCTATCAACGCGCCGGTGGAGTGGTAGATCCGCTTCCTGAAGATGCGCCTTATTTTGTTAAAGATTATTATGCCTACTACAAACAACCTCGCGGCTACCATCCTCGTTCTTTAAATTCAAATGATGGCTGGAACACCATTGGAACCATGTCTTTTTTAAATCAACCGATTCTGTGCTATGCCGATGAAATTGAAAATCCTGTTTTACTCATCCATGGAGAAAAGGCCCACTCTCTCTATTTTAGTAAAGACGCATTTGCGAAATTAAAAGGTGATAACAAGGAATTGATGATTATCCCTAATGCCAATCATACTGATTTATACGATGGCGGCGATAACCATTATATCCCTTTTGATAAGCTCGCTACGTTTTTCCATAAAAATCTAAAATAGTCATTGAAGCGAAGAAGTTTCCAACTTTCTTCGCTTTTTTGATATTCAATATTTTTTAGACTCTCTTTATTCCATAAAAAAAGCACTTAAAGTTAAGCTTTAAGCGCTTTGTCATCCATATTCTTTATTCTTTGCTTATTCATTTTTTTGTGATTCTACTTCTTAGATTCGTTCTTGGTTTCTTTTTTTCCTTTGAATGTTTTATTTTGACTCCAATGATGCAAATCGGAAAATGCATTGTGGTTGGCTGTGCGAACTGCTCCTTGAAGTTCACGAGCCGAAATTCGTCTTGCTTCATGCGAAAAGACCGAATTTTGAATGAGGGCATCGCTGGTTGCTGCAATGCATTGAAATTTATTGCGAAGCTCATAGACCTTCTTTTCGATAAAACTATCTGCTGTCATTCCTGCAGGAGTATAGATAATGGAGGAAGATCCATTGCGTGAGGACGAGCCAACGTTATCTTTTTGTCTGGTTCCATCAAAAACAATGATAAGGGAGTAGCCTTTATAGCCTTGGTAATTTACGAGTTCACTAATAAGCTGTTCGCGCGCAGCAAAAAGGGACTGAGAAGCAAGCGCCTTTAAATTATCCCAAGAGTAGATCATATTATAGCCGTCCACAATAAGGCAGGTTGGTAAATGAGAAAATGTTTTGACCTGAGTAGGTTCAAGCGATAGTTCGGTACGTTTCTTTTTAGTTGAACTATTCTTTTTGCTATTTCGATTGGCTCCTCCAGCACTTTGAAATACCTTTTTGAGTTCTTCTTCGCTTACTTTTCCAGAATTCATCGAGACACTACTTACCACTTCTTCGTCACTTTGAATGGGAATGTGTAAGTGATCTTCTACCTCATTCCATTCCACTATGACTCCCGATCCATTGGAGCAAAAGATCGAAGCACTTGGATGGAAACGATCTAAACGTTCATCATATCCAATTTCTTCCAAAATGGACTGGGGATTTTGACACACATCGTATCCATCATTTTCGAAAGCAAAAGTAGCACTGCCTCGAGAAGCCTTAGCCAATTCTTCTTGGAAATTCATCAAGGTTCGTACAGGCCCTCTTCCTTTAATGAGAGTCAGTTCATTTTCAGCTTCTTTGACTTCCACTACAGCTTCTCGAATATCGAGTTGATACAAAATTTTGGAGATATATTCAGCAGCCGTTTGAATTTCAAAAGTTAAGTAGGGTTCTAACAAAATACTTTTGGCTTTTTTTAATCCTTGACGAACCGCTCGAAGAGCTGCTTGGCGAAAATCTCCTCCTGATGTGTGTTTTTGATGCGCTCGACCATTAACAAGGGTAATTTTCGTATCCTCTAAAGCCGAACCACTTAAAACTCCAGTCAAATGGGCTTCGGAAAGAGCGGATAAAATAAGCCGCTGCCAATTCAAGGATAAAATGTCGCGAGGAACTTTGGAAGAAAAAGAAAGCCCAGTTCCCCGTTTTCCAGGCTCTAATTCCAAGTGAACTTCGGCATAATGGCGTAAAGGCTCAAAGTGTCCATAGCCAAAAACAGGTTCTTCAATGGTTTCTTTGTAAACTACTTTTCCTGGGCCAAATTCCACTTGAATTCCTGATTTTTCTTGAATTTTCTTTTTTAATACATCTTTTTGAATCTGGCCCATTAAATGAAGAGTAATAGATTGAGTATCTTCATGAAATTCCACTTGTAAAGAAGGATCTTCCATCATCAACAAGCGCATGGATCCCATCATTTGCACTGGATCAATGCCATCGGGCAAAATCAATTCATAATACAAGCAAGGCGAGAGCAGCGCTTTAGCCTGATTTTGTTCAAAACCAAGGCCATCTCCGGCCTTCACTTTTGTCAATCCTTTTACACTCACGACATCTCCTGCCTGGGCTTTTGAGACAGGTTGAAATCCTTGACCTTGATATAAGCGAATTTGGTCGATTTTTTCTTCATTGATCACATCTCGGGTCTTAAGAGCTCCTCCTGTGATTTTCATATGAACTATCGGCACAGAGGTCTCATCTTGGGTCATTTTAAAGATACGGGCTCCAAATTCTTCTGGATAATCAATAGGCAAAGTATAGGTTGTTAAAGCATCAAGCAACTCTTTAACTCCTTCATTTTTTAAAGCAGACCCAAACAATACGGGAAAAGCTTTGCGTTCCATTACGGCTTGAGCCATATCGTGGGTAGAAAGCGTTTCAGTTTCGAGGAATTTTTCTAAAAGTTTCTCATCCAAAGTCGCAAATTGTTCGATGTAATCTTTGGCTTGTAAATCCACAATACGATCATCCAGTTTTTTTAAATCTTTTATCAAATCATCTTTGGATAAGATGGCCGCATCCATTTTATTGATGAAAAAAATAGCGGGAATTTGATAAGTTTTAAGACATTTCCAAATAGTACGCGTATGGGCTTGGACTCCATCTAAAGCGCTAATTAAAACAATGGCACAATCCAATACGGAAAGCGTCCGCTCCATTTCTGCCGAAAAGTCTGCATGGCCTGGCGTATCAATTAAATGAATAAAAACATCGTTCCATTCTAATCCGGCTTGCTTGGCAT
>CAZTNF010000110.1:0-5929 GCA_964615295.1 uncultured Erysipelotrichaceae bacterium | reverse complement strand
GTGTGTATTTGCCTTTTCTGTCTAAGAATCCATTTGTTACACTTTGAATGTCAAAGGAAAAAAGCCATAAAAATACGGCTTCTTCCCCACAAAAATGCTCGCGCTTTGTGGACATCAAACAGAAAAGGGAGAAAAAAGACCATGACTAGAGAACAAGAAAGAATCAAACTATTTAATTTAAACAGCTCGAATCGCCAAATTCGCAACAAGATGATGAAAACACTTAAATTTACTAAAAATGGAGATTATGATCGAGCAGCCCGAATCTTAAAGGAAACACGAAAAGAATTTGATCAAATTCGCAACCAACATCACGATTTGTTTGAACAAACCAATTACAAAAAGAATGTTTATGAAACCGAATCTTCTTTTGGATTTACCGAAGTGCTCCATGATTTCGTCTCTCAAGCTAATCGATTGCAAGCACACAATTGTTCGGCCGTGAAATTCCATATCTATAATTAATCTTCCATAGAAGCAAGTGTCTTTTTCTTCCTCAATGGTCGGCTTCTTTAGACTTTGAAATTCACGATTGAATATTGACGATAAGATTGCTTTTGTGAAGAAGGCTTAGCTAGAAGTCCTTCTTTTTTTGTTTTTAGAAAAAGATCAAAGACAAATATACGATTTTTATACACTTTTTAGAATTTAGTTCAATAACCTACTGTTTTTATAGGAAGTAAAGCTAAAAAGCATCCTTCATAAAAGATAAAAATTATCAATCACATTATTTTTAGTGCATTTTAAGCCATTTATTCCTTTAAAAAAGATGGTCTTTTTTTTAGAGAAATAAATTTTTATAGCTGGATATAAGAAGTCCTTATACCTTACTTTTCACATTTTATGTTAAGATGTTCCCATCGTTAAAGTTTTCCCTTAAAAATGACAACGAAAAGAAGAGTAGCAATTTCTAGCGGATAGAGAGAGTTTCTGGTAGGTGAAAAGAAACACCAAAAGAATTGTGAAGATGGTCTTGGAGTCGCAAAATCGATCGCAAGAGAGATTTTGACGGGGCGCCCGTTATTGCGCTGGAGTGGTAGGATTCACTCAATAAGGCATTCTTGGTGACAGGAATGTGAATTTAGGTGGTACCGCGAAAACATATCAGCTTTCGCCCTAAAGACAAAGAATTTTCTTTGTAGTAGGGGGAGAGCTTTTTTATTTTGTGAAAGGGGGGAATGTTTTGATTCGACTCGAGCATGTGACCAAGACATTTCAAACGAAAGATGGAACTGTTCAAGCCGTGAAAGATGTCTCCATCCATGTGCGCGAAGGCATGGTTTACGGCATCATTGGATTTTCTGGAGCTGGGAAATCCACGTTGGTGCGCTGTATTAATTTACTAGAGCGTCCCGATGAAGGAAAGGTCATCTTTGATGGAGAAAACCTCATGGAGGCCTCACCCGCTGCTTTGCGACAAGCTCGCCAAAAAATTGGCATGATCTTTCAGCATTTCAACTTATTGCCCGCTTTAACCATCTACGAAAACATCGCCTTGCCCTTGAAGATGCAAGGAACTCCAAAAGCCGAAATCGATGAGAAAGTTATGGATTTGTTAGAACTCATCGATTTGGTAGAACGCAAGGATTCCTATCCTAGCCAACTTTCCGGAGGACAAAAACAGCGAGTAGCGATTGCGCGCGCCTTGAGCAATGATCCGAAAGTGTTACTTTGTGATGAAGCTACTTCCGCTTTAGATCCAGCTACTACACAAAATATTTTGAAACTCATTCGGCGTATTAACAAAGAAAGAGGCATTACGGTCGTTGTAATTACCCATGAGATGTTTGTGGTGAAAGAAATCTGTGATCGAGTAGCCGTCATGGAGAATGGTCGAGTTGTCGAAAAAGGCGACATCATTCCCATATTTGTTCATCCCGTCCAAGAAATGACGCGTAATTTTATTTCCACTGCAAGCAATGCCAATAAGATCGATGAGTTGATTGCCCAAAAGCATCCCTTAACGAGCTTAGAACCCAATCAACAATTGGTTCGCTTGCAATACGATCAAACGAATACGACCGAGGCCCTCATTTCCAAAATTTCTCGTGACTACGCAGTCGATTGTTCTATCATCTTTGGTAGCATTGAAATTTTACAAGATACTCCCATTGGAACTATTACGACTGTGTTTACGGGAACGGACGATCAAATTCAACAGGCCATTAACTTTTTAAAGCAAGATGGTGTAGAAGTGGAGGTGCTCAAGCGTGGACATATTGAATAGCTGGATTCCAAACGTCATGAAGTACCTCAATTTATTTCCTCAGGCTATACTCGATACCTTGATCATGTTGGTGATTACGGGAGTCATGTCTTTTATCATTGGACTTCCTATTGCGGTCCTCATTGTCATCACCAAACCAGGAGGCATTTGTCCAAACCGTTGGATCTTTTGGATCTTGGATAAAATCGTCAATCTCTTTCGAGCTATTCCCTTTGTTATTTTAATCCCGTTGCTGGTGGGACTCACTCGGCTTATATTTCATACCACTATTGGAATCAAATCGGCCTTAGTTCCTTTGATCGTCGGAACCGTTCCCTTTGTGGCTCGTCAAATGGAATCCGCTATGGAAGAAATCCCCGAAGGAATTGTGGAAGCGAGTATTGCGATGGGGATGAGTCCCTGGCAAATCATTTGGAACGTTTATTTAAAACAAAACATCCCAGGTATGATTCGTGGGATGACCATCACGCTCATTGCCGTCATTGGTCAAATTGCCATTGTGGGAACAGTAGGGGCTGGAGGGCTAGGAGATTTAGCCATTCGCTTTGGTTGGCAAAGACAAATGGAGGACATCACCATTGTCGTTTTAATCTTATTGCTGATCATCATTTCCCTTATTCAAGCTCTTGGCGATTGGTTAGTGCGTAAAACCACCCATTGAGGTAGGATGCCCATCAAGAAGGCTTGAAAAGATAAAGATATTGAGAAAAGAAAAAAACTCGATGATCTTTGGCCTTTAAGAAGAGAGAAAGAAAGGAATTTTTATGAAACACTTTACAAAACTAGCAGCTATTGCTGCCTTGAGCCTTGGTTTATTTGGATGTTCTTCCAGTAGCGATTCCTCTACGAATTCAACAAGCTCTAATAGTACAAGTTCAAGCGAGAGTGTAACCATTCGTGTAGGAGCTACTACAAGCCCACATGGTGTCATCTTAGAAGAAGCTAAGTCCCTTTTGGCTGACAAGGGCTATGAATTGGAAATCATTGAATTTTCCGATTATCCAAACATCAATCCTTCTACCTCCGATGGATCTTTGGATGCGAACTATTTTCAACATCAACCTTATTTAACTGGCTATAACGAAGACAATAACTATACCGAAGGGGTAGATGGATACTTGATATCAGCAGGAGCCATTCACTATGAACCTCTCGGTATTTACTCTGAAAAATACACTTCAGTAGATGATATTCAAGATGGTGCACAAATCGTTATTCCAAATGATGCTACCAATGAAGCCCGTGCTTTATACCTTTTACAAGATCAAGGTTGGATTACCCTAAAAGAAGGGGTTGATTTGAATACAGCTACTGTACAAGATATCGCTGAAAATCCTAAAAATTTGGATATTGTAGAAATTGCAGCTGATCAAGTGGCTTCCAAGCTTCCTGATGTAGATTTCGGAGTTCTAAATGGAAACTATGCTTTAACCTCGAATGTAACACAATACTTGCTTGTAACCGAATCCTCTGATTCTGAAGCGGCTCAAACCTATCAAAATATCATTGCGGTGAAAGAGAGCAATGTAAATGATGAAGGCATTCAAGCGCTTGTGGAAGTCTTAAAATCGGATGACATCAAAAACTTCATCATCGAAGAATTTGGTGATTTCGCTGTTCCAGCCGAATAGTTTTGATCCTCAATTAATAAAACTTAAAATCCTCTACTTTTCATCGAAAATGTGGAGGATTTTTTGCGTTTAAAAGCAAAGTCTATTTATAAAGTCTCCTCTTTTTCTAGTAAACCATTATTCACACTCTATTCAAGATAGAGCTTTGGGATATGCAAAACGAGTTTTAGTGTGGCAGGCTAGAAACAGAATTGAAAGTCTAAGAGACAAGGCTTTTAGGTCTTGAAATAAAAATCTTAGCCTAGAAAGATGAAAAGGAATAAAGACTATGGAATCCATTCAAAATCCCTTACCACCTGTAAAGGCAGTTATCTTTGATTTCAATGGGACGCTTTTTTTAGATAACGATAAGCATGTCAAAGCTTGGTCAGAAATTTCGCAAGAATTGCGCGGTAAGCCTTTAAGTGAAGAAGAACTCTATATCCATTGCAATGGACGACCCAATCATATGATCGTTCGCTATTTAAACAAAGGAAAAGAAGATCCCATTTTAGAAGCAAAGTATTCTTTGCATAAAGAAGAAATCTATCGGCGTTTATGCCAAGAAGATAAAGCTAATTTTCATTTGATTCAAGGAGCCCCTGAATTGTTTGATACTCTTCAAGAAAAAGGGATTCCCTTTACCATTGCTTCTGCTTCCATCAAAGAAAACATCGATTTTTTTGTAGAGAGTTTTGACTTAGATCAGTGGATTAATCCTTCTACGATTTGTTATGACGATGGCAGTTATCCAAACAAAAAAGAGATGCTTCAAAAAGCCTGCACGATTTTAGCTACTTCTCCGGAAGAAGTCACGATCTTAGAAGATTCTCTTTCTGGGATTCAAGCTGCTCAAGCGATTGGAATAAAAGACATCCGATTAATCGATTCAGCTCATCAAGGAGAAAAATTAGGGAAATTGCCCTATGTTGTTCAAGTGGCCGAAACCATGGAATCCATCTTAAATGCGATGCAAAAAGGTTGGAATAAAGCCTAAAAATCAAACTAAAAAACCTGAAAAGCCTTTATCTTTTCAGGTTTTTTACGGTTGGCATCCTTGTAAGTAGCGACGAATAAGTCGCTCAAGTTGATCTAAAATCCCCCTTGGATCTTCTTCTAAACAAGCTTCAAAAACTGTTCCTTTTACTATCGTGCATAAATCGAGAGCCATTTGGTGTGGATCACCACATAAGTAGCCTGCTTCCACGGCTTGAGCGAGTTCTTGTTGGCTATAATCCATAATGGTATCCGGATTAAATTTTCCATTTTTACGATTCATGTAACTTTTCAAAGCTGGATTGGAAGCAGTGTAGAAGCTAGTTAAAAAATCCAAACCAAACGACATATAGCGAGAAATCAGCCGTTCGTACAATTCGAATTGTCGTCCTCCTGGATCGCTTAAAGGAGTGGTAAGCGGTTCATTAGGTAAAAGATCTGAGGTGACAAAGGTCATCATTAAAGCATCTTTTCCCGAAAAAAAGTGATAGAAGGTTCCAGTGGAGACATTGGCTGCTTGGCAAATGTCTCGAACAGTGATTTGACTAGCATCCTTTTGAGCAATTAAATGCGCCGTAGCTTCGAGAATGAGTTTCTTGCTTTCGCCTTTGATACGGACTCGTTTTCTATTTGGTTCCATGCCTTTTATTATAACCGTTTTTGGAAGGTGTATTTTCAACTAAGGCGGGATACAATAAAAGATTATATTAGATCGAGTTCTAAAATGCGTTTAGATGAGGAAGAAAATTTTATCTTTTTTTGCTTTGAATAGTCGTTCAAAAAAGTGGACGGATAGAGCTAAATTTTTATACTTAACCTTGTAAATAGAACACGTTCTAGAAAATGTTCTAAAACAGGTTCTATTTGGAGGTGATTATATGTTTACAATTGAATACTGGTCTGATTACGCTTGTCCTTTTTGTTATATTGGAGTGACCAATTTAGAAAAAGCCATTGCCCTGGCAAATATGGAAGACCAAGTCCAATTAAATATGAAATCCTTTGAACTCAATCCCTATGCAAGCCGTTCTTATACTGGCCCCACGGTTACACGTTTTGCCCAAAAATATGGTCTTTCAAAAGAGGAAGCTGCCAA
>CAZTNF010000109.1:0-5985 GCA_964615295.1 uncultured Erysipelotrichaceae bacterium | reverse complement strand
AACAGAATTAAAATAGAAACACAACCAAACGAATGCTTTAAAAAAGGGAAAAATCCTTTTTTGAAAAGCTCAGTTTGGTTTTTCTTTGAAGTCCAATGATTTAGCTTAAAGAAGTTGTTTGAGAAGTAGAATTGGTTTTTGTTTGACTTAAATAAGTCTCTAGACGCTTTTGAACGTTTTCTTGTAAATTTCGATAGAAAAATTGGTAATCGTATAGATGGTAAGAGCCTTCGGGAAGATTGGGAATTCCTGCGGGAAAATCACTCATCACAATATCGGTGACTTTTAAAGATCCTCGTTCAGGAGCTAGATAAGCTCCACAAAGAGCGATGTCTTCTTCTACGATATTTCCATCATAGTCCGTAAAGCAAGCTCCTTCATTTTCCTCTTTAGTAGCAGGAGTACTATCCGTTTTCCAATTGAGTGGGTTGATGGAGAGCGTTTGAATCCCCGCCGGTAAAATAAATGTATCGTTAATGGATTCATCTTCACATTCAAACGTTACGATGACTCCTGTATCTGTTTCGCCTTGGGCCGCTTTAAGTTGAGGAAATTGATCCACCATATCCTGAGTTAAAGGCCAGCCAATCGCATAAGTGGCTACAAGTTGGTCTTGAAGAGACGTTTTGTCAAAATACTCCATCATTAAGCGATAACACATATCGGCTCCCTGGGAAAAACCAGCTAACACAATCGGTCGCCCTTGGTTGTAATGGGTTAAGTAATAAGCAAAAGCATCGGAGACATCTTGATAGGCCGCTGACAAAATAGCATCGCGCGTTTCTTGATCGAGGTCATAAGCCATCATAGAGGCTTGTTGGTAATAGGGGGCATATAGTTTAGTATTCTCTTCATAAATGCCACGCTCCATATTTAAAGCGCCTAAAAAAGAAGCCTTATTTTCTTCATCGTCTAGCGACATATTGGTTTCTTCTTTCATGTCAATGGTAGGACACACTAAAAATAAATCAGCTTCTTTGTCTTCACCAATTCCAAGATAGGCCCAATTTTCTGCTTGGCTATAATCTGTGGGATCTAAGCGAATAAATTTGGATGAAGTGGAGGAGACGCTGCTTGTCGTTATAGAGGAAGAAAGACTAGAAGAGCTTTGGCAACCAAGCAAAGTAAAACTGGTTAAACAAGCCATTAAAAAAGATTTGAAACGAGAAGTCATAAATTTCCTTTCTAAAATAAAAGTTTTTTATACGGAAAAAGGTAAGCATTTAAACAAAGTTTGAATAAGAGAATTAAGAAAATAGAGCTATATAAGTCAATCTTTAAAAACTCTCTACTTGGAATTTGACTTTTAAAACCTGTTTTAAATCGATCTTTTTCCTAAAAAGTTGAAAAATTATAAAAAGAATTTCCAAAATTCTTACTTCCTTATAGGAATAATAAAAGGAAGTGAGCAATGTCAAGAAGGACTAGAGTGCCTTCATGCAAAGGAAGTACATTTTGTTATAATGAAAGACGAACGAAAGGGGGATCGTTTCATAATTTATGGAAGATTTTTGGAACCAGTGTGTGAACTGGTGCAAGAATGCTTATGAATACGTTGTGAACCATGTGCCCATTGAGGTCATGATTTATATTGGCATTGCTGTTCTCATCTTGATTCTTGTGGGCATCATGTCAAGGGCCTTAAAAAAGAGACGGGTTCAGAAAAGATTGTCCGAACTCGAGATTGAAGTCAATGAGATTCGACAAAATACCCTGCAATATAAGTTCAACAAAGCGACATCATTTGCTCAGGCGAATGAAGATCTCAACGAACGCGTCAATGAAATTAAGCCAAAGTACGAGATCTGTGTTCAATCTGTACAGGCTTGTGAAAATCTCTATGAAAAGGCCGTCGACTATTTCAATCGGCACAAGTATAAAAAAGCCATTCGCTCCATGGATGAAGTGGAAACCGTCTTAGAAGATACTTCTGAACGCATTCGCATTGTCAACGCTTCTTTGGACAGTGTTCTTTCTCGTGAATCAGAAATTCATCAAAAAGCGGAAGCAGCCAAAACAACTGTTCGTAAGCTTAAAAAACAATTCATTGATCACCAAGATGCCTATTATACTGGCGTTCCTTTTATGGAAGAAAAACTTGGGGATATCGAAACGCTTGTAACGTCACTTGATAACAATCTCGCCTCTTCTTCTTTTAGTAAAGCCAAAGAAGACATTGATCGCATTAATGACAAAACAAGCGACTTTGCAAAATATTGCAATGCCTATCCTGCGTTATATCAAAAAGTCAAAAAAGAATTGCCTGATCAAATTCAAGGAGTGAAACAAGCGACATCGAGCATGGAAGCGGAACGCATTGATCCTTCCTACCTCAAAGTGGACGATAAGCTTGATGCGATTCAAAATGCTTTGGATGAAGCTGTAGCACGTTTAGATAACGGCAATTTAACCGCTGCAGCCAAAGATATCGATGCTGTTACCGACCAAGTTTTAGCTTTACAGGAAGATGTCACCCAAGAGCATGCAGCGTTTAAAGAAATCCACAACAACTTGGAATCTAACTTTGCTGTAGTGGATCGCATTGAAGAGGAATTGATTGAAATCACTCGCTTGTATGCTTCTATCAAAGATCGATTTGGTCTAGAAGATTGGACTCGTCGCTTTATTCAAGCTCGAGAAAAGATGGATCAAATCAAAAAGAAACGTGATGACATCCAACATCAACTCAGCGAAAACGATTCCTTCCAAGTGGAAGTCATCAGTGGATATCGTGAATTTTCGCAAGAAATCGTTGCGTTTAATGGTGAAGTTGCAGAAATGAAACAAATGTTGGTTGGAGCCAGCTCGGATGAAAGCCGCGCACGCAAACAACTGACCAAATTGCAACTGATCTTAAATGAAGTCAAATTGTCGACCAGTATTAAACAACTCCCCGCTATTTCCGAATCCTTTGAAGAAGATATGGCGGAAGGCGAACGGAAAATCGCACAAGTTCAAGCGGTTTTGGATTCCTCACCTCTCAATGTCAATGAACTCAATCACACATTGCAAGATGCTATCGACTTCATTTATAAGCTGTATTCCAACGCAAGCAACTTAGTAGGGGTCGCTGTAATGGTAGAAAATGCGATCGTCTTTGGCAACCGCTTTCGCTCTTCTTATCCAGCCCTTGACCTCGATTTAAACAAAGCAGAGATTTGCTTCCAAAATGGCGAATACACTCGAGCTTTAAAGCTAGCCATTCAAGCGATTGAATCTTTGCATCCGGGCATTTATGAAAAATTAGTGGCCCGAAAAGATCCGGCGGTGATGAATCAAACATGATCTATTTCGACAACGCAGCAACGACTCCTGTAAGCAGGGAAGTTGCTGCTCTTTTTATCCAATTGCTTCAAGAATACGGAAATCCCGATTCCCTGCATCAAAAAGGCCGCAAGGCTCATAAACTTCTTGAAACAAGTCGTGAGCGCATCGCTAAGATGCTCCATGCTAAGCCTGAAGAAATCCTCTTTACCTCTTGTGCTTCAGAATCCAATTCCATGGCAATTGTTGGGTATGCCTTGGCCAACCAACATCGAGGAAAACGTATTTTGACCTCCAACTCCGAACATTCCTCTTCTCAAAGCGCCATGAAATTTTTAGAAAGCCTAGGCTTTGAAATCGTCCGATTGCCTATTCATACGGATGGCTCCATTCATGTGAAAGATGTTCAAGCAGCTTTAACGGCCGATACTTTACTAGTCTCTTTGTTGCACGTTTCCAACGAAACAGGTGCCATTACTGATATCAAAGCCATTGCGGATGTAGTGCATACCCATCCTACTTGTGTTTTCCATGCCGATTGTACTCAAAGTTTTGGAAAACTTCCTATTCCTTTTGAAAAGCTTGATTTGATGAGCATGTCGGCGCATAAAATTCATGGAGTCAAAGGATCGGCTTTGTTGCTTAAACGTAAAAACTTATCACTTCAGCCTTTACTTTTTGGTGGTCAACAAGAACAAGGCTTACGAGGCGGAACAGAAAATGCGCCCGTTCATATTGCCTTAGCCAAAACCATTCGCTTGGCCTTAGATCACCAAAAAGAAAACAATCAAATCATAAAAGCCGTGAAAGATCGCCTCATTTCTCGGGTACACGAAATTCCAGGAACAACCATACTTTCTCCTCCAAATGGAGCAGATTCCATTTTATGCCTTTGCTTTGACTCGATGACAAGCCAAGTTTTACAAAATGCCTTGGATGAAAAGGGAATTTGTGTTTCTGCTATTAGCACTTGCGAATCCAAACATGCTGGAGCCAACCCCGTGTTGCTCAACATGGGATGTTCACAAAAAGAGGCCACTCATAATATCCGCTTGTCCTTTTCTCAAGACAATACTCTAGAAGAAGCAGATGCCTTTATTGAGGCCGCAAAGGAGATCGTCAATACATATGGATTACCGTTATGATCATATATTGATTCGCTATGGGGAACTTGCTTTAAAAGGAAAGAATCGCCGTAACTTTGTTCAAAAGCTACTTGAAAATGTCAAAAAAGCTCTTAAAGGCTTTGCGAGTCTTGAATATGAGGCAGGTTTTGATCGAATGTACATTTATCTTCACGAAGAAGATGTTCATGCAGTCTGTGAGGTGGTCTCTAAAGTCTTTGGAATCTCCTCTCTTTCTCCCGCCATTAAGACTGAGCCAACAATTGAAGCGATCTTAGAGGCCATAGCACAATGTGTTGATTTATCCACTCCTCATACTTTTAAAATCCAAGCTCGTCGTCATGATAAGCTTTTCCCTTTACGTTCAGACGATATCAATCGAATGGCCGCCACCGTAATTTTGAAAAATAGCGATTGGAAAGTGGATGTTCATCATCCTGAAACCACGATCTTGATTGAGGTGCGCAAAGATGCAGCCTATATTATGGCCGAAAAGATCGAAGGAGCGGGAGGGTTTCCGGTTGGCATTGGAGGACGTGCTATGGTGCTTTTATCGGGAGGAATCGATTCTCCAGTGGCGAGTTATTTGATGATGAAGCGTGGAGTTCACATCGAAGCTGTTCACTTTGCGGCTCCTCCTTATACGTCTGCCGAAGCACGCGAAAAAGTTCTTACTCTAGCTCGCTTATTAGCCCCTTATCAGGGAGATTTGGTGGTTCATGTGGTTCCCTTTACCACATTGCAGTTGGCGATTTATAAAAATGCTCCCGAAAGTTATGCTATCACGTTAATGAGACGCATGATGATGCGTATTTCCACTGGATTAGCTGAAAAGCGCCATTGTTTAGCTATCGGAACGGGAGAAAGTGTAGGCCAAGTGGCAAGCCAGACCTTAGAAAGCATGTATGTGATCAATAATGTCACGAATATGCCAATCTTACGTCCCGTAGTCTGCTTAGATAAAGTGGAAATCATGGATATCGCTAGACGAATTGGCACTTATGAAACGTCCATTTTGCCTTTTGAAGATTGTTGTACGATCTTTACTCCTAAGGCTCCGGTCACTAAACCAAAACTTGAAAAGTGTTTAGAGTATGAAAGTCGTTGGGACTATGAAGATATGGTGCAAGATTGCATCACTATGGCCCAAACTATTCGTATTTCCCCACAAGACACCACAAGCAAGGAAGAAGAAGATCTCTTCTAAATCCTTGCTTTTTATAGGTTAAGAGGAAAACATTTTGGTCGACTTTTTTGAGAAAAATTTAAAAATGAGAATTAAAATCTTATTTCTACTCACAAGAAAATCGATTTTTAAAACTCGAAGCCTTTTTCAAAAAAATTGGGAATCCCTTGATAGACTTAGATTCAGAAGTAAGAATTTAATGGCTTTAAACCGAAGGAGTAGGATCATGGAATTTAAGAGATTTAACAATACCATTGTGGCCAGAATCGATAAGGGAGAAGAAATTTTAGAGAAAATAAAAGAAATTTCTTTGGCCGAAGATATTACTATGGCCAGTGTGAGTGCGATAGAGGCGATCAATGAATTTACAGTCGTTGTGTGTAAAACGGAAGAAAAGAAATACTATGCTAA
>CAZTNF010000108.1:0-5994 GCA_964615295.1 uncultured Erysipelotrichaceae bacterium | reverse complement strand
GACTGCAGGGAAATACGTTGCAGGCTCCTTCAGTCGAAGAGGCGTTATCGAAATATTGGCATCACCTTGTAGGCTGTGGGATCCACAGCTTTTTTATTTTCCAAGTAACCTTTGGAAAAGTGAGGAGAGAAATGAAAAAAACAGTTTGGGTAGCGGCTTGTGCTTTAATGCTTTTAGCGGGCTGCTCTTCGAGTGGAGAAACCACTACGTCCACTTCCAGTGATGCTTCGAATCAAGAAACGTTTACGGTGGGAATGGAATGCAACTACGCTCCTTTTAACTGGCAAACTACACAGAGTACGGATACATCTGTGGCTCTTCCAAGTGGAGCTGGGTATTGTGATGGCTATGATGTCATGATTTCTCAAGCGATTGCGGATAAATTGGATAAAAAGCTTGTGGTAAAGAAAATTGTTTGGGATGGCCTGCAACCGGCTTTGGAGTCGGGAGAAATTGATGCGGTCATTGCTGGAATGACGGCCAACGAGGAACGAGAAGAAGGAATGGATTTCACCACTCCCTATTACAATTCGGACATGGTTTTAATCGTTCCCGCTAACAGCGACGTGGCTGAATTTACCGACATTCAACAATTCAGTGGCCATAAAGTCATCGGACAAAAAAACACCAACTACGATACCATCATTGATCAAATCGAAGGGGTTGAGCACGTTACGCCAAAGGCAGCCTATCCCGAATTGATTTTGGCTTTACAAACTGGAGAAGCCGAAGCCATTACGGCTGAGCTTCCTGTGGCTCAAGGAATCGTAGGGGCCAATCCTGATTTGACCTTTATCATGTTTGAAGAGGGAAAAGGCTTTGATGTGGATACTTCTGTGTCGATTGGTTTGAAAAACAATACGCGTGACACGGAAGAATTTAAAAACATTCAAAGCGCTTTGGATGAAATTTCTCAAGATCAACGCTCAGAAATGATGGTCAATGCGGTCAATACGGCTCCTACGAGTGACTAATTTCTTTTCCATTCAAAAAGTGCGAACAGACTTGCGTGCTCGCACTTTCTTTGTTTTCGCACAAACAAGAAGGGAGGATTCAACAAGGGAAAACTTGTTGAATGATAATTATGACCATTGATTGGGGTTATGCCTGGAGTGCTCTACTTCGCAACTGGCCCATGTTTTGGTATGGCGTAAAGGTCACCATTTCCTTTGCGGTGGTAGGGACCTTTTTTGGATTTTTAATCGGATTGGTCATTGGAGCCATTCGTTCCATTCCAATTGATCCTCTGGATTCTACTTTTACAAAAGTCCTTAAAAAAATCGGTCGGGCTTTTACAGGCTTTTATATCTGGGTGTTTCGTGGCACGCCGATGATGATTCAAGCGGCTTTCATCTACTATTTATTGCGACCTGTTATTGGTTGGAGTCCAATTACGGCTGGTTATGTCATCATTTCCATTAATACGGGGGCATATATGGCTGAAATTTTGCGTTCGGGAATCCAATCCGTGGATCCAGGGCAGCTGGAGGCGTGTAAAGCGATTGGTATGAGCAATTTTCAAGCCATGATCTACGTTATTTTTCCTCAAGCCATCAAAAACACGTTCCCAGCCATTGGCAATCAGCTCGTCGTCAATTTAAAAGATTCCTGTATGATGAACGTAATCTCCGTCACGGAATTGTTCTTTCAGTCGTCTTCGATTGCGGGAAGCAACATGCGCTTTGTAGAGATTTATTTGGATACGGCTGTTTTGTATTTAATTTTGACGACTCTAGCTACGTGGCTGTTGAACTTGATTGAAAAACAATTCAACAAAGATGAAACGGAAAAATCCGATAAAAAGAAACCTTTCTTTATGGAGATGTCCTCATGAGTGATCCCATTATTCAAGTTACCCACTTAAAAAAAAGCTTTGGATCCCAAGAAGTGCTCCACGATATCGACTTCTCCATTCAAAAAGGGGAAGTTGTTTCCATCATTGGCTCTTCGGGTTCGGGAAAAAGCACGCTTCTTCGCTGCATTAACTTGCTGGAAATTCCCGATGCAGGAACCATTCACTTTCATGGAAAAGATGTTTTAAACTCTTCTCTCACGCCCAAAGAATACCGTTCAAAAGTAGGAATGGTGTTTCAAAACTTCAATTTGTTTCAAAACAAGAATGTACTGGACAATTGTCTCTTAGGTCAACGAAAGGTACTCAAACGATCAAAAGAGGAAGCCAATGAAATCGCACGTGGCCATTTGGAACGGGTGGGAATGAGCCAGTTTTTGAAAAAGCCGGCCACTAAGCTTTCAGGGGGTCAAAAACAGCGCGTAGCCATTGCTCGGGCGTTGTCGATGGATCCTGAAGTCTTGTTGTTTGATGAACCCACTTCGGCTTTGGATCCTGAAATGGTTGGCGAAGTGTTGGATGTCATGAAGAGATTGGCCGAAATGGGCTTAACGATGATTGTAGTGACCCATGAAATGCAATTTGCTAAAGACGTTTCGGATCGCGTTATCTTCATGGATCAAGGCGTCATCGCTGAACAAGGAAGCCCCGATGAGGTGTTTAATCATCCCAAAAATGAAAGAACCCAACAGTTTTTATCCCGTTTCCGTGAAAACAAGAACTCTTCTTCGATCTAATTTTTCTAAGTAGATGCAGTCTAAAACAAAAGAGGACAGTCAAATTTTTCTTGACTGCCCTTTTTTTAGTTTGCATGGAGAACTAAGAATTCGACTTTAACCCATACCAAGCAATTCCCTCATCATGCCAACCCAATCCCACTAGCGTGGTGTGTTCGTTTAAATCGGCTGTGTAGTTGTGATTGGCTGCATATTGGTTGGGATTGTATTGGCGATACAGAGGAACCCCATTTGGATCCTTTTTATTGGCGGAATACCAACCAATGTTTTCATATCTCCAGCCCAAAACTCTTAAGGCATCTCTTTCCTTCACATCCATCGTATAGTGGTGATCTCCCCCTTCGGTGATGGGATTATAAAGGCGATAGACAGGAAGGCTTGAAGATTGGGGAGCGATCCATCCAATGCCTTCGCTATTCCAACCTATTTTACTCAAAGTATCGCGCTCATTTATATCGCTTGTATACAGATGTTCTCCTGTATTGGGATTGTAAAGGCGATGCATAGAGATTCCATTTTCTTGGTCGCTCGCATGAGAATCAGCGGACGTTCCTCCGCTAAAGGCGGGAAGGGAATCTAGATTGGACGTTGGCTCTTCTTGATCAAAAAGAGTTGAATCTTCCATTCCTGTAAAAGAAAGCGTGACATCCATGAGCAAATCAGGCCGGCTTTTAAAGGGGATATAGGTATAGGTGACTTGAGCATGGGGTTGAAGGCCCGTAAGCTCACCTGTAGTGGAGTTAAAGATCACCCCTTGAGAAGACTCGGTTACGTGTAAACGACTTAAGTCCGCTTTAAATTGTGTCCGTAAATTAAGAGTGGTTAAGTTTTTAGGTAAGACAATCTTTTGATTTTCTACCTTACAAGTCCCCATGATTGGTAAGATGGGAAGAAAATCCAATTCTAAAGTAGCTAAACAATTGTTGGAACAATCAAGAGAGGTCAATAAGGCATTCTCTTGACTTAAATTTAGAGTTTTTAATTGGTTATTGGAACAATCCAACTCTCTTAGCATTGGATTTGAGGATAGATCAAGGCTTTCAAGCTGATTATTTGAAACGTTCAACTTTTGGACTGATGGATACAAAGAACCATCAAACGTTTTTAAATTCTGATTCGAAAAATCAAGATTCTCCATTTCAGGAAGATCTTTTTCAGATGAAAGAAGCCAGGGAGTAAAAGAAGCCGAGGCCAAAGCAGTAGTTATTAGGAATATAGAAGATGAATGCATCATGAACCTTCTTTCCGACCATCGAAATATGGTCTAAAAGAGTTCTAGAGCAAGGAAATTTTTGAAGTCTCTTTTTGGAATAAAAGATGTATATTGTGAAAACGAGACAAGAAAAGTCTTTACTCTAAAAAACTCTTGTCTTCTCAAATCGTGTGATGATTCAGTTTCGGATGGCCTAGAGTAAGGACTTTATAAAAAATACTCTGAATGATCAGTCACCATTTTAATTGCGGGTAACTCATTTAAAGCGTATACATCTTACAAGTAAGGATTAATCCTTACTAAATTTTAGTGGTATTGATTATTTATAGTATATCATCTTTTTTATTATTGAATATCAAAACTAAGATATGAAAACCTTATTTTATTCTGATCTCAAGAAAAAATTTTTATAAATTAATAAAATCGGTGAGGTTCAGTCTAAGAAGCGGATTTTTTCTTTATCCTGAATCCCTTTAAAGGGAAAAGGTCTTTGAAGAAATGTACCGGAAAGATTTATAGAAAAAACGCACGATCTTAACAAGATTTTTAGAGTTGTCTGCGATAATAACAATCAGAAATTAAAAGGAGAATTTTATGAAAAATTGTTCCGTTTGTCATGCGGAAGTGCAAGATGATGCTAAATTCTGCCCAGAATGTGGGGCTTCCCTTTTAGAATCCAATGACACTTCCACCAATGCTCTTGAAGAAAAAAACGCCGCAAGCGCTCTTCAAATAGATGCTCTTGAAGAAACCGATCAAAATGCCAATCGTTCTACTTTTTCCTCTTCCAAAGAACGCTGGTATTATGTAGAGGATGGACAATCCGTTGGTCCCTTCAATCAAGAGGAGTTGTTAGAGAAACTCAATCAAAAGGAAATCACTCCTGAAACCTACATTTGGTCTAAAGGAATGAAAGAGTGGACTCAACTTCACAATACCGATTTATATAAACCAGAATTGGATGCTAATCCGCTTCCTGTGGCTGAAGTCATTGAAAATGGAGTGATTACGCCAATTGAAGCCTTTGAAAATCCAGCGCTCGATCTCGATTTAAGCAAAGATTCCAACGAGACTCCCCCCGAACCAATTAAAGTGTCCCCACTCAAGGACTCCTCAGTGCGCTCTTCAAAAGAAGCTCAAACCCCTCCTCCTCATAAAAATCTTAAAGAGAATGATTCTCAAGATTGGTATTATGTGGTCAATGGTCGAACAGTAGGGCCTTTTTCCGAAGCCGTGATGATCCGTAGCATTCACCAAGGTGTAGTGGATGGATCGACCTACGTTTGGAAGGAAGGCTATTTGGATTGGCAGCACTTAAAGGATACGCCTCTAGCTGTTCACTTAGGAGAAGCGGTGCGTCCAAACGAAACGGTACTTCCAGGGCAAACTCCTTATTATTCCAACTATCAACCTGGCGTGCCTGTTCGCAACATCATTCTCTATTTGTTTTTAACGATCGTCACCTGTGGAATCTTTGAGTTTATATGGCTCTATATGATCGCTTCTGATCTCAATAAACTGAATGCCCAAAAGGGAAAAAAGCCAATTGCAGAACCGCTTTTAGTCGTGGTCTTTAGCTTAATTACCTGCAACATCTATACCATTTATTATCTTTGGAAAGCGGGAAACGATGTGTATGAACTCTCCGATCGTCGCCTTTCCAATAACTCGATGTTGTTGGCGATTTTAAGCCTGTTTGTCACTCCAGCTTCCTTAGCGATTCTTCAAGATCAAATAAATGCGTTAGTGGAGAGTGGAGATTTCCACTAGTTCTTTTTCATGACTCCATCCTTAGACAAAAGAGAGGAATCCCGATCGGATTCCTCTCTTCTTTATACTCAGCCCTCTTCCCTGCCGCCTTTACCGAAAAGCGATTCTTTTGAAAGGAAAGGAGGATGGCTAAAACAAGCCCTTCTCCTTCTCGTTTTACTCATGGTGTTTCTCGTCTTTGGATATCACTGTCCAATTTATCAAGTGACTCATCTGCACTGCCCTGGATGTGGAATGACTCGAGCCGCTTTATCCTTAGCTCAAGGGGATTTCGCCGCTTCTCTTTCCTGGCACGCCTTATTGATCCCTACTTTAGTCATGTTTGGGCTTTATTTCTTGATCCATCCTAAAAATCCAAAGGTGAGTCAAGGACTGCTCTGGATATGGATTTTTTTAATGGTGATCTATTGGATTTATCGACT
>CAZTNF010000107.1:361-6110 GCA_964615295.1 uncultured Erysipelotrichaceae bacterium | reverse complement strand
TTTTAACGGTATATCCAGTCGCTTCAATTATGCGTTTAAGCCTTTGTTCATCGAGATCTGTATCGGTTAAAATGACACTTTTTCCCTGACGACGAGAAGAAGTCACTTTTGCTTGGGGAAAAGCTTTGGAAATCGTTTGATTGATATGACTTTCGCACATTCCACAACGCATTCCTTCAATTTGAACAATTGTTTTTATCATGGTTTTCTCCACTCTGCTTTATAGTTTTCAATTTCCTTTATCCAAAGCATAAATTGGCATAGTTTGCGATTGAGTGAATTAGGTAAGTCTTAATCCATCAAAGAAAGCAGAGAAAACGCTCTGCTTTCAGCATCGGATTTAAAAGTATTTATTCTTAGACAAAAGAAAGAAGGTTTGACAGTCTTGTAAAAAATCAAGAATTTCTGGTCGAGGTTCTCCTTCAATGATCCAAGCACAGTAGACATTGGACAAAAACACAAACTTTAAATGTCGTTTTTGAAGAAGAGAGGGATCGATGTGACGACTTGCAGCTAAGCCCACTCCTTCATCTTGTTCTACACATTCCAAGAGTTCTTCGACGCTGCGCACTTCTTTTGAGAAATAAAATCGATCTTGAGGAAGAGCGCATACCACTTTCGGATCACAAAAAAAGGGATCACTATTTTGCCTTGCTAACAAGATCAAATTTTCGTTGATCAAATCATTTGAGCTGGGTCTTTCACGGCCAGCAAATCGATGATCTTCAGGATAAACTAGACACACTTCATATTTGAAAAGAGGCATCGCTTCTAAGCCCGAAAACGGCCCATATACATTTTGTAATCCAAAACAAACATCCAAAGCTCCCTTTAAAACGTGATCATGACTTTGTTTAGGCTCGCCTTTTTTAAAGGAAAAGGTCACACTTGGATTTTGGCGCTTGTACCAACTGGCCATTTCCAATAAGCCTTGGTTGTCTTTGCTCCCTGTAAAGCCAATGTTGATGTTTGGTACTGGCGTGAAATTCATTTCCTCTTTGAGATCACTGACCATTTCTTCTAGGCGCTTACAACCATGGTAAAATTTTTTCCCCATACGCGTCAGGCGGACTTGGCGTTGCCCTTTCACCATGAGTTGTAAATTGAGATCTTCTTCAAGTTCTAAAATGGAATCTCGGATAACCTTCACATCCATATTGAGCGCTTGTGCAGCTGCCTCCATCGATCCTTTTTCGGCGGTTTCTATAAAGGCGATCACTTTCGTTTTAAGCATGGATCCAATCCTGCTACTCAACATATGGACAAACATATCCATATTGAGAAAATTCCTGCTTCATCCTGTATGCGTTAGGTTATAACTAGTCACAATCTACTCACAAATTCAGGTATAATATATAGTCCACAGGCGTTAATTCCCATATAGCCTACGATACATACTTTGCGTTTCTATACAATATGATAGGTAAGACAATCTCTGAGGTTCAGGCTTGCATTATAATTCCTGTCTGCTCTATATCCATATTGATCATATAAGTATATTGTGTCAGATGACTTCAACAGACTTAATACTTCCACAAGTATGACAGGTTTTGCTTGATGGATAAAATTTGTCAATAAACCGTAGTTCAATACCATATTCTTTATGTTTTGCAGTTATCTTCGTTCTGAACTCAAGCAATTTCTGCTATGCAATTGCCTTTGAAAGATGTCTGTTCTTCATCATTCCCCTTATATTCAGATTCTCAAGTGTTATCCATTCTAGCTTGGTTTTCTCTCATTCAGAGATTACTTTACTGAGATAATCGGTTCTAATACAGTCAAGTTTGTGATGAAGTTTTTGTACTTTCAGCTTTTGTTTTCGGATATTCTGTCGGGTAGCTTCTCCTTTCATACTATTTGACTATTTGATAACTTTTTAAACTTTCGTATTTCCTAAAAAGTTTCCTCTGCTCTCGTTTCAGTCTTTTTAAGTTTCCTCATACAGTCAGTCTTATTGATATTTTTATAGGTTTTTCCATATTGAACAGATCGTAAAATCCTTGAGGCCTAAGTAAATATCGATTCCAAAATTATTTAAAACAGGTTTACTCGTTTCTGATTCTTCTATCAAAACAGAAATATAATATCTTTCAGTTTTCATGGAAACAGAACCACTTTTTATGGGTTTCCAGATTAGTTGGAGCCTTTTTCTTTGAATCTTATCCAGCCAAGCGTTGGGATCTTGATTGTGTGCCATCTATAGAGAATAGGTTATTTTACTCCATTTCTCACAAAATACATTTTCACATCAGAGTTTGAGTTTTTTTCAATTCGGAAAGCTCTGTCTGCATTCATAATACTTGGCTTGACTGCTTTACTCCTAACTTTCTGAATCCACAAAAATTCAAGATTTTGCAGAAGATACCCATTGTTCAGTCCCTTTGAGAAGTCCTATCCTGAAACAAGTCTTTCTTCCCTTTCATAAATTTCTCTATGGTGGGTCAAATAAAATTATAGCCAAATCGGCATATACCCATTGTTCTGGATATAATTTACTTTTGCTCAAGTGTCGGAAAAAATTTCTGTCTTATAAATTTTTAGAAATTTCTTCGTCCTCTTCAGTTTCCTTAGGCTATAAAATCTTTCATCATAACTAAAATGACTTTGTGGGCTATTATGACCGAATTGACTTCTGATCTATCTGTCAATCTATTTCTTCTTGGTAATTCAGTTGGGCCCCTCAAGAACTTCATCAACATTCTTTTGTTTATTGAAAATTCAATGTTTATGGGGTCTGCTACTTTAGTCTAGAGTCTTTTTTTGATACCTGTTTTCCTGTATACTTTGTATCTTTTACCTTTCGGCCAGCCCTAGGCTTTTAGTTTCTCTGTCCTACCTGTGTAATATTTTAAAATACCCTTCAGTTTTATCCGCTTCTTTTTCCTAATCTCTCGTATTATTTTTAACGTAAAAACAGAGAGAACTAAGTTCTCTCTGTAAAAATATAAATATCTTATTTCTATTTAGAAAGACCAGCCCAAGCTGTTCCTTCATAAATCCAGCCATATCCAGCCAACGTGTCTCGTTCATTTTTATCCATGGTATAGTGATGGCTTCCTACACCTGTTGCATTGGGATTATACAAACGATAAAGAACAACATTAGAAGGATTTTGAACCTCGGCCGAATAAAAAGCCAAACCTTCTCCTATCCAGCCATAAGTCTGTAAGGTAGCATACTCATTTTTATCCATAGTATAGTGATGATCACTGGTATTGGGATTAAGCAAACGATAGACAGGAGCATTAGAAATCGACGGAGCAATCCAAGCCTCTCCTTCATCTTTCCAAGTGGTGCTTGTTAAAAGCTGAGCTCTTTCAGAAGGATCCGCTGTATAGAGATGTTCTCCTGTCAAGCCATTGTAAAGACGATACATCGGGATAGGCGTAACCGCAACTGAAGATGAAGGGCTGCTCAGTTCAAGGATTTCAGCCATATCATGCATCACAAATTCTTGGCTAAGATCCATATTTTCGAATTCTTGAAGACTGCTCGCAGAAATAGGGGCAATGTCTTTTACTTCTTGAGCAATAGCTTGAATCTTTTCAGAACTCAGTCCCGATTTAATATTTGTAGGATTTTTGAGCACATCTGAAAGTCTAACATTTAGACAATAGGCATCACTCGCTGGAGTCGTTTCACTCATTGGTTCAAACTCATTTATCGTTTGAACCGATTCACTTTGAGCTCGAGGAAGACGCAAACCAACAACACTATTGGGATTTAATCTTGCTTTTAACTTTACTTGGAATTTATATTTATTATTTTGAGTAGTAAATTGTGAAGATACGACTTCTACTTTGTAATTTCCATAGTCATAAGACACGTTTTGGTTCACGATTTTATTTTCTACACTGGAATAGAGAGCAGTGGAATTTTTTTGTTGCTCATTAGCGGCTAAGCTTGCCATTTGGTTAGTAAGATTTTTTTCGACTTTAGCTTGGCCAGCGGAACTCAAAGTATTATTACCATAAACTAAATCTGAAGAGGTCAAAGACACACTACTCGTAGGAATAACTATATTAGTTAGGTCATCAAAATTTTTAATGGTATATGGGACTTTAGAAGGAGTTGTTGAGTCCACACTATAAAGTCCACTATTTGAGGTGGAAATAATTTTTAATTTTTTAGGATCTGAATTAGCTCCTGCTTTTAAACTCACGTTAGTGAGAGTAAAAGGAATTTGGGTACTAGTATACCCTATGGTACATTGGGAGCCCAAGATTTCAGTATTGGAGATGTTAATCGAAAAGTTTTTGGTGTTTGTAATCTCATTGTAAAGATCAGCTACCACAAGACCCATATTTCCAGCAATTAAACTGTTTTCAATGTTTACCTTTAAAAAATTCCAATCTTTATCGGGTCTCAATAAGACTCCAATAGGGGCTAATTTTGGAGGATCAGAAAGAATATCTCCACGAATAACGCTATTGGAGATGTTTAAAGTCCCTACACACGTATCGATTCCTCTAGATTCGGATTGAATGAAACAATTTGTCAAATTAACTGTAGAAAGGGAAAAGGTTTGAGAAATTCCTTCCGCTTCACTTTCTATAGAAGTATTGATCAAATTAATGATTGGCCCTTTAGTTACATATCCTGGCATTGGAGGAGTAGTAATGCCTTTAGCTTCTCCTTTAGCTTCAATGGAGCAATTGGTAAGATCTAGTTTTGTATTTTCTCCATAGGCATAGATGCAATTGCTTTTTTGAGTCTTTATTTTGACATTTGATAACGATAACTGCTCACCGCTCACGGTTAAAGAAGCAAGATCGGGATGATTAGTGGAAAGATAGTCGACTATTTCTCCAGGCCCTTCAATTTTACATTTCCCGCTTACATACAACATTCTTATTTGGGTTTCATTTATAATGGAATATCCTTGTAAATCAATATTTACATTTCCATCAATATAAATTGGAAAATTTAAATTTAAGGACTGGGCTAGTTTATAATTTCCACTCTTTAAAAAGTAAAGTCCATTTTGGAGTTCAAAAATATTTGAATTACTAAGATCAGTTTGAGTAAGAGAAATAGCTGAAGTATCACTGCTTTCTACCATTTCTTCTTCATTATTAGCTAAGATGGAAGTAGAAAGAGCCATAAATTCACTTGAAATCATCATAGATGTGGCTAAGGACATCATGATCCATTGTTTCTTATTAAACATTTAGCATTCCTTTCTTTTTTTATAAATGTATATTTATAAAATAATTTTAGTATTTATTAAGCATTAATTTAAGCTTTTTTGTTAAAAATCTTTTATTTCCTATCAAGCAATTTATTCACTCTTCGAGAGAACAAATGGGATCATCTCTTTCCACCTTATCTGTCGTAGAGTGGTGAGAGCTAACTCTTGTCGCATTCGGATTGAATATGGGGCTGAGCACGAAAACTTCATGGTAAGAACGTTTGAATAAAATAGCCAAGTCATTTGCTAATAGATTTTCGATTCCTTTTTTTGCTTTTTAAGGCTTTTATCTCACTTTCAGGAAACTGTTTTCCATTTTTCTATACTTCTTGAGCGAAAACAGCACTTAAAAAAGGAAAAGTTAGCCTACCAAATTACTAAAGATTTAAACCTCTTTTCTTCTTCATTTTTGATTTGCCCCGCCGGATGAGGCGCTGCACAGTATGTGGATTTATTTTAGTATACCATACCTGGGAAGAAAAGGGAAGTGGGTTTTCAGGGGCACGGAAAAAAGTTGTAGAAAAAATTAAATCAGCTCTTGACAAGGTTTATGTTTTG
>CAZTNF010000107.1:0-351 GCA_964615295.1 uncultured Erysipelotrichaceae bacterium | reverse complement strand
ATTAATTTTTTTCCTAAAAAATCCATTTCAAAAACTTTTTTACTCATCTTTTCTTCTTCATTTTTTAACCTAATTGTATTTTATAGCACATTTTATATTGCTTAATTTTTCATTTTTTATACTTATTGCTTTTAACAATATTGATTTTAATAAATAAATTAATCTAAATATAGAAAATATCACATTTATAAAATGACATTTAGCCTTAGAAAAACAATATGTATTTTATTCTCCTTCTAGAAAAAGTAAATATAATGCTTTTCATAGAAGGAGAATAAAAATTAATTCTTTTAAAAATTGACATGAATTATTCAAGAGATAGTTATAATAATAAAAAAATTATCTCAAATT
>CAZTNF010000106.1:0-6126 GCA_964615295.1 uncultured Erysipelotrichaceae bacterium | reverse complement strand
CCGCAAATGCTTTACATATCAGTCAACCTTCTCTTTCGCGTTCTATGGCTCTTTTAGAAGAGGAATTAAAAACTGCTCTTTTTGAAAAGAGAGGGCGGGGAATTGTTTTAACTAAAGCTGGTCATCTCTTTTTAAAACGGGCTCTTGAAATCGAGGATACATGTGCTAAGGCGATTAAAGCGATGGAAGACCTTGTTTGTGGAGGAGGGGGGATTGATTTAGGGTATGTCTTTCCTTTGGCCAAAAAATTTATTCCCACCTGTCTTAAAAGTTTCTTAAGCCATCCTAAAAATGAAGCGGTCTCCTTTCGCTTGCACCAAGAATCAACCACTCAAATCATTCAAAAGCTTCAACAGGGGAAATTGGATGTTGGATTTGGCTTTTATGTTCCTTCCATAGCCTATCCTGTGAAGATGCGTCGTCTTCCAATTCTTTCCTTAAATCTAGTGGCCGTTGTGCCTTTAAATCATCCTTTAGCCAAAGAAGAGACGATTTCTTTGGCTAAGCTGAGCCAATATCCGATGATTGGCTACAATCAAATGTCTTTTATGTATGATTTTTTACAAGATCTCTATACAAAACACCAAATAGAACCTTACTTTTTAGCTCAAGGCCCTGATGAACACATGCTTTGTTCTTTGGTGAGTCAAAATTTAGGGGTGGCAGTGATGCTTGAAAGCGATGAATTGCACGAAATTGAGACAATTAGCCTTCATCCTCTTGAAGAGGAGCTTTGTTCTTTTGATGTATATATGTTTTGGAAAGAAGATTATGAACAATGGCCAGCTCTAGCACGCTTTATCCACTTTATTGAAAAGAGATGGGCTACATCTTCTTTCGATTAAAAAACAATCTATGCCTAAATGCATTTCAAATTTTTTGTTTCTTCTGCGTCTTCTTGCGTTTATCATTGAGATGTCACAAACAGGAGAGTTTAAAAACTTTACAGGGAAAGAAATTTGATAAGGAACAATATGCAATGAACATGAAAAAGAAATACCCCAAAATTTTTGAGCCTCTTACAATCAAACGTACTACTATTAAAAACCGCATTGCTATGACTCCAATGGGAACCAACTATGGTGAAACGAGTGGTGAAATGAGCCCTCGTCATATGAACTATTACAACCAAAGAGCCAAAGGCGGTGTGGGACTGATCATTTTAGAAAATGCCAACGTGGATTATCCTGTAGGTTCCAATGGCACTAGCCAAATCCGCATTGACCACGATAGCTTTATGCCTCGCTTTTATCAATTGGTTGAAACTTTACACAAAAGTGGATCCACAGTAGCCATTCAAATTAACCATGCTGGGGCCTCTGCTTCTTCGGCCCGTACCGGTGTTCCTACAATTTCTTCTTCCGATGTACCCACTAAAGTAGGTGGTGAAACACCTCGTCCTATGACCAAAGAAGAAATTGAACACACGGTAAAAAAATATGGAGAAGCGGCGAAACGTGCCCAAGACATCGGCTTTGATGCCGTGGAAATCCATTGCGGACATTCCTATTTGTTAAGCCAATTTATCTCCCCTTACTACAACCATCGTACCGATGAATTTGGTGGTTCGGTTGAAAACCGCATGCGTTTTCCTCGTATGGTTTTAGAAGAAGTTCGTCGTCAAGTAGGACCATTCTTTCCAATCATCGTGCGCATTTCGGCTGAAGAGCGGGTGCCTGGAGGAAATACTTTAGAAGATACTCTCGAATATTTGGAATACATCGATGAATTTGTCGATATGTACGATGTATCGTGCGGCTTAAATCCAAGTTTGCAATATCAAATCGATGCCAACTATTTGCCCGATGGTTGGAGAAGCTACATGGCAAGAGCAGTCAAAGATAAATTTGGCAAGCCCGTCATGAATCCTGGTAACTACCGTGATCCTGAAATCGTCGAAAAAGTATTGGAAAGTGGCGATGTGGATATCGTGGGAATGGGACGTGGCTTAATCGCCGAACCAGAATGGGTGAAAAAGATTGAAAATGGCGAAGAAGACCTTTTACGCAAATGCATTTCGTGCAATGTAGGATGTGCTGGAAACCGTATTGGGGTCAACCGTCCAATTCGTTGTACAGTAAACCCTGCGGTTCCTGAAGGGGATGTCTATAAAAAATTGCATGTCAATAAAAACTGCAACGTGGTAGTGGTTGGTGGAGGAACGGCTGGTTTAGAAGCCGCTTGTACCGCAGCCGAAGTAGGATGCAATGTCTTCTTATTGGAAAAGAGCGATCATTTAGGTGGTTTGTCATCCTTTATTTCCGATTTACCAAGCAAAACACGAATGAAAGACTTCCCAAAATATCTTAAAGAACGCGCAGCGCGTTTGGATAATCTCTACATCTTCTTAAATACCGAAGCGACTGTAGATAACATCAAACAATTCAAACCCAACATCATTGTCAATGCCACAGGTTCTGTACCTCTTGCTCCTCCTATTAAAGGCTTGAAGGAAAACTTAGCCGCTGGAAATGTTCATGACATCTTTGGTATGATCAAAAATTACCAAAACGGCGAATATCCTGATGAATTCTGCAAAGACAAAGAAGTCGTAGTTGTTGGTGGAGGATCTGTCGGCTTGGACGTAGTGGAATATTTTGCTCCACGGGGCGCTAAATGCACCATTATTGATATGCTTCCGCAAATTGGAATGCTTGCGGATCCGGTCACCAAATGTTCGATGAATGAAACGTTTGAAAAATACGATGTGAAGCAATACGTTCGTACCGCTTTGCAAGAAGTAAAAGAAAATGCCTTTGTGGTTAAAACTCCAGATGGAGAAATCAAAGAAATTCCATTCGATCTCGGATTTAACTGTCTCGGCATGCGTTCAAACAATCCTGTTTTAGAACAAATTAAAGAGACATTTGAACCCGAAGGTGTGTATGTCTATCCTATTGGCGATTCCATTCGCGCTCGTCGTATTATTGAAGGAACAATGGAAGGTCGTGCGATCCTAAACGTTTTAGAATCGGAAGGCTATTTAGACATGGATCCCATTTCCGAACTAAAATAAACGATTATCCTCCAAGTGAAATGCCTTGGTTTGTTATAAAAAACGTATAGAAAAAGAGGACTCAACTGATGCCAAACATTACTGGTCATACTGAACTTGTTGGCTTAATGGCCTATCCCATTCGTCACTCCCAATCCCCCGCTACGCATAACCTCGCTTACGATAAAAATGGTGATGATGTAGTCCAACTCGCTTTTGAAGTGGATAACGATTCCCTTCCTGCTGCTGTAGAAGCCATTCGTGCCTTACGCATGCTTGGTTCTAACATCTCCATGCCCAACAAAACAGTCGTTCATCAATACTTAGATGAAGTAGATGATGCGGCTCGCCTTTGTGGAGCGATCAATACCGTTGTTAACCAACGCGATGAAGAAGGTAAAGTTACTGGCTACTTAAAAGGCTATAACACCGATGGTATGGGCTATTGGCAAGGCATTAAAGAAGAAGGTATCGACTTCAAAGGGATGAAGATGGTTTTAATCGGAACCGGTGGAGCCGCTACTGCGATTGCGGTGCGGGGAGCCTTAGATGGTTTGAGTGAAATTGCCATTTTTAATATCAAGGATAAATTTTATGATCGCGGCGAAGAAATTGTGGATATCATCAACGAAAACACCGATTGTAAAGCTTCTATGCACGATTTAGCCGACTTGGATCTGCTCAAAAAGAAAATGCATGAAGCCGATATCTTCTGTGATGCCACAGGTGTCGGAATGCATCCTTTAGAAGATCTTTCTAATATTCCAGATGGATCCTTCTTTAAACCCGATCTTATCGTAACGGATACTGTATATGCTCCTCGGGAAACCGTTATGATGAAACAAGCTAAAGAAGCTGGAGTGGAAAGAGTCTATAACGGCTTAAGCATGATGCTTTTCCAAGCTCTCATTGCGATCGAACTTTATACAGGTAAATCCACGGATGTGGCCTATATGAAAGAAAAACTTGGAATCTAAGACTTCCCTTTTCATTTGTTTTCAAGCGCAGAATATTTTTTTCAAATGTTCTGCGCTTTTGTGTAGTATAAATAGCCAAAAGTGCTTTATTTGTACCAAAAAAAACATGTAATTTTTGAAATAAATCGGTTTATCTTTACACTTATTGAGCTGGCGGCCTATACTTTTTTGACATTTACTTGGATCAAATCCCACTCTAAGAAGGATTCATTTTGATCCAAATCGAAAGAAAAAATGAAAAAAGAAGAAGGGAAAATCGTATGGATAAGCTCAATAAACTTCGAAACGATCTTGAAATGTGCGATGACGTTTTAATTGATATGTTGCGTTTGCGCTATCAAATCGTTCAAGAACTCATCAACTTCAAGCAAGAAAACCATATGTCTGTGGTGCAGTTGGATGAGGAAGATCGAAAAAAGAAAAAGTTTGCCAAAAAATTAGAAGACTATGAATACAGTCGCTCAATTATGCGGGTTTATGACAACATCGTTTACCATTCCAAGCGTATTCAATCGCATGAGGTTTTTGGCTTCAATATTTTCTTGATCGGTTTCATGGGAGTTGGAAAAAGTACACTTTCCCGAGTATTAAAAGACACTTTTGCGATGGATGTAATCGAGATGGATGAAATCATTGCTGAGCGTAATGGAATGAGCATTTCAGAAATTTTTGATTTGCATGGAGAAGAATACTTCCGCAATGAAGAAACCAGTTTATTGCAGGAATGCGAAGGAAAGAAAAACCAGATCGTTTCCTGTGGTGGCGGGGTAGCCATGCGGCAAGTCAATGTAGATGAAATGCGTAAGAGTGGAAAGGTAGTGTTGTTGACGGCTTCGCCTGCGACTATTTTAAAGCGCGTGGAAGATAGCCACGATCGTCCACTTCTTGAAAACAACAAAACCATCGAACACATTTCAGCTTTGATGACTAAACGAGCTCCTGCTTATCAAGCCGCTGCCGATATCGTCGTCAATACTGATGGCAAATCTGAAATTCAAATTTGCGAAGAAATTATCGCTAAAGTCAATGAACTAAACGAACAAGCTTAATTCGGACTTAAAAAGAAAGGAAATATTTCCATGCCTACAATTACTGGCCACACTGGCTTACTATGCCTTCTTGGCAGTCCAGTGGCTCATTCTATTTCCCCTGCGATGCATAACGAAGCATGCCAACAAAAGGGGCTTGATTATGTTTACCTCGCCTTTGATACTCCGGAGGAGAAAATGCCTGAGGCGGTGGAAGCTTTAAAATTGATGAAAGCAAGAGGTTGGAATATCACCATGCCGGGCAAAAATATTATGGTGAAATTAGCTGACGAATTATCCCCTGCTTGCGAAATCGGGGGAGCTTGTAATACCATCGTCAACGACAATGGAAAACTCATCGCTTATACGACCGATGGTATTGGATTTATGAATGCCGTTAAAGATTGTGATGTGGATATCATTGGAAAAAATATGACTTTGCTTGGCGGGGGTGGAGCAGCTACAGCGATTTTAGTTCAAGCGGCTTTAGATGGAGTAAAAGAAATCGATGTATTCAACATTCGTGATAACTTTTATCCACGCTTAGAAGAGATTGCTAAACAACTCAACGAACGCACCGATTCTACGGTTCGCGTTCACGATTTCTCTGATCCCGAGGAATTAAAAACGGCTATTGCTAACAGTGCAATCCTTGTCAATGGAACGTCAGTGGGTATGGCTCCTAAAACGGAGAACAGTTTAATTCAAGATCCTTCGGTTTTCCGTCCAGACTTATTTGTCTTTGATGTCATTTACAACCCCAAAGAAACCAAGCTTTTAAAAGATGCTAAAGCTGCTGGATGTAAAACATCTAATGGTTTATATATGCTTCTTCACCAAGGCGCAGCTAGCTTTAAGCTTTGGACAGGAGAAGAGATGCCCGTTGAACTCATTCGGGAAAAATACTTCTCTAACTAATTTATTAGACTAAAAAAGACTCTCCTTTAGGAGAGTCTTTTTTAGCTTCAATAGCTCTGCGATCGAAATTTAAGCTCTATACTCTAAACTTAACACTTTGGGATAAGGAAAATCCAAAAAAAGCCTTCTATCTTGTGTTGGATAGAAGGCTTTTTTTTGTCCAGCAACTTCCTATTTTTGCCTTACGGCTATCGTCGGCGTTTAGCAG
>CAZTNF010000105.1:0-6234 GCA_964615295.1 uncultured Erysipelotrichaceae bacterium | reverse complement strand
CAAGCTGCTAAACGCCGACGATAGCTGCAAAGCAAAAATAGGAAGTTGCTGGACAGGAAAACTCCCTACTTCAATTTTAGATTGAGGTAGGGAGTTTTTTATTATCTTTTAAGAGAGACTTAACCACTATAATTAGGAGGAATAGAACTTTTTAGGTTCCATTAGGAAGTCTTGTAAAATAGTTATCCTAAGTTTAGAAGAATGGAAAAAGAATACGATTCCCTCTTTGTAATTGTTTCGGTTAAATGAGATCTTAACAAGACGCTTTCACCTCTTTGAGGTGGGAAAGGAGTAGTTGTGTATGAAAAAACACCCACTTATTCTTCCAGCTATGAGTTTAGTGGTTCTCACCGGTTGTCAATCCAATCAACCAGATGCCACACTGCAAAAAGCATCCAATACATTTTTTGAAGCCTTTAATCATATGTGTGAAGCAGACTCTCTTCAAATTCAAGGAAGTGCAGATACGCCCACTTTTTCAGCTCAATTTACTGCGGCATTTACTTCAAAACCACAAGAATTAGCCCTTGATATTTTCTTTACAGATGGACATGATATTGGTTTTTACATTGAGGATGGAAAGACTTATTTAAACTATATGGGTACAAAGTCGTCCTCTGAAGCCTCTAAAATTGGTATTTCTTCTACTGAGGATTTTCACTTACCCAATCCGTTTTTGCATCTTAGTCGAGAGGATAGAGCTGAATTTTTTAAATCAGTGGAAATTCATGAATCGCAAATTGATGATCAAGAGGCTACAACTTATACCTTTATAATTAATCCAACCGAAGCTAATAAGCTCTTGGATTATTATGGAGCGATAAAAACAGAGAAAGCCCAATTGCAAGCGACTATTTGTGGAGAAGAAATCACAGGAATGATCATAGAGTTTCAAGGTGTTTACGATTTAGAGATCAGTCAAACCAATCTCTTTTTATCGGCTCAGGCTGAAGTCTTGAAAATGAACGAAAATGTGGAAGTCAAATTTCCCGCTGACTTACACGATGGCAATTGGAATGCGGGAGTATAAGAAAATTAGTCTATTTATTCTTAAGAGACAATAATGAACTCAATCTGTTTTTTATTGTCTCTTATTTTTGGCTTTTCAATAAAGTCATTCCTGCCTTCTAAAATAGGACTAGAAGTAAAAAAGAGTTATGTATGAAAACGATCTGTAAGGTACTAAAGGATGGAACCTACAAACGCACAGATATTCGTTGCGAATCCTACAAAAAAGTCCAGACGGTAAGCATTTAATTTGAAAGAGGAGCTGTAGGTTCTATTGAACATACACTGTAGGATTGTCTTTAGGAAATCCATTTTTGCTTTTTGAATTCTTAGATCTGAGTTCTTCTTTAATTTTTCTTTATTCCTACTCTAGAAAAATTTAAAATCGTATTAAACTTTTTCCCTTTATATAAAAAGGTTTTTCAAATATCTAAATAGTTAGCTATACTTTATAAGAAAGGGGGGCCAAGAGATGTATCCATACCTCCATCAAAAACAGCCCCTAGAAACGGTTAGTGAAGAAAAGATTGAATCCTTTGAGAAAGAATTTGGACTTCAATTGCCACCTCGCTTAAAGAATTTTTATCAGAATTATAGTGGTAGTACTATGGAAAGTATACCGTTTATAGTTAATGGAAAACGCTATGTCTTGGATGGCTTTCATCAACTCTTTACAGGTTCGATGTCAGCAGAACACATTTTAGATATTTATCAACAATCTAATCGTTTACCTAAAGGATATTTTCCTTTAGGGGTTACTAATTCGGGAGATGATTTTTTTTATGATACTCTCCATGATGAAGTCTATCTTGTTTCTATGGATCAACCTAAAAAAAAAGAATTAGTGGCTAATAGTTTGGATAACTTTTTTGATCTTTTAGATGATGCTTATCAAAATGGTTGCGAAACTCCAAAATCTTTACCTAGTCGTTTAGTAGAATTTTGGTCTAAAAAGCGAAAAAATAAAGTGACTTCTTTAGAAGAGAACCAAAAATAAAAAATTAGAAAACTCTAAATTCAAGAAAAAAGCAGTCGTCATTGCTTCTTGGGAAGCTTAGCGACTGCTTTTATTTTTCTTTTACTGATCAGGCTTCTTCAATATTTAATACCGTAAACCCTTGTTCTTCTAATTTAGCTTTCGCTTTTTTATGATCAATGGAGCCATTAATTTTCACCAATAATTCAGCTTCATTATCATTAAGATCATAAACACCTACAGAAGTAATGGACAATCCTTCCATAGCTAAGAGGTGAGCCAAATCTTCCATTACTCCAATTCTTTCTGGCACTTGTAATGTAATGCGAGTACCTTTTTTTGTCCACGCTAACATATCTAAAAAAGCGCGGAAAATATCGTTCTGAGTAAGAATTCCGGTTACTTTATTTTGATCGTCCACAACAGGTAAACAACCAATATCATGAGCTAAGAGCTTTTCTGCTGCAGCTTCCATGAGGGCATCCTGATTAATGGAAATAGGATGTTTAACCATTACTGTGCGAACATCGGTTTTAGACAACAAGTAGTTCAGTTCATAAATGCTCAGGCTTGTAGCGGTATTATCCGCTGCAATCATTCCCTCCGTAATGAGGCCCACAAGTTTATCGTTTTTATCCACTACGGGAATACGGTGAATTTTATTAAAACGCATGAGATCAATAACGGCCGAAATTTTTTCATCGGGACCAACAGTAATGGGGCTGGGTGTCATGAAATCCAACACACGAAACATGACTAGATCCTCCTTTTAAATAGATAAGTGTAAGAAAATGCAAGTAGATAGTTAACCAAAAGAAAGTCATAAGAAGAAATAAGGGAAGAGATCCCCTTCCCTTATATTTTATTTATGATTTTTTATGATTGAGCCTTTTAAGAAGCTGGAAGGGAAATGGGTTACTTGCGTCCACCAAGATATGCTTCTTGAACTTGGGGAGACTTGGCCAGCTCAGCGGCGTTGCCTTCTAAAACTACTTTACCCGTTTCTAAAACGTAGGCATAGTCCGCAATGGAAAGAGCCATACGTGCATTTTGTTCAACTAATAAAATCGTTGTTCCAGTTTTCTGAATATCTGAAATAATGGAGAAAATCTCTTTTACCAAAATAGGGGCTAAACCCATAGAAGGTTCATCCAATAAGAGGAGACTGGGACGGGCCATCAAAGCTCGACCCATAGCTAACATTTGTTGTTCTCCCCCTGAAAGGGTTGAAGCATCTTGGTTTTTACGCTTTTCCAAAACTGGAAAACGTTCATACACGGATTGTAAATCTTTAGCAATTTCCTTTTTATCTTTGCGAAGATAGGCTCCCATCATTAAGTTTTCATATACCGAAAGTCCTGGAAAAACGTGCCGCCCTTCAGGAACTTGAACAAGTCCAGAAGAAACAATAGAGCGTGGATTTGATTTGTAGATGGATTTATCTTGGAATAAAACATCTCCACCACTTTTTTTGACGATTCCACTAATGGCTTGTAAAAGAGAAGTTTTTCCTGCTCCATTCGCTCCAATTAAGGTCACGATTTGGCCTGGCTCAACTTGAATCGAGACTCCCTTAAGGGCTTCGATAGCTCCATAGTGCACGTGCAAATCTTTAACTTCTAAAAGACTCATATTAAATTTCCTCCCCAAGGTAAGCCTTGATTACAAACTCGTTGTTTTTAATTTCCTCTGGGGATCCGGATGCAATGAGTTGACCATAGTTGAGCACAAAAATCCGCTCACAAAGATTCATAACAAGTGACATGTCGTGTTCAATAAGGATAATGGTCAATTTGTATTTATCACGCAGGTGATAAATTAAATCTGTAAGTTCTTTAGTCTCTTGGGGATTCATTCCTGCTGCTGGCTCATCTAAAAACAAAATTGTGGGTTCAGTGGCCAAAGCCCGAGCAATTTCCAAACGTCGCTGTTCACCATAGGGTAAGTTGTCAGCCATTTCATTGCGCTTGCGAAATAAGCCTACTTCTTTTAAATATTCTTCCGCTTTTTCTTCGATCCAGCGTTCTGCATTGTAAAAACGCGAAGTACGAAGCAAAGCCGAGGGAAGACCATAGCCCACATTTTTATGCATCGCCAATTTAACGTTCTCGAGCACAGTCATGCTTTTGAAAAGACGAATGTTTTGAAAAGTTCGGGCCAATCCCATTTGAGTAATTTTATAAGGCTTTAATCCACCAATTTGTTTATTTTTCCCATCGACATTAAGTTCAATCAGTCCCTCAGAAGGTTCATATACCCCTGTAAGTAAATTAAAAAAAGTCGTCTTCCCTGCTCCATTAGGGCCGATTAAGCCAATGAGTTCACCTGGATTGATGGATAAATTGATGTTCGATACAGCGGCCAAACCACCAAAATGTTTTGAGAGGTTGCTTACTTTTAAAATGGGTTCCATTAAGCTGCCTCCTTTTTAAGCTTTTGTTTTTTTAGCCAACGTTCAATAGATACTTCCCAAGTACCTAAAATTCCTTGGGGACGGAAGATCATCATCAGAACTAACGCAGCCCCATAAATAATCATACGAATATCGGCAAATTGTTGGAGATACATATTGAGAATACCAATAACAATGGCTGCAATCACAGAAGCTGACATACTGCCCATACCGCCAAAGACCACCATAACTAAAATATCGATGGATTTATTGAAGGTAAATTGGTTTGGATTCAATACGTAGAAGTAATTCGCAAAAAGGCTTCCGGCTAGAGAAGCGAGCATCGCTCCTACCACAAAGGCGGCAACTTTGTATTTGGTTGTATTAATTCCCATGGCTTCCGCTGCAATTTCATCATCGTTGATGGCGCGAGCGGCCCGTCCTGGGGCGGAACGAACGAAGTTTGTACAGATGATGATGGAAATCATCATACATACAAACAAAATGGGCCAAGTGGTCAGTTTAGGAATCCCTGTCAAGCCGGCAGCTCCATTGGTAATTTTCATGGTTTGAATACAAATACGAATGATTTCGGAAAAACCAAGGGTCGCAATAGCTAAGTAATCGCCACGCAACCGCAAAGTTGGGATGGAAACGACTAGACCGGCTAAGATAGTGATGCCAAAGCCGATTAAAATTCCTAGCGCTAAACCAAAATAAGAAGGAATCATTCTAGTAACAATGCCAGCACTATAGGCTCCAATAGCCATAAAACCCGCATGTCCCAAAGAAAATTGGCCACAGATTCCTACAATCAAGTTAAGCGAAACAGCCAAGATAATATTGATGCAAATAGTAAAAATCGTGGATTCATAATAGGAATTTAAAATACCTACCTTCATGAGAATCCATACCAATAAGAAAATGAAAAGACTAATGCCAAACCAAATCATATTGGTTTTGGAAAAGACTTGTTTGGCCATACGCTATACCTTCTCTCTTTCATTTCGTCCAAAGAGCCCAGTTGGTTTCACAATCAAAACCAATATCAAGATGGCGTAAACAATTGCATCTCGATAAAGAGAAGAGCCATAAGCTACAACCATCGTTTCCGCAACCCCGATGAAAAGTCCTCCCACAAGTGCTCCAGGAATAGAACCAATGCCTCCAAATACAGCGGCTACGAAGGCTTTTAAGCCAGGAACCATTCCCATTAAAGGACTAGCCGCATTGTAATACAAGCCTACTAAAAGACCGGCAGCACCAGCTAAAGCTGATCCGATCAAGAATGTAAAGGAAATGGTGTTATCCACTGAAATTCCCATCAGTTTAGCGCCACTTTCATCAGCCGAGACTGCTCGCATAGCGCGACCAATCTTCGTTCTTTGAATAATAAAGGTAAGCATAACCATTAAGGCAATCGTTACAGTAAAGATCACCATTTGAATGTAAGAAATCCGCAAACCTCCAAATTGAAAGCTCGTTTCGGGGAGCAATTTAGGAAAAGTACGCACGGAGGTTCCCATGAAAAGTTGGGTAGTGTACTCAATAACATAGCTCACACCAATAGCCGTAATTAAAGCAGTGATACGTGGAGCTTTACGCAATGGTTTATAGGCAATGCGCTCGATCAACACTCCAAGAATGCCACACACGACCATACAAGCAATGAGGGCAGGAATAAAGCTAAATCCTAAGTATGTGGTTACAAAGAAAGCGGTATAAGCCCCAATCATATAAATGTCCCCATGAGCAAAGTTGATGAGTTTGATGATGCCATACACCATCGTATAGCCAAGGGCGACAAGGGCATAAATGCTTCCTAACGACAATCCATTGATCATCTGTTGCAGGAATT
>CAZTNF010000104.1:0-6243 GCA_964615295.1 uncultured Erysipelotrichaceae bacterium | reverse complement strand
GGTGCAAACTCAACGTTAAATGCTTTTAATCCCTAAAGCTCACAACCGAAACAGTAGCTGGAAACGGCAAGCTGCCTCTGAAAAGAGGAGGGTGGGAAACCAGAAAAAACTGTGAGATGGCCTAAGCTGAAAAAAAACTGCACAAGCAGCGCTAAGGGTTGGAACAATGGGTGTTTAGCAGGGAAAGTCCTAAGTCGATTGGATAAGGAAGACCCTCAACGACTATCTCCTTGAGGGAGAGTAAAGCCGCAAGTGAAGGGCGGAAGAAAAATGTTGCCCTGTTTTTAACAGGTGAAGATATAGTCTACGCTTATGTGAAAGCATAAGAGGTCTGCTAGCGATGGTAAGACTGCATCAGAAGTTGCGCTCTGGTGTGAATGAGATAAATAGGAATTTACTCGGTATCTTAATAGATGCGATAAATCGAAAATTAAAAGTAATTCTTGGAAAATGTTTTTAAACAGGAATATTTATTTCCCCTATTTATCGTTCAGGTACTTCTTATATTTTAGTAGTCTGTTTATGGCTGGATTTATATTTGTGTAAAATGGCCTATAATTCTAAAAATACGACCAATCGTTTAATTATCATCGGTACGATTGCTATGCTTCTTTACCAACAAATTCAAAATCTAGGGATGATTATTGGTTTAATTCCCATTACAGGAATTACCTTACCTCTTATTTCTTATGGCGGTTCCTCCACACTATCTTATTTTATTTTATTTGGAATTATCTTAAATTTATCCCCGATCAACACCCAAGGATTTCGGTTGCATCCTCGATTGCTACTTCAAGCCATTATCGATCTCTTTACTCCAGAAGAAGATGTCAAGCCAGTGGCAGTTCTAGCTTTTGAAAAACCGAAACAAGCTTTACAAAATCGCTTAGAACAAGTGAAGAAAGAAAAAGAGAAGCGAAAGGTAGAAAAAATAGGGCACAAAAGCCAAGACAAAAATAATCCACAAAAGCCCAGAGATCTCTTTATCCTTTCTCAAAAAGAAAAAGAGCTCTTTGCGGCGCTTGAGGACTTAAAAAAATCCTCTTCAAGCAAACAAGATCTAAAAACCCAAATATCATCTCCTTCTCAAGCTATAGATAAAGAATCAACTCAAAAGGCTGTAGGGTTAAAGAGAACGCAGAAAAAAGTCTCTCAAGAAATTTATCAAGAAAGTCCTTTAGATTTTTTCAAAGAAGATTCCATCGATTCTTTGTTACCTAAAAATCCTTATGAAATTCAAAGCTCTTCCTTGTCTTCGTCTAAAGAGGAATTTTCTCTAAAATCGAATGAAGATAATCCCAAAGAAGAGAAAATTAATCTTTTATCAAAAGAAAATAACTCTAAAGAATCCTCTTTAAGAAAAGAAGAACCTACACCTATTCAAGAAATTTCATTCGATCAGCTTGAAAAAATTATTCAACTTAGCTTTTCCTCCTCAGAGTCATCTTTAGAAAAGAAGAAAGATTCGAAAGAATCGTAAGTCTTGTCTTTCTTTTTCCAATTGAACAAGCGAAAAGGCTGAAAAATCATTTAGAACAGATTTTTCAGCCTTTTTAAATACGAATAAGGACGGAAACGTGCAAAACGAACCACTTCCTTGGAAAGATGAATCTTCACCCAACTGCATTCTTTTAAATGACCAGTTTCTAAGTGATCGTAACAGAGAACCGAATAATGTAAGCTTGGACCAGAGACGAGAAGTTCCCGCTCTTTATTAAAAATGCAAGGAGAGATGAGAGAATGTTGATTAATATGAGATACAGGCATAATTTGAGTCAATTCTAAGATGTTTAATCCACTTTCCACTACGGCACCATTTAGAGCTCGATTAGCTCCTGTTGATCCAGCTTGGGTAGAAATGCAAATCCCACAGCTGCTGACAGTTTCAAAATATTCACCATCGACAAAAATGTCATAGTGTACGGTAGAAGTAAAGGAACCGATGCGAATTTCATTGAGGGCCCAATAGGTTTCTCCTGTCTCTAAAATGGCTTCAACCAAGGGATAGGATTCCACCCGAGGTTTTCGTGTATGCAAATCGTGTAAAAAAGCATCGATTTCTTCTTTAGTGTAGTCTGTAAAAAAGCCTAAGGTTCCTGTATGAATGGCACAAAAAAGGACGGATGATAAAAGAGGACGATAATGGTGAATGGCTCGTAAAATAGTTCCATCTCCTCCAATACAAAGAACTAACTCGGGATGATCATCATCTCTTTTTTCTCCATATACTTCAATTAAGGTTTGGCTTAAACGCTGAGCTAAATCATGGGAAAAAGAATCGTCTCGGCAATAGATAGTAAAGCGCATAGTTTTCCTTCTTTCTTTTCTCAAACTTAAAAAGAGCTTTTTTACAATTTTACTGGCTCTATTTGTCTTTTGAAGCTTTCCAAACGCATTACTCGAAAAAGTTTTGTTAAGGTGAAGGAAGAATAGAAGGAAAATCCCTATGCACGATCAAGAACAAGAACTCAAATTACTCATTCAAAAAGACCAAGCACAGGATCTTTTAAACCGTCTTCCCATCCAAGAAACGCGTCATCAAGTTAACACGTATTACGACACCCCGAATAAAGCCTTAAGACAAAAACTAAATGCCTTTCGTTTACGTGAGCTTCCTCATGGAGAAGTCATTTTAACCATCAAAAAGCCTATTAATGCTACGACTAAATATGAATACGAACGAGTAGTCCAGAGTAATACCCTAGAAGAATTAAATGAAGAAGAAAAAGCTTGGGCCAATGCTCACTTAGAAGGTATTGCCACAGTAGAAGATTTACAACCACTCGTTCGCTTTGAAACCACGCGATCGATTTGTAACCAGCCCGAAGCAGAAATAAGCATCGATCATACTGTATTTGCCAACCACGATGATTACGAAATCGAATATGAGTATCGTCAAGACCATGATGGAATTCAACGTTTCAATGAGATTTTAAAGCCACTTCATTTGCATTGGGAAAAAAATGGATTAACTAAGTTATCTCGGGCTCTTGAAGATCAAACACTTTTCAATCACTAAGGTATTAAAAAAGACTACAAATTTCAAATTCTTGTAGCCTTTTTTAATACCTTATCTTTGACCGTCCTCTTTTTGACGACCTGCAAAAGCTTTAGAAAGAGTGCGTGCGTCAGCATAATCCAATTTTCCGCCAAAAGGTAAACCAGAAGCCAATTTAGTAATCAAAGTTTTCCCTTCTAAGCGGAGGGCAATATAGCGAGCGGTGGTTTCTCCTTCCGCATTCGAATCCAAAGCGAGAATCACTTCTTTTATGTCTGGAGTGATTCGTTTTTCCAAAGAGTCAATGTTTAAATGATCGGGTAAAATTCCTTTTTGAATGTTAATGGCTCCGTGCAGGACATGATAGAGCCCATTGTATTCTTGAAGATTTTCAAGGGCATATAAATCTTTTTCCGTTTGCACCACGCAAATTTGCGAAGAATCACGGCTCGAATCAGCGCAAATAGAACAAATATCTCCCTCACATAAGTTTCCACAAATATGACAGGTTTGCAATTGGCTGACTTGGCGAATCGCTTTCGCCAACTGTTCTTGTTGAGCTTTAGGCCAATTTAAAATAGCAAATGCCATTCGTTCAGCGCTTTTCATGCCTACTCCAGGCAAATTATGCAACTCAAGCATCAAGTTTTCAAAACTATTAGGATACATAACCTTTCCTTTCTATATCATCTATAGATCGTATCTTCTTGGCTCTTGGTAAGAATATTTTGATTTAATCATCCCGTACTTCAATTTGATTTTGAAAGCGTTCTTTTAATTGATCGGTAAGATTTAAAGATTCCAAGGGGCGAGTCAAATCAATTTGAGCTGCTGGGGGAAGAGTATTTTCTTTTTGACGTTTTATAAACGTTTGGATAAGTTTCCTAGCCTCTTTTACAGTCACCACGAAGAGTTTTTTTGGTTTTTCTAAGAGGGTCTCAAAATAATTTTCATAGCCTAGATTTTCTTGTTGGCCATTCATAAAATCCCGATTGACTTCATCTTGGACGCTATAGACCAAATATGTTGGGGCACTGGCTACGATCATTCCTTCCTGGAGGGTAGTGGCAAATTTGGCATACTCGATATCATGAACATAACGAATGTTTTCTTTTAAAAGAACTTGATCGTGTTCCTTTTCTTCTTTATTAGCCCCTACTAATAAACTCAATAAAAAGTTTTCATCCATTGGAACATTCGACTTGTGATTTTTCGAAGTTGTTTCACGTGAAACATTTTTTTGCCAAAAAATAGAGGCTAAATTGGGAGTTTTTGGTGAGGGAGTTGATTTTTTTGACAAATCCTCCTCTACAGGAAGCTGCTTTTTTGGGGGAAGAGGCGAATCAACTGAAACAGTCGTGGGCCGCGATACACCCGAAGAAAGAGATGAAACTTCAGGAACTGGGTTTAGAAAAGATGGACTCACGGGTGCTTGGTAGAGAGCAGCTTTTAACAAAATGGTTTCTAAGTAATCCATCACATTGGAGGAGAATGCCAATTTATTATAAAGAGTCATAAGATCATTAAGCAGGCTAACACGCTTGGCGTTGGAATGAATTAAAAAAGATTTTTGTAAAAGATTTTTTCTTTTTTCGGATAAGAGTTTGGTTTTCTTGGATAAATCGAGAAGTAAAGAGTCTTTGTAAAGCGAGATCAAATCCGCAATTAGTCGCTTTAGATCCATCCCCTTTTTTTCAATCTCTTCTAAAAAAACGAGCGCTTGGTCTACTTGATCAGGAACTAAGTAACTTGAAAGCTTCGCTAGTTCTTCTGGTTGAACTACTCCATAAATTTCCCGGACAGCTTGGATGGTTAAATGTTCTTGTTCATAGGCAATACATTGATCCAAAATAGACAACGCATCACGCATTCCTCCATCGGCTAAATCGGAAATAAGGTTTAAAGCTTCTTCATCAACCAAAATTCCTTCTTGTTGACAAATAAAGGCTAAACGACTTTGAATGTCGCTAGAGCTGACTTTTGAAAAATCATAACGTTGACATCGTGAAAGAATAGTTGGTAAAACTTTGTGGGGTTCGGTCGTCGCAAAGATAAAGACCACATGAGCAGGAGGCTCTTCAATGGTTTTAAGCAAGGCGTTAAAAGCTCCAGTAGTCATCATATGCACTTCATCGATGATGTAGACTTTATAACGGCCTTGTAAGGGAGCATAGCCTACTCGATCGATGAGAGCTCGAACTTCATCTACACCGTTATTAGAAGCAGCATCCAATTCCACAATATCGGGATGATTTCCAGTTAAGGAGAGCTGACAGTTTTCGCATTCCATACAAGGAGGATTATCTTCAGTGCAATTGAGAGTTCGAGCGAAGATTTTGGCAATAGATGTTTTTCCTGTTCCTCTTGGCCCACAAAACAAATAGGCATGAGCAATCCTATTTTTTTTTATCGCATTGCGTAGCGTTTGTACAATATGGCGTTGTCCTACCACTTCATCAAAATTAGTGGGACGATACTTGCGATACAACGCTTGATAAGCCATTGGATTCTTCTCCTTTCTGATTTTCTCTATTATTTTTTTGATCTGCTTCCATCAAATCAAGGTTCCATTTTGATTCTTGGGCTTTTTTTTGAAGCTTTTTATGTAAACGCTTCTCTTTAAAAAATGATTTCAAAAGCCTAGAACACTCTTCTTCAAGAAGTCCTCCTTGCCAAGTAGGATGATGATTCCATTTTTGTAAATCCAACAAGTTTGGTTCATGAGCCACTGCACCGCCTTTTGAATCATAAGCACCAAAAATCACATGGGCTAGACGAGATTGAATAATGGCTCCGGCACACATGGGACATGGTTCAAGGGTGACATACAGTGTACAATCTTCTAAACGCCAAGAACCCAATTTACGACAAGCTTGAGCGATAGCCATCAGTTCTGCATGTTCTAGAGCATTTTGTTTGGTTTGTCGACGGTTATAGCCGCGACCAATGATTTGATCGTTATAAACAATAATCGCTCCTACGGGTACTTCATCTTGAGCTTGGGCTTTTTTGGCCAGCCGTAAAGCACTTTTCATAAAAGCTTCATCCGATTTCAACATGGATTGGTCTCCTTTTATAATAGGATTGTAGGGGATTAAAGCGAGTTTGAACTCTTGATAAGAAATTCTTAATGAAAAGAAAAAAAAATTGCGAAACCAAACAACTCCCGTCATCTGTTTCGCAACGTATAGACAAAAAAAGCTACCACACATAACAGAGCCAGCACGGTGCTGCTTCGTTCCCGA
>CAZTNF010000103.1:0-6245 GCA_964615295.1 uncultured Erysipelotrichaceae bacterium | reverse complement strand
TTTTTCTGTTTCTGAACGTATCGTTTAACTTCTTCTCTATATAAATAGCGAAACTATATTTATTCAGCCATAAACTATGGACTAGTTTAAGAATTTAGGTAAAGAAAGAATAGAATTACGCTAAACAGAAGAACTATAAGCCAGAAATAATGTAAAGGCTGTTCTATATCCATAAAGATTAAAAAACAGGTCTCTAGATATGTTTCTGCTCGACAGACGTATAAAAGACCGAAAGTGTGAGAGAATCATTCATTCTAAATTTATTTTTTTCCATCTTTAATTGTCTTTTGAAATCAATTTGTATTTCTAATAACTAAAAATTTTAATGTGGTTTCAATAGAGGAGATCTAAAGGAAAAATATTAGCTTGTCTTTCTTATTCCGGGAATTTTGAAAATTCTTTAGTAGAACTTGAATAAAGAGATCCATTTTTCGTTTTTATGAGAAAAGAAAAAGGGACATTTAACAGATAAAGTTATTTAATTTCTTAGGCTATAAGAATCAACTTTTATCTATTTTATGTCCTTTTTTCTGTCTAAGATAAAATTTAAGGAATGAAACAATGAATAATTAGAGCTAAAAATTATTTCCGATCTGATTTTTGACTTTTACGGGATAAAACCGCAAAGAGAACAAAGGCGGCCGCAGCAGCAGCGAGAACCCCAATTAAAGCATAAGTACCCGTTTGAGTGGAGGTTTGAACAGTACTCGAAGATGAACTCTTACTCGAAGATGAACTGCTTTTGCTTGAAGAGGTACTCGAAGATGTAGAGTTAGAGCTGCTCGTGGAAGAGGTAGTAGAAGAACTTTTTACCACTCGGAAAGTCGCACTAAAATCCTTGTTGGAATTACCATCGTTGACATTCATGACAACTTTTTCCGTTACTTCTGTGGCGTTATTGATAGGAAAAACCACTTCAATTTTTGAGCTTTCTTTCATCTTAGCCACATCACTCGCACTAAAGGTTACGGTAAAAGTAGTGCCATCTTGTTTTATAGTGGGTGAGACAGCCGTTCCATCGAGAGTGATGGAAGTAGGTGTTTTTAAGGTGCTTCCTTGTTGCTGAGTAAAGGTTAAAACCAAAGAAGCTGGAACCTGATTTAATACTAGTGATACTGTCCACGTTTGTTTGGAGCTGTCGTAATGATGAGAGGCGCTAAAAGGTTTGGCTACTGTTCCTGTCGTTCCTGTCTCATAGCTATAGGTGGTGGAATAAAGACCATTGTCCACTTGAGTGGAGGTTTCTAGGAGCGAAAAATTTAGATTTTCAATGTTAAAGGTAGCCGTTACGATCGAATTTGGCGTTAATTGTGTAAGCGCAGAATTAGACAGTTCGATCTTATAAGTATTGAGTGCACTTGATTCCGTTTGAGTAATCAAGAAGTCGCTTTCATCGAGCACTTCTCCATCAATTGAGACTGTAACCTTGTTTTTCTCAAAGATATCGGGAGTAGCTTGAATTAAGATTTGCACTTCGGTGGGGAGAAAATTGTTGAATTCCACCTTGGAGATATAGGTATCGCCATTGAGCTGAGCAGAAATGATTTGATTGACTTCCACTTCGATGGTTTCTTTTTTAGTGACAGGGCTAGCACTCGTTCCAGCGCGTTCGGTTTGTTCATATTCTTCCATTTCCGAATCCACCCTAGAATCTCCTTCTTTTTCTATCGAAGCGGGAGTATTGGTAAAGTCATCTTCAAAGGGTGCAAAAGAGGAGAGTTCTGTCGATTCACTTGGAAGCACTTCTTGCCCTTCTCGACTGAAGGAAGAATCAGCCGCTTGCGTATAGGCTTCTACTTCCACGCTCATCTGCGTATTTTGAGGATCATTTGAAGGGATCGCTTGGTAAGCGATGTTGATGTTCCAATCGCTTTGAGAAGCTTGATTGCTCTTAAGCCAGGTCTGCAGTTGGTTAAGGGGAAAATAAATTGTGGAATCCCCGGAAAGGGTGTTATCGATGCTTTGAACTTGTTGAAGGTTTTCTGGAAGTCGCAAGCCATTGATAGTAATGACAGGCGTTTTCGTATCCATTCGTGGACCATCTTCCGTGCTTGTCCAGGTAAAGTTCATGAAGACATCTTCAGTAACCTCACTTACATTAAACGAAAACATCACCTTTTTATTGGTTTGATCTACATTAAATACTTGAGCGGGGAAAACAATATCATTTTTAGTGGTTGAGACTTCTAACCCTTCATTGGATTGAATGGAGATCAAGCTGTCTTTGCCTTCTTCTAAAGAATCTTCTGAAGGGATATTGGTTGAGCTAATTGTGCTATCGGTTTCCTCAGAAGAGATGGAAGAGTTGGTTTGAAGGTCAATAGTTTGAGAATCTCCATTTGCATCTGTTTCTGTAGAAACCGTTTCTACCGATGGAATCTGGCTGGCCGAATCCTCATTCGCCTTCACAGGAATACAGGTCAAGACATTTAAGGCGGTCACAAATCCTGTCGTATAAGAAATGAACTGTCGTTTGTTCATGAAAAACTCCTTTCCCACCGTCTAGACCAGTAAATACAGTAGACGCGTGATTCTTCGATCCTTTTATACTTAATCTAAATTAAAATTCTCTCAACAGTCGAACTCTCTATGAAATCCAAGTCTAATAATGAAAAAATTTTCAAATACCTAAGTAAAATCTTATGATGTATCTTAATCCTTGTCAAACTTCTCTCAGTCCAGAACCTATGACCTTAAGTCTGAGTTTTCCTTTAAAAATTTACTTTGTTAAAGAGAGTCACTTGGATTGGTAGAGTTTTGATCTTGATTGTTTGAATTGGTATTGTTTTCAGGTGGAATGTAAAGAGGTTCATCCACATAAATAGAGTCATCGCCATCTGGCACATGCAATGGTGTATCCACAATCACTTCATTAACGGAACTAGAGTGGGTGGGCTCTTGATCCACGGGATTGAAAACAGGAGAATTTGAATGATCTATAGAATTTGAATGATCTATAGAAGGAGCATAGACCGGATCCTCTTGGCTCGGTTCTATAAACCCATCTTCTACTTGTTCGGTTGGCCTCTCTATCGAATTATTCAAGGAGCCATGGAATAAGTTAAGACTTAAGGAAGAAAGACTGGATGGCTGAGAGGCCTCAGATGAACTTGAAGAGGAAAAAGACCAAGGAAGAGCATCCGCTTCTTGAAAGAAGAAAAAGCTCGCCGCGCTCATTACTAAAGTCACCATGAGTGTTAAAAGACTCATCCCAATTTTTGAGGATAGAGAAGTGGTGAGGCTAAATTGCATCGCAATTAAAATCACCGTCAACAAGGCAATGGTTCCACCAATTAAAATATTGATAGGCTGAGAAAAGAGTCCCAACTGAATGATGCCAAACACACAAAAGGCTGAAGCCAAAGCAGCCCCTAGACCAAGGATACCACTCAGCACTTTAAACCATATAGATTGGCGTTGAGAATGAACAGGTTTCATAACAGAAAAGGGCCCTACTAATTAAGGTATACCCTTATTCTCCTTTCTAAGGGATCTAGGCTTATTCTCACAATAAACGATATTTCAAACTTTTCCTAATAATTTTAAGGGAAACGATGTAGGGAAACTCATCTAAAAACTAAACATTTTGTTTTTTCCTAATTCTCCTGATTTCTTTTTGCCTGCTTTCTTATCCCTTTAGAAGCTGTTATTGATCTATCTTGATATAACATCAGAATTTTTGATCTTTGGCTTACTAAATTTTCTTTAATAAGAAGGATTGGCTTCAGCCACTATGGATTGAATTTAATAAAAAGAGTTTGATACCCTTCTCTCGTCTAAACTTATTTATAATAAAGGCCAAGAGCATCAGAAATTAATGCGCTTTACTGGATATAATTTTTCTTTTATTAATTAAGAGAAAAGACCAAGACGTAAAGATCCAAAGGAGAGGAATCATGGCCGATTTTTTCAAACAACTTCACGAAGACGGGCTAGAAAAACTTATTGATCATCGCAAAAGAGTGATCGAGAAAGAAAAAGAAAAAATTGAAACACATACCGCTGAAGTCAAAAACGATCAAACGCTTAAAGAGAAAATAGAAGACGCTTTTTTGCATCACGAAGAGCGGGTTCTTTCCTCTGAGTCGGCTCATTTAGATAAAGATCAAGCTAAACTCAATGCGCTAGAAGGTCATCCTGAAGATGAAGCTTGCCAAGAAGCGTTAGAGTTTTCTAAATTGGCTCAAAAAAACAAAGAAGAGCGTTTGATCGATGAAGATTTATTTGAAACTCCAATTCAACCTTTAAAATAATGTTTCTTTTCTTTAAGCTACATCTAGGATGTGGCTTTTTTAGTAGAGATCAAGAGAACTATTCGCCACAGAAAACAAACTAAATTGCGGCAATTTTTGAACCCAAAACGAACATCAAAGATGAAAAAATTTCGAAATTTTAATTTTTTCTGTCGGTCTCTTCAAATTTCAGTAAACTACCATTTAAACGAAAGAAATGAATGCCCTCTTGCCATAGATCAACAAGTCTTGACCTAATGGCCTTGCCTTGGATGCGTCTGGTTGGCGATCTTCAAGAAGGCACATAGGCGCAAGGCGCCTTAATTTTAGGAAAGGTGCAAACATGGAATTCTTTTTCTGGATTGTAGCTCTACTACTCATTATTTTAGGTGGGTTTACAGGCTACATGAACTGGAAGGCTTACCTCGAATCTCGAAAGGCTAAAGCGGCTTTTTTAGCTACGCATCCTGAGGCCCAAACGGTAAAGGTTGGTACGCTTCGCGTTTGGATTTATGTGGCCATGTGTATCGCGTGCGTTGGTCTCTCCATTTTTATGGCGACAACCAATCCTGAAACAGCAGGTGGAAGTCAAGCCCAGGCTTCTCAAGTTACGGTCTATGTCGGTTTAGCCATTTTTTCCTTTGCGATGATCGGCGAAGCGCTCATGGATATGGAAATTTATACAGTGAACGATGGATTTCTTTATGAATCTGAATTCATTCGCTATAAGAATATTCGTTCCATTACACCAGCGCGCGGATTATTTAAATCGAGTTTCATTACCACAGTCCATGGAAGTCAAGCCCAAGAACTGTCCGTTTCTCATAAGTTAGCCCAATGGGCTGAGGAAAAATGGGAAGAGTGGAAACAATCTCGCCGTAGCAACCACCCTTCTCGTAAAGAACGTCGAATCGCAGCTAGACGGGCTCGTGAAGAACGATTAACTCAAACGCAAGAAAAACAAGCGCAAGCTCGAGAGGCAAAAGCCAAAAAAGGTAAAAAGAACAAAAATAAGCCAACAGCTGTAGCAGCTCACAAGGAAGAAAGTTCTTCTCAAGATCCATCTAAAAAGAGCGAATCGTCCAAAAATTAAAATTCTTTTGAAAAGATAAGTAAGAAATGAAAAAATCTCCTTATTTCTCATAGCTTTCGATGGGGGATTTAGGGAGCCTAAAAAAAATAGGACCGAATCAACACCTGAGAGAATTCTGTGACGAGATCGAGAAAGCAGGAAACCATTGGCTTTGATCAAGGCAGAGTTCACAACAGGGAGTGAAACTTTAGACATCAAAAAATGGAAAATGAGAGTTTAATCAAACTAATTTGGAAAGGAGGGCATGGCAACTCAGATTTTTGAGTGTTCTTGCCAAAAAAGTATGCGAAAACTCATTGTATTTGGTCATGGAAACTTTGGCCCTGCCCTTTTAAATAGCGCTTTGGCTACAGGGATTAACACGGATTATGACAGCGTTTTAGCTCTAGATGGACAAAACGCGATGGAATTTCGACAAAATCTCGATTCGATTTGTAACACCATTTACAACAAAGATTCCTTGTTGTTGCTTTGCGATTTGTTGCCCAGCCCGATTACCCAAGAGGCTTTCTTGGTGTTGGAAAAACGAGGTTTGATCAATCGCATGGTGCTAACGGCTGGAGTGAGTGTTTCTACGGTTTTGGCCGCAATTGCTTACAAAGATGAAATTGAATCTGATGAGGAACTCATCGAAACATTGAAGGCCCAAAGCCAAGCTGGTCTTGTGACCATTGGCCGCTAAGAGGTCTAGAACTCAAAAAGGCTAGTTTTTCTTGAAAGATAAAGGAAAGATTGGCCTTTTTTTTCGCTTTCTTGCTTGAAATAAGTCTTATAAAGATTGTTTTCAATCGTTCATCCTTTTAAAGGATTGGGATCCTTTAAGCATGAAACCTTCGAAATCTTTGGGTCAATGCTACACTACAGATGAGCGAATTAAGCTCGTTTTAGGAATCATTTTCCCTTTCTTTAAAACTTTCTTG
>CAZTNF010000102.1:0-6305 GCA_964615295.1 uncultured Erysipelotrichaceae bacterium | reverse complement strand
CTACTCTTGAAGTCAGCCTCGATGAAATTCGTGCTTGGAAAGAAAATCAATAAGTCTTCCTAGCCTTAGTGAGAACCTCACTAAGGCTTTTTTATATGAAAAAAAGCTCGTTTCGAGGCGAAACAAGCTTTTCTATTCTTCTCTTAAGTTCAAAGGCTACACGTTTTATTGGCCATAATAATTTTGCATAAATTCATTTTTATATTCTTCAAAACGACCATCCAAAATTGCTTGACGAATCTCTTCGGTAAGACGAATGGTAAAGCGTAAGTTATGGATACTGGCTAGGTTAAAATATTGAGCGCGCTTTTCGCGATCTTGGCTTTTCAATAAATCGCGCAGTTCTCCACGAGTCCATCCAGCTTGACATACAGGACAATCACAGTTTTCATCAAGTAATTCTTGGCTACCAGCAAATTTTTCAATGTTAATATGGCCATATTTCGTATAAATACGGCCATGTCTCGCTTCACGAGTAGGGGCTACACAATCAAAGGTGTCCGCACCGCATTCCGTTCCAATTAAAATGTCATCGGGACGGGATAACCCCAATAAATGACGTGGCTTTTCTTCCGGCAATTCTTCATTGCACCAAGTTAAAATATTTCCTAAATCGCTTTTCAAGAACGCTCCACCTAATCCATAACCATCAAAATCCATAGCTCCAAGCTTTTTGGCAGTGGAACGTCGTAAATCTTCCCAACGTCCTCCTTGCAACACTCCATAAAGCGATTGACGATATCCCAAATCATCTCGATGCAACTTATGTTCGTCTAAAGACATTTGTGCCCACCGCTCTGTGCGCTCTAACGCTTCTTTGTTATAATCATAGCTATCCCCTAGTGAAGTCAATTCATCAAAGGCCATGTGAATATCAGCTCCAATTTGGCATTGAATATCCATGGATTCAATCGGCCCAATAAAATCATCCTGATCAGTAAAGGGATCATGAAAATCGATACCGTCTTCGCGTACAATCGCAAGACGCTCTTTTTTGGGCGTATTGATGACTTCTTCAGCGCGTTCCATCGAAACCACTTTGCCAATTCCACTTCCCAAAGACATTACTTGAAAGCCACCAGAATCCGTAACCGTTGGTCCATTCCACCCAGACCATTGACTCAGTCCTCCAGCGTGAGCAATTTCTGAAGAGATATTGCGTAAATGATAGCCATTAGAAAGCATCGCTTGCGCTTGAATCGCTTCTAAGTCCTCCATCGATACAAAACGAACTTCTCCATGGGTTCCTACACATAAAAAAGCGGGTGTTTTAATATCGCCATGAGGAGTATGGATGACACCCGCTCGTCCTAGTTTTCCAGGAATGCGGGCCTCTATATCAAAGGAAAGACCTTTTAAAGGTTTATTTTGATTTCTTTGAGAGAAAGATTCTTTAGAAATTTCTAAAAAATCTGTCTTTATTTGATCTGTATTATTCATACAATTAGGCTCCCTTTAAAAGCAAGAGATCCTAATCCTCCTTTCTGGAATATATCCTTATAATTCTATTTCAAAAGGCAGTTCTTCATTCCTCTAGTTATTTTATTTCTTTCACCAGACGGTAAAAATCAAATTCAAAAGAGTAAAAAAATGAGGAAAATTTCTTCTTTATGAAGACACCTTATTTGGATACGAGTTCTCAATATACCAAAATTGCATGAAGTTAGATATGAGGAAACTTAAAAAATTTGTAAATACTTGGAAGATAAAAAAAGAGCTGTTAAAATGTGAGATTTTAAACGAGCTCTAAGAGAATCCTAGAGAAATAAAAATTTTGTACTTGAAAGCTTCTAAAATTTAGCTTTTCTTTTTCGACTTTGGTTTTTGATTGTCACGAATATGCAGGATTAAAGCACCAAATCCAAAAATAAGAGAAGGGACAAGAAATTCAACCGATCGTACAACAAGAACGGTAAACCAAGCTGCTTGTAGTTTAGAAGGTTCAGAACTTTCAAGAGATTGAGTGATCAAAACAAGATTTTTTTGAAATTGAATGGAGTCATCATAAACAACCACTCCAAAGATGATAAGCAATAAAATAGAAATTCCAAGCATAATTTTAACGGATTTCGCCATAATTTTTCCTTTCCATTTTTCTTGTGCCAATACATCTATCATCATTATACTTAGGTTTGAATTCTATACCTTCCACAGTGTCTTTTTGACACATGGTTTCATCCTATATAATTTTATAATTTAATCGCCCTCTAGCTATCTAACTTAGGTTTTATTCATTACTGCTTTTACCAATCTTGGGACTTCGACATGGCTAACTGTAGAAATCCCCCCATCATAGTATTAAAGGGATAGTTTCAGGACGTTACTCCTTCATTCCTAGTGCAAAATATTAGTTATTGATGAATTAGATTTACTTTGAAATCCACTAAAGATAGCTTTTCATTCCCTAATGAATGACCTGAATACTTAATTTCAGATTTAATGATGTAAAATATTTAATAAATGGATACAGAGGGGCCTAATATCTTCTTTTCTCTAAATTCTGAATAACTTGAAGAGTAACACCACATCTATCTGCTTATTCCTGGTGACTCAATCCCAAGTTTTCTTGTTGGTACTTAATGAGAAGACTCATTTTAATTAACTCTTCCCTTTAATCCATTTCTTATCTTTCTTGAGGATCGATCTCTTGAATATGATTTCAAAATCTTATTATGTTCGCATTTTATATCCAATTCTTATCTTTTAGTATAATTTCTCCTTTTTTACGTTATCAATTTCTCATACGCATTTAACTTTTTACAAAAAATGAATATAAAGTATTTCACATAAATTCTCGATGAATTTCCTTTGAGTACTAAGAGACTTTTGAAAAAAGTATAAAAAAAGCCAGCAACAAAAATGTTACTGAACTTATTTAATTTTTAAATTCATAAGGTTCCTCGAATTTTTGATAAATAAAGCGTTCAACCCATATTTCTAAAGGAGATAAGATAATTTCTAAGACCATCCCTAACACATAGGCGAAAATAGCTTGGGCTAAAAATTCGGAAAAGGGTAATACCCCTAAAAACGCTATGGTTTCAAAAGTAGCGGAATCCAAAATATGAGCAAAGACGGAAGAACCGAGTGCTCGTGCAATAAAACTCTTAGAAAAAATGGAGTTGGATTGCTTCATCTTGACAAAGAGCACGTTATTCACAAGATTAGCCAACAAATACCCACATAAGCTTCCTAAAATAATGCGGGGTGAAAAACCAAGCACAGATTCATAGGCGACTTGTAAGGTCCAACTTGGATAAGGAGGCAAAGCGATCACAACATAAAAGACCACTACGGCGATCAAATTTACCAGAAAACTGGAAACCAAAATTGTTTTGGCTAACTTCTCTCCAAAAAATTCCACGATTAAATCGCCTAAAATATAAGTCAGCGGAAAAAGAACAAGCCCTCCATCCACCGCAATGCCTGCTAAATTCCACAGTTTAATGGCTGCTAAATTCGAAATCAAAAGAGTTCCAGCACTTAAAGCTGTAAAGATAATGAGTAATTTCTGTTTTTTTGCGTTCACGTCTACACAGTAGTCTGAATCCTTAAAAGTTGCTCTTTAAATGCTCTTTCAAAAAAATAAAAAAGTCAGGCTATAAACAGTCTGACTTTAAAAAGTGGAGAAAAAATCATTCCCATATTTACGCTTGAAGTGTGGAAGGTTCTTCACTTTCCTCTACTGCTTCTTCCATGACCTCTACTTCTTTAGAAGCGAGAGTCTTTAATTGCTCTTCTACAAAAGCGGCTAAAGCCTCATGGTCTGCTCCTTCTTCGCCATGAAGAGTGCTTTTCAATTCTAAATCTCCATTTGGGGTTAAAGAATAATAAAATTCAGCCAATTCATTGGCTTCGCCATTGGGGTCGCGTTTAGAAATCGTAATCAAACGATCTGCAATATGCGCTTTGTTTTGGCTTAAATCCACAAGAGATTGGAGGATAATGTCCAAATCGGAATAAAAGCAAAGCTCTTTTTGTTTTTCATTAGACAAAAGCACGATGTAGTTTCCAACCCAACCGCTCTCTTTACCTCCAGCTAGAGTCATGCGTTCAAAATCAGAGGCGTTATTTAAGAAGTACATACCTTCATATCCAAATTGATCAATATTGTCATAGACCCCAGCAATGACTTGGGCCAAAAGAGTTTGAGTTGGTTTTTTCTCTTCTTTTGTAGCCGCAGCTGGTTTTTCAACCACACGTACAGGTTTACCATTGCGGATAATCGTACGCGTCTTAGTTACTTTTTTTTCTTTTTTAGCTTTCTTTGCCACTGGAGTATCGGTACGAATAATCCAAAAACACAAATCGTCTTCTACTACTTCGGGTTGCGCTTCCATCAACTCTAAAAGACCTTTTAAAGCTTTGGCTGCATCGCTTAAGCGATTATATTGACGATCGTTATAGGGAACCGAAAATGGTTTATCAATGGTTCCAATGCGAATTTCGTAAGATTTCATCGAAATTTTTCGGCAGGAAAACTCACTTAGTGAGGAGGAAATGCCGAATTCTCCTTTCTTTAACTCTCCAATTTTCCTCAAACATTTTAGATAGAAAAAAGACCATAGTCTTTTCTAGACTTTTCTTTAAGAAGATAGCTTTATCCCTAAGGATATAACTATACAGTGTTATTATGTCAAACACTCAACGAGAGATCTTTGGATTTATATCGTAAAATTTGTGAATCTTATACTGGTTCAAAAAACATAGAAAAAAGCGGAACACAGCCAGAACCAGTAGCGAGTCGCACCCACTTCTAACGGCTGTTTGCATGCGGCAGCTGAGAACATGCCTTCGCTGATTTAGAAACAGTCTATATCCCCAGCGCTCTAGCTTCTCGTACAGGGTTAAGACATCCTCCAAAGTGAAGCGAAGACTTTTACTTGGTTTAGATTCAGGGCAGGCTCGGTCTGTTTGCTGCTTCAGTGATGCTTTATCTTTCCATCCGCTCTTTGAGCCATAGATGTTTTCAAGCTTGTATTACTACAGTATTACAGGGGATGGCCCCATCTGAGGTAAGGGAACCACGGCCTGTCTGATTTCTTTTCTTCTTCGGTCTTTAATGTTGTGGGCAGCATTCTCGTCGCCATCCATACTTCCGTAGTGCACACAGGTGAATTTCTTTCTTTGAAGCTAGCGCAGTAATGACACACTTTCGAGGTATAGGCTGTGTAATCTTTACTCCATTCGGCGAAGTATTCCAGTCTTTCCTGCACCTATCCTTTTGTCCAGTCATGAAGCCTACGGTTCATATTCTTCGGTTTCTTCATCTCTTCTGATACCCATGTCAGATCTTCCAACACAAGCTCTTTCAGGTTTTCCTTCTCAAACATGGAGCGGATCTCTCGATTGATAAAGTTTTCAGGATTCCCTCGAACCTCCTACGGTTTTTTTTTCTTTTCTTCCTAGATACTTTGCTTCATACGGGATTCTGCCATTTTTCTTTAATGCGGTCTAATTCTTCTGTACTTTCCAAGCCCTACGTGACCATTTGGAAAGATGAAGCATCTCTGTCATTCCTTTGTCGGCTCCCTCTATCTGGATAAAAACCGTATTCTTTTTTTTGACTGCTTTTTCGCTTTGGCTTTAAGCATGGATTTCAATGGTTTTGTTTTCGGGATGAAGAAGAAGGATGCATGCCCGTATAAACTTTTGAATCCCATAGACCGGATTCTTTTTCTGGCCCATACGGACAATATAGTTTCCTAGCTTTTCCGTATTGGTACAGTCCAAAATCTATCTGCTAGCTCCCTTCAGATAAGAATACCTGAAAGGCTTCATTAGCCTTCAAAAGAAGATTTTACACTTTTTCAAAGTGAAACCCTAGAGAATAGATAAATCTTCTCTTGTGAGATTTTAAAAGGCTCAAAACGTCTAAAAATACTTCAATCACTCGAAATATTTAGAAAGCTTTCTTACTTTTATCAAAGGATCGAGTTAGAAAGTGCTATACTTTGGCGGATCGTGAAAATTTTTGAAAAGAATTGAAACCTTTCAAAAAATCTCACAATCTTAGTTGGCTTTCTTCTTTTTTTTCGCTTATTTTTTCCTCCTTCTTTGGTTTTTGAAAGGAATAAAGAATGCAAAAAGAAGAAAAAGACAAGTACCAACTTCATATATTTTAGAAAGAGAGTGTCCCATGTCGATTCGCATCAATCACACTTTGCCTGATCCAGAAGTCTTAAAGCAAGAAATTCCCATGTCAGAGCAAGCCAAAGCCATTAAAGCCCAGCGTGACCAAGAAATTCGGGATATTTTTGAGGGCAAAGACGATCGCTTCATTGTCATTGTGGGTCCTTGTTCCG
>CAZTNF010000101.1:0-6338 GCA_964615295.1 uncultured Erysipelotrichaceae bacterium | reverse complement strand
TTGTGATCGTCATCTTCAACAATGGAGTGTTAGGTATGGTGCGCCAGTGGCAAACGCTTTTCTACAATGCTCACTATTCTGCGACCGATTTGCATGCCCGCCAAAGTGACTTCAAAAAGATCGCTGAAGCTTTTGGTATTCCTGGCTTTTCCGTAGAAACCCTTGAAGAGTTGCCTGAAGTAGTCGCTAAAGCGATGGCCAAATCTGGTCCAGTGGTTATTGATATCAAAATTGATCCCGATGAATTTGTCCTACCGATGTTGCCTCCTGGAGGAAGTATGGAACAAATCATCACGCTGCGGGAGGAAATCTAATGGAACGCTTTGAAATTGCCTGCCTTGTCGACAATGCCTCTGGCGTTTTAACGCGGGTCTCAAGCCTTTTTACACGCCGTGGCTTTAATATCAACTCTTTGACGGTAGGGGCTACGGAAGATCCGAACTTTTCACGCATTACCATCTCGGTCAATGGCGATGAAAACATTCGTTCCCAATGCATCAAGCAACTGCGTAAGCTGTACAACGTCAAAAACGTCAAGGAAATGGTGCCTACCGATCGCGTCAGTCGCGAACTAGCGCTCATTAAACTCAAAAACAACCAAGAAACCCGTCCAGATATTTTAAGTGCGGTTGACATTTTCCGCTGTAAAATCATCGACTTTTCTCCAAACACCTTGTGTGTAGAAATCACTGGAGAATCGTCCAAAATTGATGCCTTTTTAGCGGTAGTTCAACCCTTTGGCATCTTGGAAATGTCGCGTACGGGTGTGGTCGCTTTACAACGAGGATGCCATTACTTATACGAGGAAACGGAAGATGATTCCGCTTTCATGGAATTGCGAGCAGAAGAAATAGACTAATGGGGTATAGACAGCGGTAAAATTCAACCATCCCCCCAAATAAGTCTTGCGGGCATTTTTATTGCTTTTTGAAATGCTTGGTAAGAGGAAAGAAGGAAGACAATGGAAAACAGAATTTTTTACGAACAAGATTGCGATGTCAATCGTTTGAATGGCAAAAAAGTCGCCATCATCGGCTATGGTTCCCAAGGCCATGCTCATGCGTTGAACTTGCGTGATTCCGGTGCGGATGTGGTGATCGGTCTTTACGAAGGCAGCCGTTCCGCTCAAAAAGCGAAAGAACAAGGCTTTGAAGTGCTTCCTGTTGGTGAAGCGACAAAAGCGGCCGATATCGTCATGGTGTTGATCCCTGATGAAAAACAAAAAGAAGTATATCGCAAAGAAATCGCACCAAACTTAACCGCAGGAAAAACGCTTGCCTTTGCCCATGGTTTTAACATTCACTTTGGTCAAATCGTTCCCCCTGAAGATGTAAACGTCATCATGATCGCTCCTAAGGGTCCTGGTCATACGGTTCGTTCCGAATACGAAGCCGGAAAAGGCGTTCCTTCCTTAATCGCCATTGAACAAGATGCCACGGGTGATGCCTTGGATCTTGGTTTAGCTTATGCGGCTGGCATTGGGGCAAGCCGTGCCGGGGTTTTGGAAACCACTTTCCGTACCGAAACCGAAACCGACCTCTTTGGTGAACAAGCTGTTCTTTGCGGTGGTGTAGTGGCATTGATGCAAGCTGGGTTTGAAACGCTTGTAGAAGCGGGATATGATCCTCGCAATGCTTACTTTGAATGCATCCATGAAATGAAGTTGATCGTTGACCTCATCTACCAATCTGGTTTCGAAGGCATGCGTTACTCCATTTCCAATACAGCCGAATATGGGGATTACATCACAGGTGAAAAGATCATCACTGCCGAAACCAAAAATGCCATGAAAAAAATTCTCAAAGACATCCAAGATGGAACCTTTGCTAAAGACTTCCTCTTAGATATGTCTGATGCAGGTGGCCAAGCGCACTTCCGTGCGATGCGCAAAAAAGCCAAAGAACATCCAAGTTCTAAAGTTGGCGAAGAAATCCGTGCCCTTTACTCTTGGGCCGATGAAGATAAATTGGTCAACAACTAGTCCTATCCAACCTTTGAAAGCCCGGAAACGGGCTTTTGTTATATTGTAGACTTCTCTGTTTTCCCTCTAACGAAAGGAGAATCAGCCCTAGGCTGTAGTATTAAAAATGAAGAGTGATGAAATGAAAAAGGGGCCAGAACATGCCCCCCAACGCAGCTTATTGCATGCGTTGGGTTTAACTGAAGAAGAAATCGATCGTCCCTTAGTGGGCATTGTTTCCAGCTGGAATGAGATCGTTCCAGGTCATATGAATCTCGATAAAATCACCGAAGCAGTCAAAACGGGTGTAGCCATGGCCGGAGGAACTCCCATTGTGTTTCCAGCCATTGCGGTATGCGATGGAATTGCGATGGGTCACAATGGCATGCGCTATTCGCTTGTTACTCGCGATTTAATTGCGGATTCTACCGAATCCATGGCTTTAGCCCACGCTTTTGACGCGTTGGTCATGATTCCAAACTGCGATAAAAACGTCCCTGGTCTTTTAATGGCGGCTGCTCGCTTGAATCTTCCCACCATCTTTGTATCGGGTGGGCCTATGCTTGCCGGTCGCATTGATAAACACAAAACGTCGCTTTCGAGCATGTTTGAAGCCGTTGGTGCCTACAAAGCGGGAAAAATCGATGCGGAAAAGCTCGATGAATTCGAACACAATGCCTGCCCTTCTTGTGGATCTTGTTCGGGAATGTATACCGCCAACTCCCACAACTGTTTAAGTGAAGTGTTAGGCATGGCTTTACAAGGAAATGGTACGATTCCCGCCGTGCATTCCCGTCGTTTGGAATTGGCCAAACACGCCGGCATGCAAATCATGGATTTAATTGAAAAGGACATTCGTCCTCGCGATATTCTCACCGAACAAGCCTTCCGCAATGCCATTGCGGCCGATATGGCCCTTGGTTGCTCCACGAATTCCATGTTGCATTTACCCGCTATCGCCCACGAATGCGGCATTGACATCGACCTCGATGAAATCAATCGTATTTCGGAAGTAACTCCAAATGTCTGCCATTTAGCCCCTGCTGGGCCTACCTATATGGAAGATTTAGATGCGGCGGGCGGCGTATATGCCGTCTTAAAGGAACTCGAAGAAGCAGGCTTAATCGATGGCTCCACGATGACTGTAACTGGTAAAACCCTTCACGAAAATATCGCCAAAGCCAAAAATTTCGATTCAGAGGTCATTCGTCCTCTCGATAATCCCTTTACCAAAACGGGTGGTTTGGCCGTTTTGCGGGGCAACATTGCTCCTAATGGGTGCGTTGTTAAGCGCTCAGCCGTCGCTCCTGAAATGCTTCGCCACACTGGGCCTGCAGTTGTGTTTGATTCTGAAGAAGAAGCCATTGCGGGTATCTTTGGTGGCAAGGTCAAAGCGGGAGATGTGGTTGTCATTCGCTATGAAGGCCCTGCTGGGGGGCCAGGTATGCGTGAGATGTTGTCCCCTACCTCGGCGATTGCTGGAATGGGCTTAGATAAAGAAGTGGCTTTGATCACCGATGGGCGCTTCTCGGGAGCTACCCGTGGAGCAGCCATTGGCCATATTACCCCAGAGGCTGTAAAAGGTGGCTTGATTGCGTATGTTCAAGATGGTGATCAAATCGCCATCAACATTCCTGATTACTCCATTGAACTCTTAGTCGATGAAGCCGAAATCGAAAATCGCAAGAAGACAATGGAGATCAAAGCGAAGAAAGATGTAAAAGGCTACTTAAAGCGCTATGCACAAGCCGTTTCAGGCGCAGACCGTGGCGCTGTGTTGTCATGATTGACGATCTCATCCAATCCCTTGAACAACTCGCTGTGTTCATGGCCCTTTACGACAATCCCGTCTTTATGGCGTTTTTAGAGATGCTCAAGAGCTATCGCAAGGAAACCTTCGAAGGGCAGGAGGCTGGCTTTTTAAAGGCGGTAGCGCGTTTTACGGGTCTTTTGTACAACCAAAAAACTGACGATTGGTCGGCGTATTTAACCAACACCATTTTGTCCATGGAAACGTGTTTGTCCTTTGTGGCTGCTACCGAGTTTGAATTGCCAGAGCGCATGATCAATACAGCTATGGCTGAACTCCAAGCTCTATCCTTTGCCGCTCAAATCTCTCCCGATACGTTGCGCTTAGTAGGGCGCAAAGGATGGCGCGCAGCTCGAGTGGATTTACAAGCCCAATATTTGGACCGCTTGATGCATCTCGATCAATATGGCACAGGGATCTTTACCCAAGGGCATATGTTTCGTCTAGATATGCGAAAACCAGATAAGCTCTTGGTCATTAAAAGCCCTGATCCCATTACGTTTCGCACCTTATATGGTTATCAATCTCAACACGAAGAAATCATTCGCAATACCAAAGCTCTCTTGCATAATTTGCCTTGTTCAAATTTGTTGTTGTATGGGGATGCCGGAACGGGAAAATCGGCCTCCATCAAAGCAGTGTGCAACCAATTTGCTGATGAAGGCTTGAAACTCATCGAAGTCTCCAAAAATGACTTGGATGAATTGCCCGATTTGCTCGATCGTCTCTCCCGTGAACCTTTAAAATTCGTCTTATACATTGATGATTTATCCTTTGGCGAAAACGATGACTCCTTTTCTGCTCTCAAAGCGATTTTGGAAGGTTCCGCTTCGGCTCGTTCCAAAAACACGGTCATCTACGCCACGAGCAATCGCCGTCATTTGGTCAAGGAAAGCCTCGCCGCCCGCTCAGGAGACGACGTACATCGCCGTGATACTATGCAAGAAACGCTCTCTTTATCGCAACGCTTTGGACTGTGCCTATTTTTTGAAAAGCCCTCCGCTCAGGAATACTTGGAGTTGGTGCATCAAATCTTTGACGAATATAGAGTGCTTCAGGAGGCGGCAAAAGAGGACTTTGATCCCGAAGCCTTTGAACAGGAGGCTGAAGCCTTTGCGCTTCGGCATGGAGGACGCTCAGCGCGAGCTGCACGGCAATTTGTGGAAATTGAGGCTGCCAAAAAGGGCCTTGCCAATTTGGAAAGAAATGAGGCATGACTATGTTGTCGCTTGAAAAGATTTACCACGCTCGCTACATCTTAAAAGATGTGGCTCGAAACACCGACTTGATTCCGGCGACCAAAATCAAGCCTGGCGTCAATGTTTATTTAAAAACAGAAAATTTACAGCGCACTGGCTCTTTTAAGCTACGGGGAGCTTACTATAAAATTTCCCAGCTTTCAGAGGAGGAAAAAGCGCATGGAGTAATCGCTTGCTCAGCGGGCAATCATGCTCAAGGAGTCGCTTTAGCGGCCCAAGCGAGTGGTATTCCAGCGGTGATCTGTCTGCCCGAAGGCGCTCCCATTTCCAAAGTGGAAGCAACGCGCTCTTATGGAGCCAATGTCGTCTTGGTCCCTGGGGTATACGATGATGCCTATCAAAAAGCGCTTCAATTGCGCGATCAAGAAGGGTACACCTTTATTCACCCCTTTGACGATGAACTTGTCATTGCTGGTCAAGGCACCATTGGTTTAGAAATTCTCGATCAACTTGATGAAGTGGAAGCCGTGGTCGTTCCCGTTGGAGGAGGTGGCCTGATTTCAGGCGTAGCCTATGCCATTAAGACCTTGCGTCCCGATGTCAAAGTGTATGGGGTACAATCTGAAGGCGCAGCGAGTATGGTCTCTTCTTTAGAGGAAGACCAAATCGTCTGCTTAGAGGAAGTGCGCACCATTGCCGATGGCATCAAAGTCAAAGAACCAGGGGAGAACACTTTTGATCTGGTGCGCAATTATGTTGATGACATTGTCACCGTCTCCGACGATGAAGTAGCTGGGGCCATTTTGCATCTCATTGAAACGCAAAAGCTCATTACTGAAGGAGCGGGAGCAGTTAGTGTAGCAGCAGTCATGTACGATAAACTTCCCGTTCAAGGTAAAAACGTCGTATGTCTGCTTTCTGGAGGCAACATCGATGTGACTATTCTTTCTAAAGTCATCGAACGTGGGCTCCTTAAATCTGGTCGAAGTGATACTTTGGCCATTCAACTTTCCGATCAACCTGGACAATTGGCCAAAGTATCCGCTCTTTTGGCCTCTTTGAATGCCAATGTAGTCAGTGTGTTCTATGAAAAGGCGAGCGAAGGGAGCTCGATTACCGATTGTGTATTGCGCATCAACATTGAAACAAGAGATGCGGCGCACATTGAAGAAATTCATAAAGCCCTCAACGAAGCAGGCTTTCAGCTCGTTTAAGCTTCAAAAAAATAAACGCCTCTTGATTCAAGAGGCGCTTTTTTAGTGTCAAACAAGGTGTTTTCAAAATTTCTCATTATACTAAAGACAAGCCGAAATATCCTCTGTTGTGAGGTATTCGCTTATGGAATAAGGAGACTTTTTTAGAAAGAAGG
>CAZTNF010000100.1:0-6359 GCA_964615295.1 uncultured Erysipelotrichaceae bacterium | reverse complement strand
GTTCACCAGTCAAGCGGTTATAAAGACGATACATCGAAGTAGGAGGGCCTACTACAGGAGTAGTTGGAGCAGCAGGTTCTTCCGGTTTGGATGGTTTCGAAGGTCTTGAGCCTCTTGAACTATTAGTAATTCTTTGAATTTAAGATTTATTGCTTTTTACTCCTAACTGGAATATAAAAGAGCCAAAAGAGAAGGTCTTTTATACTTTTTTTAAATTCGTGGATTCTTTTTGAAAAGTGATGGCTTGGATTTGTTCAAGAGAGATCGGTCCCTTACGCAAGATGTGAGGCGTTTCTTGGGTGCAATCGACAATAGTCGAGGCTTGTCCCTCTTTGCACTCTCCCTCTAAAATGCCATCCAAGTCTGGAAGCATTTCGATGGCTTGCTCTTGAGTTAAGGCCGCTGGTTGTCCGGATAGATTGGCGGAAGACACCATCAAAGGAGCTGGAAGTTGTTCTAAAATCGAAAGCAATATGGGTTCATTGGGAATGCGTAGGGCAATGGTGTCTTTGCCATTCGTGTAAAAGCGATCCACTTCCGGCTTTAAGGCCACAATGAGCGTTAAGGGGCCTGGCCAAAATGCCCTGGCCATGGATTTGACCATGGGACTCAAAGGGATGATGAGATCTTGAACTTGATCGAGATCTCTGCACATCATGGGAATGGGCTTGTCTTTGTCACGATGCTTCATGGCTTTTAAGCGCTCTAAGGCTTCTTTGTTTCCATACAACACGCCTACGCCATAAACGGTATCGGTTGGAAAGGCGAGCACATCGCCGTTTTGAAAAGCGCCGCTTATCGCCAGCACATCCTGATTGGTGTAGTGTTTCATAGGCATTTTTTCTCTTCCTCCATTGCAAGATTAAAAGGGATCATTTTCCCAAAAGATAAAAATAAAGATAAATATTATTTAGAAAGGGTGAACTAATTTTGTTTGATTAATTCTTGGTTTGTGCCGCCAAGCCAAGAGGTCCACTCGCCAAGAAATTGACGAGAATGCACTGCTCGAATTGCTGGAACCCCCTAAAGCCAACTCACAACAACAAGGCTTTGAAACAGAGGCTTTGTGATTGTCGCGTCAGCAGAAACAAGCAGTTGGATGGAACAATGGGCAATCAGCAGCCAAGCTTCGAAGAGAAGAAGGTTCAACGACTATCCCTCAGGGAGTAGAAATGAAGCCATTTCCAAGCGGGCAGCCCTTCGGCTAGAATCCCTTTCTTTTTTTAGCCAAGGTGAAGATATAGTCTGTGCTTGTATGAAAGTACAAGAAGGGAATTCCCTGCATGATCTTTGCGCCATCATGTGAACAATCAAAAGCGTTAAAAGAGATTACAAGAGGTGGGTGTTTTTGACCTCTCTTTTTTCTTTGCGTTTAAACAGGATACTATTGCGGCGATTGCTACGCCGCTTGCGGCTTCGGCGATTTCCATTATTCGCCTTTCTGGTCCCGATGCGCTTTCCATTGTGGATCAAATGTGCACGCGAAATGTAGCCGATCAAAAAAGCCATACTATTCAATATGGCTTTATTGTAGATCAAGACCAAGCTTTCATCGATGAAGTCTTGATCAGCGTCTTTCGGGCTCCAAAATCCTACACTTGTGAAGATGTAGTCGAAATCAATGCCCATGGCGGTCCCTATGTGGCGCGCCAAGTTTTACAACGCGCTCTTTCTTTAGGGGCTCGCTTAGCCAATCCTGGGGAATTCACCCAACGAGCCTTTTTAAATGGACGCATTGATTTATCCCAAGCAGAAGCAGTTGAGGATATGATTGAAGCCTCCAATGAAGGAGCGCGCCGCCAAGCCATGGATTCCATTCGAGGGGAGATCCGCAAACTCTTAGAACCTCTAATCGATGAATTGATGAATTTAATCGCCAACATCGAAGTCAATGTCGATTATCCAGAATATGAAGATGCCGAGCAATTGACCGCTCAAACCCTCTTACCGCGCTCAAAGGGGCTTCTTGATCAAATGGATGCGCTTTTAGCTTGCTCGAAAAAAGGAGTCGCCTTACAAGATGGCATTCAAACGGTCATCATCGGCCGTCCTAATGTGGGTAAAAGCTCCCTTTTAAATGCTTTGTTGCATGAAGAAAAGGCCATCGTCACAGACATCGCTGGCACAACGCGTGATTTGGTAGAGGGGCGTTTGTTGGTGGGTTCCTTTGCGCTTAATTTAGTGGATACAGCGGGAATTCGCCAAGGAGCCGATCAAATTGAACAAATTGGCATTGAAAAAAGCCGCCAATCTATGGAAAAAGCCGACTTAATTCTCTTGGTTTTGGATGGCTCTCAACCTCTTGACCAACAAGATTACGATTTATTGGAACAGACTAAGGATAAAAAGCGCATCGTGTTGATCAATAAGCAAGATTTACCTGAAGCTTTCTCTTTACAATCGTTGCCTCTTCAAGACAATGCCCAAGAACGGCTCATTTCCATTAGCGCCAAAGACCACGACATTGCTCCTTTGGAACAAGCGCTCGAAGATCTCTTTGATGCGGATGGACTAGTGTGGCAGCCAAGGCTTTCCAATGAACGCCAAATCGGTCTGTTGCAACAAGCACGCAACGACTTATTAAATGCTACAAAAGCCATGGAGCTAGGTGTTGAACCCGATTTAATCGAAATGGACTTGATGGCCAGCCATGATCATCTCAAAGAGATTTTAGGAGAAGTCCATCGAGATGATCTTCTCGACACTTTATTTTCCCGCTTCTGTTTGGGCAAATAAGGCTCCATTGCGCTCTATTTCCGGTAGGCTTGAAGCAACAAAACCATTTTTTCCCATATTTTTCAAAAATGGTAAAGGAGAGTTGTCATGTATTCTCAAATGATGCTGACTATTTTAAAAGAAGAAGCCTATATGTCAGCGACAACGAAGCTTTTACATGAATTGACGGTAGACATAGCGGCGGTGGCGATGTATGTTTTAGAACTTCTTTCCATTGCTTTAATTGTCTATTCTACCGTTATGGCTTTCGTAAAGCTTTTTCGACATGATCGGTATGCTCGCATTTACTTGTTGCATGGCCAATCCATCGGATTAAGTTTTAAACTTGGAGCCGAAATTTTGCGGACAGTTACGGCGACCTCTTTGCTTGATATTACGGAAGTGTTCTTATTGATCGTAATCAAAGCCTGTATGGTACTGTTGATTGAACGCGAACTCAAATCGGCTGATGCCGAAGACGAGTTCCCCACTTCTGAAGAGGCCACCAAAACGCCCCATATTCAACACGTTAAAACTTCATCCTCTCGCAATAAATCCAAGTAAAGTCGACTCCTTTTAAAAGCTCCAAAGAGAAAGGAGCTTTTTTTGTGGTTTTTCTTTGGCCCCTATTTGGTTACAGTCATATTTAGAAAAAAGAGAAAGGAAATTTTTATGGACTTTTCGACTGTTGAAAAAAACTTAATAGCTCGCGGCTATACCGTCCATACATTTAAAACGGCGCAGGAAGCGACAAAATATTTGAATGATCAAATTGATCAAAAAACGGTAGGTTTTGGTGGATCGGTTACCTTAGCGCAAATGGGCCTTATGGAAGCTTTGCAAGACCATAACACCGTGTTTTGGCATAATCGAACCCCTCAAGGAAAAAATCCAAATGATATCCGAAAAGCGGCTCATCAAGCCGAGGTTTATATCTCTTCAGTCAATGGCTTAGCCGAAACTGGTGAAATCATCAACATCGATGGCACTTGCAATCGTTTGTCTTCTCTTCTCTATGGTCATGATCAAGTGTATTTAGTGGTAGGCCAAAATAAATTGGCGAGCGATTATGAGAAAGCTTTATATCGCGCTCGCAATGTGGCTGCCCCTTTAAACGCCAAACGCGTTGGCGTAAAGACGCCTTGTGCTCTAAAAGGAGATCGATGTTATGACTGTAAAAGCCCTGAACGGATTTGCCGTGGACTCTTAGTACTTTGGGAAAAGCCAAGCAATGGCGCAAACTATGAAGTTCTTTTGGTGAACGAAGATTTAGGCTATTAGAGCAAAGGCATGGAAAGACTCCATGCCTTTTTTAACCAAAAGAAAAAGCCTAGCAAGGCTAGGCTATAAAATGACTTTCTGTATTTAAAATCAAATCTCCAGGATTGACGCAATTTTCGCCACCTTGATCTGGAACAGATGGTGTCGTTATTGTGGTGTCACCCGAGCTAGGAGAAGTAGGCGTACTGGGTGCTTCTGTGGGATTGACAATAGGTGTTCCATAGGTAGGATCCACAGCGGGAGAAGATGGAGTTGTGCTGGGAACATCAGTTGTAGGTGGAATATAGATGGGTTCATCATAATAATAATCATTTTCCCCATACGTTGGTTCTTGGACGGTTGGGGTTTCCACTACAGGTTGCGTATCCGTTGGCGTTTCCACTGTAGGTGTCGTTTGATCTGGTTCTTGGGGTTGTGATTCCACGGATTGGTCGGTCGTTTCATCAACCACGATCTCTTCTTCCACAGAAACGGGTGCTTCATAATCTTGGGAAGACATCGTTTGACCATCTTGCCGCCAAGTCATCACTAGTTCGTCATCTTCGAGTTTCAAAATACTTTGCAAAGTGAGCGTAGTGCGTGAAGAGCTTTGGCTACTTGTCGTACTTGAGGTACTTGAAGTAGAAGCCTTAGAAGAAGTACTTGAGGTGCTTGAAGCTCTAGAATCCTGAACCATCATAGCTGCTTCAAATAACGCTGCAGTTGGAAATACAGGCATCGTATAGGTCAGTGTTTCTCCATCTTTTTTAGCTTGAATTTCCAAGGACATCCCAAGGGCCTTATCTCCACTTTGGACATATAAATCCGCTTGTTCGCCGCTTTTCCATTGAGCATTGGTAGGCATAAGCTCTGGAGAAGTAACATTTTCATCGCTTTCAATGGGAACCAATTTAATGGAGTCAATATCAAGCCCTGTATTGTTGGTGAAAATCACCCGTAAGGCTTGGCTAGTCGGGGTTCCAAAGACTAAATTTTCTTTGACCACTGTACTAATCGAAGAAGAAGCTTGGCTACTGCTCTTGTCTTCCTTAGAAGAGCATCCGGCGAAGACAAATCCAGCCACTAACAGCCCCGACAACAATCGTTTGGTGGGAGTATTCATTTCAAAAATCCTTTCCAAGCCCAAATGGGCTTTACATACCTTTTGAGCTTTTGAAAGCCTATTTTGACAAATTTTTCGTACTTATTCAAGAACAGTTTGCATATCTAAGCATAAAACCTCTTGACCAGTCTTGACGAGGGTTTTGACGATGGTCTCTTTGGGTAAATAATCTTTCATTAAATACACCCCATAGCCATTCTCTAAATAAAAGACGGGATAGGTATACGTCTGCCCATTTGGCCAAGTGGTTTCAATGTAGATATCGCTCTCTTGATTAAGATCAGGAATGGTGCCTGAGATATACATCCATCCCTCTGCATTGCGCAAATTTAAAATAGATGAATCCTGAGCAGTCGCTTCCTTAGGAATCTGGCCTGTTTGCTTGAGCGCTTGTTCTTTTTCTTCCACATCCTTGGCTAGGGTATAGGTCATGTTTGATACCACGGGCATTTTCATAATCGCGGCTTGTTCTTGAAAAGCACTCATGCGCCGCTCAGCGCGTTCGATAATCACCCATTGAGGCTTTAAAGCCTCGATTTGAATCAAGTTATAAGGAGTTAAGCGCGAGAAGTAACCTTTGGCAAAATGATTGGCAAAAAAAGGAGCAAGCGCTTCGCCAAAGGAATCGCGAAACATCAAAAGCGTGCCTGAACCCGCTGGGTTTGAGGTTTCAATCCAGTTGTCCATGAAATCCACAATCTCATTATCTACCTGAAACGAAAAGGCTTGGCTATAATCGTAGTCAACTTCAGGAGTGGAACTTTCGGGATTGAGCATAGTGTCCAAATCGGATTCATGAGTTGGAGTAGGGGTGGGGGTAAAGGTAGATAAATCATTGTGCTCAATGCCCATAGCATCCATGAGGGCATTGTAGCCTACTAAGGCCCCTTGGTTTGTCCAATGGGAATCTTTGTGAAAATATAAGGTACGCTCATCGTTTAACAAAGGCGTTTTCAAATCTACACAAGGGATCCCTCCTTGAGCTAAAGCATTCATCAAGCGATCGATATCCTTATCCTCTGTTTCTAAGTAGCGGTCTTTCATCTGTTGGGGATAAACGGTATTTTTATTGGGCACGATGGTGACCAAAAAGTGAGATCCTTGGGAAGTAATCGAATATTGAATGAGCTGTAAATTGTGAACGATGTTGTAAATTTGGCGATCACTTAAGCGATTGAGGCCCGTAAAGTTATCGAGGGTTTCTTGATAAAACAGCCAATCGTCCTTACCTCGTAGCACATTGCGAATGCTTGATTCTCGA
>CAZTNF010000099.1:0-6363 GCA_964615295.1 uncultured Erysipelotrichaceae bacterium | reverse complement strand
AATTCAAGGATGAAGCAGAATTCAAGGATGAAGCAGAATTCAAGGATGAAGCAGATGAGCTTGAAAATGATGAGGAAATAGAGCTATCGGAAGATTCGTCCACTCCTCTCTATGATAAAGAGAAGTGGAAAGAAATCGATCGAATGCTCTACAAAGCAAAAATAGAAAACGATTTAGAAAAAGCCGAGTCTATTCGCGATACTCTCATTCGAGAACAATGGCTTAAGTTTTTTCCAGAAAAGAATTTGGGATCCAAAATTTTTGAAGGATATAATCAAAAATCAGACTTAGGATCTGATTTCACTGAAACGGCTTTAACGGCCGATCAAGAAGTTTTTTTAGCTCTTCTCAATGAAAAAGGCCTTCTTAACCGAGAAGAAGATATTTTGGATAGCGATGTCCTAAAATTTCTTTTCTCTCATAAAAAGTTTCCAGAGGCTTCGGCTTATCTGCATAGTTTCGATTCAAAAGAAATTCAGAAGAAGGCGAGCTTAGTATCTTGGCTCTTAAATGATCCATTCAAAGAAGAAAAAACGCTAGATAAAATCCTAGAAGACTTAGATTACCAATTCGAGGGAAGTAATCCACTTCATTGGGCTCTTCTTTTACGCGCTACTTTTTTATGTTCAGCTCAAGAAATTTCTTCACTCAATCAACTTAATTACTCTATTTCCCTTAGCCAAATGGATTGGTCTCAAAAGACTAATGAGCTTATGAATGTATTTATCCAATGTGCACAAGCGGAAAAAATAGGATTAGGCTTAATCACCGATTGGAAAATACAAGAAGAAAATTCAGAATCGGATTGGAATGATAAATATAACCATTTTTTGGAAGAGTTGGAATCGACTTCTAGTCGTTTTCAGCGCTATCGTGAAGGCCCATTTGAAGTGTTAAAGGAAGTTTTAGGCCATACATCTCCTCTATACTCTTATGTAAAAGCCTTAAAAGAAGGAAATTGCACGAATCGCAAAGAGATTAAAACCTATATCCAAACTCATTTCTTAAAGGATTCATCGCTTGAAAATGATATTCATCTTATCAAATTGAATGAGTACATTGATAAAGCATGGGAAAAAGGAAAAATAACTTTATCTCGTAAGCCAGGTCACTCGGATAAAAATAAAAACCAGCTTGATCAGTATTTCCATAATCCAGAACGCAAAACGGTTATGAATTTAGTGGAAGAAGCTGTTCGACTTTGTTTAAGCTCTATAAATCAGCCCTCTTCGCCTATTTCTTTCTCTAAACAGAAGATCAATTCACAAGTTCAATCTTTAGTGGAGGAAATCAAAACGCTGTTGCCCAGCATTACTTCATCGAATTTTTTGGATGAAGAATCTCTCGTTTATGAACCTCTATTACAAAAAACTTTAGAAGAAATCCAAGAACATTTAAGTGGAAATCAAAATTCTCTTTCCTCTAATAAATATTTCTTCATTGATTTTTTAACCGATGACGAAGTGCTCTTGGATTCACAGTTCCTTCCTGTCCTCGATTCTCCCAAGGACATTCCTAGTCTTTCGGCTCCAAAACGAGTTCTTCGTCACTGTCAAAATGCTTTACACTATTCTTCTTTTGTAGACTTTGACTGGTCAATACGACTCTCTAAGATGGTCTCAAACAAAGAGGACAATTATGGCTCAGCTTTACGTGTTCTAGACTATGCCAAGGAGAAGAATATTCCCCTTTCTTTTTCTTCCGATCCCATTGTGCTTTCTCAATATGGCTATTTAAAAAGTTCAATTGAAATGGAATTGAAGACATTTAATGAAATTCTCAGTCTTTCTCAAATGTATGGGCGTTTAGATCCAGAACCTACACCAGACGAACTGTTGAAACGCATCGAAAATTGGAAAAAGGAAAGCGACAAGACCTTGAATTATGGATGGTTATTTAAACGCTTGAAAGGTTTGACCCAATATATTCAATCTGGTGGAGAAAAACGAAAACAACATATCTTAGAAAAAGCTCAATTCTTAAAAGAAAGTTTTCCAGAAAAGGATGAATTTGCTCAAGAGTGGGATCAATTTTATAATTTTCTTTCCAAGCGCAACTTTACCGCTGCCGAAGATGTCCTTACACGCATTGGGGCTGATCGTCATATTGTAGTGGAGTCTTTCCAAAACCATTACTTCCAAAATTTTATAGATAACTACTCTCTTCTCTGTAGAAGTCTTCCTATTGAATCTCTTTCTGATGTATTTTCAAAAGATTCTTCTCTATCTGAAGAAGACTATAAGTGGGCTGAGGCATTGATTACGAATTGGCCAAGAGCTTCAACAAAAACGGAAACTACAAACATTCAAAGTCTCCTTTCCAATTTGGGTTTCCCAAAATTAAAGGAGATTAAGGAAAAATCTTCTCAAGACTTTCCTTCTTTAGCTCTAAAAGAGTCTATTTTTTACATTAAAACTGACATGAGATCGAACAGAAGACGAAGTGGCTATAAGCATCCGATTAGTCACTTTGGTTCAGATCTAGATTATGAAGGGCTGTATATTTATTGCCTTCCTGAATATTGTTCTGTAAATCGAATTTTTCAAAAGGTTAAAGACTTAGAGACTTCTACTCCAGTGTTTGTTTTATATGATGGAATTTTAAATATTTCAGAGAGAAGAAAATTAGCTTATGAGATGAAACAAGACCATCAAGTTTCTCCTTGTATCATTTTAGATCAGGTAGGACTATTCTATTTGCTTCGCTATGGAAATCGAAATGTGGTCAACCAAATGCTTATCGCTTTAACCACACCCCTTAGTTCCATTAATCCCTTTACTCCTAATGCGGCCAATTTACGTCCAGAAATGTTTATCGGACGTGAGGATGAGTTGCATCAAATTCAAGATCCTCAGGGAATCAATCTTTTATATGGGGGAAGACAACTCGGAAAAACCGCTCTTTTGTATCAAGCTCATAAGGAAGTTCATGATCCATCCCAAGGAAAGATGGCTATGGTCATTCCTGCCGATAAAAATGATTATAAAGGCGTAGCGGAATTGCTGAGTGGAAAACTCCGCCAATATAAACTCGTTCCTAGCGATACTCCTAATCTAACGTGGGATGAAATTTACAACGTTTTACAAGATCGTTTATCCATTCCCGAAAATAAAGATGGGCGGATAAAATACTTGCTTCTGATGATTGATGAAGCCGATAAATTTATCGAGTCTTGTAGCAAAGATGAATATCGAATCATTAGCCTTTTGACTTCGCTTCAAGGTTTGTTTCATGGTCGCTTTAAATTTGTCTTGTGTGGACTTCATGAAACGGAACGCTTTCATAGAAATGCTTTAGCGGATAATAGCCCTTTTGTTAAATTAAGCAGCCTAGTGGTGAAGCCTTTTAATTTTGAAGAAGCGAAAAAACTTTTTGAGCTTCCGTTGTCCTATTTAGGTTTCTCTTTTGAAGAGGGGGAAACTACCGACATTCTTGAAACAAGCATTTTTGATGCGACTAATTATTTCCCTGGTATGATTCAAAAATTTGGGAAAATCCTTGTTGATACGTTACAACGCAAAGACTATGGTGGATATGAATTTTCAAACACACCCCCCTATTCCTTAAAAGAAACGCTGATTCAAAAGGTACTAGCGAATCGGCAATTACAAGATGAGATTGCACAAAATTTTATTAGTACAATCGATTTAGATACAGGTTCCCAAGTTTATTCATTTTACCGAATTTTAGCGACATTGTTGGCTTATTTAATTGCGACCAATTCGGAAAGAGTGGCCTTTAGTCAAGAGGAGATAGTTAATTTAGCGCAGGAGTGGACGATTTCGCGTATCACCCAACTTTCTCGCCGAAAACTAGAAGCCCTATTGCTCGAAATGTGTGATTTAAATATTCTTCAAGAAATTAAGATTCCGAGTGTGGCTTCTCAATATGCTTTTGCTCGATATTCCTTCCGACAAATGCTAGGATCTCTTCAAGATTTAGAAAATCAAATTTTGGTCTTCGCAGATCTTCCTTTACTCTAAGAAAGGCTTTTTATGAACAAGGATATCATTTATTTGTGGTGGGAAGCCGTTCCTAAACCTAAAGAAACGGTTGAGTTAATCATAAATTCCCTAACCCAATCAAAATTAGTTGTGATTGATGACGCTCAAAGAATTCCGTGGCCCCATGAATTCAAACAGATCATCTGTCAGCCCTTTCGAGAAGATGGAGAAAATCAGATGTATCTTTCCATAGACCATAGAGCCGAAAATATTTCGGATCCTGGGAAATATCTTTTTGAGCGCTTTGAATCGGAATCTCGAAAGCGACAGTTTCGCCCTTTTAATGATTATCCAACTTTTTTGGGGCAATCTTTAGAGACACCACTTCATCAAAAACTTATTTGGATAAAATGCCTAGATTGTGAGACTCAATTAACAGCTTGGATGAATTTTATTCATTTCTATACGAAAGAGCGTCAAAAAGTAATCTCCCATCGAGAGTTTCCCATCTGTCGTTTTGTGCTGGAATTGGATTCATCCCTCAAAAAAACAGAAGCATATCATGCTCTAAAAGTTTTGTTCAAAGAAAAAACCGTCTTCACCTCCACCATGGATTATTTAAATAATTTTACCCTTCACGTTTTTGCAACATTATTTTTAGAAAAAAAGCTTTATTCTTCCAAATATGCCATCAAGGATAAGTTTATTTATTATCTAGCTGATTTAGCCGCTGACTTATCGGATGGAAATCCCGAATTGTGTAGTGAGCTTTTAGCCCAGCCACGAACATTATTTAAAGTTCCTGACAAGTGGTACCAAATGGTACTACAAAATTTCCCTCCAGAAAAAATATTTTCTAAAGTAAACTGGGATTCAAACCAAATTAAAGAAATTTGTTGGAAAAACCAGGTCAGTCATCTTTTCCCAATTATAGAGAAAATTCGACAACACATTATTTTTAAATATAAAGAGGAATACTCTCGCCTTCCTCCTAGAAGACACTCAGAGACGAATAAATGGATTGTTCCTCCTATGGGCATTGAAATCGGAATCCTAAATAGTTTGGTCAAGGATCCTAGGTGGTTTTCTGATGAAGGAGTAGAGATACTTCATATTGAGTATTCTCAAAATGATATCGATTTACTGAATTTGGGAGCCGACTCACGCAATTCTCTAGCCCATCAAGATACGGTAAATCGATCCAATGTCAAAGCTCTTTTAGAGTGGCATGAGGATTAGAAAGTTTTAAATGTGCAATTCAATCTATAAAGTAAAAGCAGTGATGGATAGACTAGTTGTCTTGCATCACTGCTTTTTTTTCTACTATTTAATATTTGTAGTGGGAACGCTCTACTTGTGGCGTGGTAGGAGCCGAATGGCCGGATAACAAAAGCGTATTGTCTGGTAAGGTCAAAAGTTTCATAAGAATCGAGTTTAAAAGTTCTTCACGATTTCCCCCTGGAAAATTCCAAATTCCAGGTTGACCTTGAAACATGGCATCGCCCACAAACGCTACATGACTATCTGGATCATAAAAAGTGACAGAATCAGGTGTGTGACCGGGAGTCGAAATGACTTGTAAGCTCCCGGACATAGTATCAGGCAATACATTCTCGCCTTCCTGGAAATGGTGAGCGTTTTTCACCACTACATAGCGGTTGTTGGCCTCGGAAAGATTGAGATAGGGATCCAACAAGTACATATCATCTTTAGCATAAACAGGGATATCCCAAATTTCCCGTAAAGCATTAACCGCACCAGTATGATCAAAGTGGCCATGCGTCAGAAGAATGCGATCGATCGTCCAACCATTTTGATCGACCCAAGCTTTAATCTTGTCAGGCTGAGCTCCTGGATCAATCAAAACAGCATGACGCGTTTGAGGATCGCCATAGAGGTAACAATTTTCCTGAAACACATCGGCTACAGGAAGTTGATAAATTTGAGCCATTTAAATTTCACATCCATTAATAGAACAAGAAGCTCCAGCGAGGGCTTGTTGCTCTGTTTTGGCCGCTTCACTCAATAAAACTTTCGCTAAATCTCCAGGAGCAGCGGCACCGTTTACGATTTGATTTCCAATTTTGAAAAAAGGAACCGCATGAACTCCGGCTATAGAAGCTTGAGTTTCATCCTTGCGGACATCTTGGGCAAATTCATCGCTTTCTAAAACCTGTTGTACACGATCTGGATCTAACCCGATTTCTTTAGCAACTTCGAGCAATACATCATGATTTGCGAGTTCTTTTCCATCCGTAAAGTAGGCTTTATACAGAGCATGATTTAAAGCTTCGACTAAGTCAGGATATTCTTTTTGGGCTAGTTTATGAAGGCGATGGGCATCAAAAGTATTGGTATAACGCGTGTTGGCATAGCGAAAATCTAAACCAGCCCGACGCCCCATTTCGGAAATACCTTC
>CAZTNF010000098.1:0-6396 GCA_964615295.1 uncultured Erysipelotrichaceae bacterium | reverse complement strand
AATTCCGTAATAAGCCTTTAGAAGACCTAATGGACCATTTCTACATTTGGAATGACTGGGATCGAGATGGCCGCTTTTATCGCAACAGTGCTTTGACTCTTCTTGCCAAAGAAGGGCATGGCGAGTTTGCGGCGATGAATGACCAAACCGAAAAAATCGCTGATGAAATTTGCGATGATTTGGAAATCGCCTTCCGCCTTGATCCAACGCTCCCGTTGCCTTTGAAGACATACGATGAGCTCACTAAACTCCTTCATCGGGAGAACAAATTGAAGGGTGCTATCGAGATGGATCAGGAAGCTGTTCAATATCGGACACGCGAAGTCTATCACATTTTTGAAGATGTCAGAGTCGTTGCTCCGGGCACGGCCGAAAGAAGCTACGACCCTGTCACACAGTCTGTCTTTTTAATGGCTCCCTACACGGATGATCAGGCATGGACCTGGCTGATCCAGGCTTCCAAGCAGCCCTCCATTTTGCCTAATTACTCTCTCGTGATGGATCAAAAACCCACTTCTACTGAAGATGGCAATGTGATTTGGATGTATGAATACCAAGTCGACGAGTCCTACAACCTTGATGCGGTAATTCGCGATGATGAAAATTTCTTATATATTCATGCTCTAGCCAAAACCCAAAGAGAAATGGACTATCTAAAACAATGTGTTTTGCGCTCTGGTTTTTATCGCTAAACCTTCACTGAATAGTAAGAAGATTCTCTCTTCTTTTAGATGCTCTTTTTGAGCATCTTTTTTTCTTCTTGAAGCAAAAAAAGCCTTGATTTAGAAAATGATCTTCTCAAAGATAGAATCAATTCTAAACCAAGGCTTTTCTTTTAAAACAGGGTGGAACGATGATAGGCTTTATCCCAATTTTCACAAAATTCGTCTACCGCAATGTTCGTTCCGGGATGATCGATCATTTGATACACCACTTCATGAGGAATAGTGCAAGCGGGAATGCCAGCTTTGATCAATTCATGAACTTGATGCGTGTTTTTAAAAGAAGCCGCTACCACTTTAGCCGGAAGGTTATGTACCCGTAACATCTCGATTAAATCCTTAACGGCTTGAACTCCATCGCCATAATTATCCATTCGATTGACATAAGGGGCTAAATAATCGGCTCCATTCATAGCCGCCAAATAGGCTTGTTCTGGACTATAAATAGCTGTAGCTAAAACGCCAATCCCTTCCTTTTTAGCCTGTTTGATAGCTTTTAATCCTTCATGTGTTACTGGAATTTTGACATACGAATTTTTGGGACGCAAGGCGGCGATTTCTCGAGCTTCTTTCATAATCCCTTCAAAATCTTTAGAGATGACTTGAACAAATAATAATTGATCAGGACTCAAAAGAGCATCAATTTGAGGAATGAGTTCTTTAGGGTCTTTACCTGACTTGGTAATAATAGTGGGATTAGTGGTTACCCCTGTAATCGTCAAAAGGTCATTGAGTTCTTGAATGGCTTCAAGATTGCTCGTATCTAAGATGAGTTCCATCGGAAGAAATCCTTTCTCGATTCTTCAAGCAAGATCATTGGCTTTTAGCTTGAAGGATCAAATGATTAAAAGACTGATTTATCGTTTTATAAATTTTGTTCCGTGCGCCCAATGATGTCGTCTTGGGTCGCTTTAGAGAGAACATTGAAGAAAGCGGAGTAGCCTGCAACACGTACGATGAGGTCTTGGTGATTTTCAGGATGACGTTGGGCATCGAGAAGCGTTTCTTTGTCCACGACGTTGTATTGCACGTGATAGCCATGGAGGCGATTGAAGAAAGTTCGAATCAACATCTCAAGCTTCATTCGATTTTCAGGAGTTGCTAACAAAGCAGGGGTTACTTTTTGGTTCAATAAGACTCCACCTGTAATCTTATCGGTTGGCAGTTTCGATACAGACTTGAAAACAGCCGTTGGGCCTTGCTTGTCCATCGCATGGCTTGGAGAGCATCCTTCAGCTAAAGGTTCTTTGGCTAAGCGTCCATCTGGAGTAGCCATGGTGCCAAAGCCTTGACCGACGTTAGCGGAAATAGAGGAAGTTCCTGCATAACGAATACCTCCAATGGGTCCACGACCATAACGCGTATTGGGATATTTTTCGATTTCTTTAATGTAGGTGTCATAGACATCGATGACCAAACGATCGACTTCGTCTTGGTCATTGCCATATTTTGGCGCATCCTCGATGAGCAGTTGCCAAATAGCTTGGTTTTTCTGTCCTTCAAAGTTTTGATGTAAAGCGTCCATCAACTCTTGACGACTAATCTTTTGCTCGTCATAGACTAATTTTTTTATGGCGGCTAAGGAATCGGCCATGTTGGCAATTCCCACTTGTAAACCTGAAATGAAATCGTATACGGCGCCGCCTTCTTTAATGGTCTTTCCGCGTCCGATGCAATCTTGGGTTAAAGCGGAGCAGAGAACATCAGGAACCTCTTTTTCTGAGGCTAAGTCAATGGCGTTTTCCGTGATGACACTGGCTCGAGTAAGTTCTATCATCACTTGATCGATAGCCTTTTTTAAATCGTCATAGGTTTCCATATCTTCGAAATGTCCCACTTCAGAGGCAAATCGTTTTTGGGTCGTTTGGTCAATGCCATTGTTCATGGCCACAAGAAGCAAACGGGGAAAGTTGATATAGGACATGCCAGTGCAACGATATCCCCATTTTCCAGGAACGGCCGTTTCAACGCATCCAATGGCTGAGTAGTTATAGGCATCTTCTTTTTTCACTCCCCAATTTATGAAGGAAGGAATAATGATTTCATCGTTATTGAAGGCAGGCATTCCTGTTCCTAAACGCATGACTTCAATGGCTTCTTTCATAAAATTCAAGGGAAGATTGGCATGGTAGCGAACGGTGAGATTTGGTTGAGGCAAACGAACACGGGCTACAGATTTTAAAACCAAATAGCTCATCTCGTTGACTGCATCTTGTCCCTGAGGCGTTTGTCCACCCACGGTCACGTTTTGATACATCGGACTTCCTGCTGAAGAGAAGGTGTGGGATTGCGAACGCACTTTATTGATGGTTTGGGTTTTGATCCAAAGATTGGCCAAAAGATCGAGGGCTTCTTCTTCATCGATGAGACCATTTTCTAAATCTTGGATGTAGAAAGGATTCATATATTGATCAAAGCGTCCAAACGAAAGAGAGTGACCGTTGGATTCAATTTGCAACACAACTTGGATGAGCCATACAGCTTGAAGAGCTTCGTGGAAAGAATCAGGGGCTTCCCAAGGCACTTTGCGCAAGATCCGCGCCATTTCTAAAAGTTCTTCTTTGCGTAGGGGATTACTTGTTTCTTGAGCTAACTCTTGAGCTAAGTTAGCATAGCGTTTAGCAAAGCGTTTTACGGCTAAACAAACGATTTCCACGGCTTTGTAAAAATGATATTTCGAGATGGATTCTGGCTGACATAAGTCGAGTTCCTCTCGTTTTTGTTTGGCGCGTTGATAAAACCCCTTTAAACCCGTTTGTAAAAGAGTAGGAAGATCCACCGCTAAGTGAGCATCTCCTGCATTGAGTTTGCCCTCCATGCCAAATAAACCTGTTTCCATATACACTTGCACTTCATCGGGTAACATTTCCATGCCTTTGGCGCGAAGGGTCTTGCCCTCCCAAAAGGGAGCGATAGAACGAATTTGTTCTTTGGTTTCTTCTGTGATTTGAAAGACATCGCCATCGCGCTGATCAAACAAATCGAGTTCCTTCAAGACGAAATCCAACGTATATTCGGGAAATACTGGCGCGTTGCGATTGGCGCTAGCTTGATTGCCAGCTAGACGCGATTCGTCTTCAATGTAAATAGTCATATTGTCCAAAATGGTTTCAAGCATCTTGGCGCGTTTGATCACCACAGGGGAGTTGAGGTGTTCTTTATAGGCTTTAGTACAAAGCAAGGCGCGCTGGGCATCGATGTAAGGAGCCTTGTTTAAAACGTCTGTACGGTATTTTTCCATACGCGCGCTTAGCTCACCGAAATGGTCTACATTTTTCATCTTTATAATTGAACATCTCGAAGCGAAAGACTTTCAGATCTTTCTTTTTTTATTTTATATCTTCCGTTTGAAATGTTTTTTCCTTTCTTGTTACATCTTTAGTCTACCAAACTTCCCATATCCGTCAATATGAAACATTGAAAATCTTCAAAAAGAAATATTTTTACTTTCATTTGAAACAAAAGAGCTATCTAAACTTATCCTTCTTTGCTACACTAGAGTCATCTTTACAAATAAAAAAAGCCTAAGCGGCTCAAAATACTAACAGAGAAGAAAGGAAAAAATTATGCACGCTACAACCTTTAATATCCAAAAATTTTCGCTCCATGATGGTCCAGGCATTCGCACCACGATATTCTTAAAAGGATGTCCCTTGCGCTGTGCTTGGTGTGCCAATCCCGAATCGCAAAAGATCCACATCGAACCCATATACGACTCCAAAAAGTGTATTCAGTGCCAAGCGTGCCTACAGGCTTGTTCGCATCAAGCTTTACATCTTGAAAATGATCAGATTGTGCGGGATTTAAGAAAGTGTACGGATTGTTTAGCTTGCACCAAGGTTTGCCCAACCAAAGCGATGAAAACGGAAGGGGAGCAAAGAGCCATTGAAGACATCGTGGCTTTATGCCTTCAAGATTATGATTTTTACGAACAATCTCAAGGAGGAGTCACCATTTCTGGAGGAGAAGGCATGATTCAGCCCGAAGCGGCTAAAGCCATTGCTCTTGCTTTGAAGCAGTATGGCATTCATGTGGCTATTGAAACGACAGGGTTTGTTTCCTCTTCCATCTTTCAAGAGCTTGCCCCTTTATTTGATTTGTTGCTCTTTGATGTAAAGCACTACCATCCCGAAGTTCATCAAGCTAAAACAGGCGTTCGCAATGAGCAAATCCTTCAAAATTTAAAATGGGCTCACCAACAAGGAATTGAAATTTTGCCCCGTATTCCTGTGATTCCAAACTTTAACGATTCCTTAGAGGATGCTCAAGGAGTCGCCAACTTATTGAAGGAAGTGGGATTAGATACCATTCAGCTGCTGCCCTTTCATCAAATGGGAGAGAATAAATACCATCTTTTACAACGCGAGTACGCCTATGAAAACACCAAAGCGCTCCACCCTGAAGATTTAGTCGACTATCAACAGGCTTTATTAGACCAAGGCATTCAGGCTTTTTTCTAACAAGTCAAAAGGACGAAGAATAGATCCCTTCTCAAGGTTTTGTTCTTCGTCCTTTTGTATTTACAATGAATTTTAGTCTTTACAGTCGCTTGTCTTCGGGCCAAGCAGGATAGTCTTTTTGAACATCACTCAACCGCACCTGGACACCATAGCGATTGAGTGAATCAATCATCTTTTGGGAAATTCCTTGGTCGGTGATCACCATATGAACGGCTTGGGCGGGAAGTTGATTGACCAAGCTCTTTTTGGTGAACTTGGAAGAATCGGTTAAGACATAGACATGACTGGCTTGTTTCACCATTTGACGCACGGCTTGGGCTCGCATATAGTCCGCAATGCGAAAGCCGTTTTCATCCGTGTACCCATCTGTTCCTAGGAAAAATTTATCCACTAAAAAGTTTTTTACTGTTTGTTCTAAAAGGGGACCGACTAAGGCGCGTGAATCCTTTTGAATCTCGCCCCCAAGTAAAATGATGCGAATGGAATCTTCGTTGCGAATGAAGTCCGAAATAAAGACGGAATTGGTTAAAATCGTCACGTTTTTTTTCCGTTTGGCGAGTTCCATCACAAATAGCGCACAGGAGGACCCCGATTCCACCATGATGGTTTCGCCATCTTCCACTAAATCCGCAGCACATTTGGCAATTTGTTCTTTGAGTTCATAGGCATAATCCATGCGATTGTTGATATCATCGGGACTAGGAATGCAGGCATAGCCATGCACTCGCCGAATTAATCCTGCATTTTCTAAAAATTTTAAATCCTTCCGAATAGTAACAGTGGAAACGCCAGTTTTATCGGAAAGCGCATTGACACTCATCTTTTTTTCATCATGCACTAGCTGCACAATCTCTTTTTGTCGACTATTGATTGCGGTCATATCAATAGCGGATTGGATAGCCTAAGAGGAAAATCCGCACTCTCTTCCTGTACCATATCCCTTAGCCTATTCCAGACTAATTTCCTCAAATTTCCCGAGGTGAAGCCATCGTCTTTGGTTTGAAATTTTTATAGGTCGTAGACTATCTCATGAACGCTTTTAAAGACGCAAGAGATTTGGCGAACATCTCTGGAAATCTCATTTTGACACCACGAGGTTTTCAAAAAAGGGGAGTCCACTATAGATTTTCCTCATCCGTTATAGATAGCTTTGTCGACTTCCCTTTTCTTTCGATTGTTTTTTATTGTAGCATATTTTTCCTTATGCAGTTTCA
>CAZTNF010000097.1:3898-6654 GCA_964615295.1 uncultured Erysipelotrichaceae bacterium | reverse complement strand
CCTTGCAATTTACCTGACCGATTATAGCATATCGATTTACTTGGTTTCAATATGGCCAAAGAGTCAATTTAGACAAGCAAACGGCCTCAATTGGATTATTTGAAGGTGAATTCGTCTGTTTTTACTCGATTATTGTGGATACAATTCAAAATACTTGTCTAAAACCGGCCCTACTACATCTGTGGTACAGATATTTCCCGAGACATTTTGACTGTTGACCGAAGAAGTGGGAGCACTGCAAGCATAGGCCACGCTTGGATTTTCCACTGGACCATAGCCAATCAAATTAGCCGTGGTCCACTCGCCTACTTCCGCTGTGCCTGTTTTTGCGGCCATGTTATGAGACATTTTTTGAAGAGGAGTTCCACAATTTCCATCGACGACACAAGCCGCAAAGCCTTCTTGCACTCGAGATAAATGAGAAGCATTTTCTTGGGGGAGGACACTTTTTAAGAAATTTTCTTGAACATCAAAAATTTCATCGCTATTGACTTCCTTGGCGTATTGGTAGAAATGGGGTTGGTACATTTTGCCATTGGAAGCGATAACTCCAGCATATTGCATCATCTGTAAAGGCGTATAGGTATCGAGCTGACCAATGACATAGTTTAAAATCATGCCTTCGTCGTTTTTCCCCGCCGAATATACGGATACTTCTCCTGGTACGTCAATACCTGTCACATTGCCTAGACCAAAGAGCGAATAGTATTGGCGCATTTTTTCAATGGTTCCCTCCACATCTTCAACTTCAAACGTTTTTCCAGGCGCATAATCAAATCCCGCCAGCCGCATGGCGATATGGAACATATACACATTAGAAGAAACGGACAAAGCCGAGACATCGCTTACTGGACCGTGATCGCGAAACGAACCCAATTCACGTCCTCCGACATTGAGCCTAGCATCGTAAATGACTTCTCCTTCTTCGAGCACCCCTTCCGATTGTCCCATATAAACCGATACGCCTTTTACACAGCTACCAGGATTGACTAAATTGGTGTAATTACCCGAAGCAAAATAGGAAAGTTGACGCGTAGTCGGATTCATTTGATAACCGGAAATCGCCAATACATCTCCTGTTTGGGGATCTTCCATACACATAAATAAGGAATAGAAATTTTGACGATTGGCCGTTCCACCATAGCGACTCAAAGTGGTTTTGAGGGTTTGATCTAGAGTTTGTTGCAGATCAATATCAATGGATAAATAAAGATCACGTCCTTTAACCGCTGGTTGCAAAATTTCCTTTTTTGCTAAGCCATTAGAATCGTAGGTAATTTTAGCAATCTCCTCCGTTCCAGCCAAAATATCGTTGTATTGGTATTCCAAACCGGATTTTCCCACTTGAGCATTGTATTGATACCCTTTAGCCAAATATTCTTCCGCAAGGGTTTCTGGTAAGCCTTCAGTAGAGGTCGAAACGCTTCCTAAAATATCGCTAAGGGATTCACCATAGGGATATTGGCGTTTCCAGCCGTTGAAATCCACATCAAAACCTGGAAATTCGATTTTATGTTCAATCAAATAGGCTGCATCTTCATCATCCACATCTTCGCGAATGACACTCGCTTGACCACTGCTCGCATTTTGAATCATGCGATTATAAATGGCACAAGCGATCAGCTTGCGCTCCTCAGCGGTTTCAATGCGTTCATAATCTAAATTTTTCAATTGCGTTTGCCGAAGAGCAGAAGCACTCATCAACCCGCTTTGAAATTGGGCGTATTCCTCTTCGCTCAATAAATCATACCCTTGCCAAGCGGGATCGCTTGGATCGAGTTGGCTAGTATAGCGTAAATAGGCATCTTTTAATTCGGAAAGAGAAAATTCATCCAAAGTGAAGTGAAAGACTTCCCCTACCCGATCGGCATAAAGCATACAGTCTTCTGCATCGATATTGTTTGGCATGGTATACACAATATGATGGGCAGGAACAGTTTGCGCTAACACACGGCCCTTCACATCATAAATTTGACCACGGGGAGCGCTTGTATATTGCTTAATGGAGGTGTAATCGTCTTGTTTTTGAAGATAGGTCGTGTGATGAAGGGCTTGAATATCAATCAATCGTATCCATAACCCTCCAAAGAGCACGACGATAAACAACGATAAAATCAAAATACGATTAGAAATGGATTTTTCGGTTTTCGCCGCTCCCATTTTGTGACGGATTCGTCGTTTCGTGGGAGCTTTTCTTTTGGAAGAGGTCTCTTTTTTTTGATGATTGGAATCTTCTTTCATCACCCATTTCCTCCTTCTTTTTTTCAGCTATAAACAAAACCTTTTATAAAAATTTGTCTAGAATTGATACATTCTAACAAATCAACCTAACTTCTGAAAAGTTGAAAAAGAAAAAAGAGCTTGTAACGAATTTCTAGAATGACTTAGATTCGTACAAGCCCTTTTTTTGAGAGCCAAAAAAAAGAGAAAAGGAGAACCAAACCTTTTCCCAATTTTTCTCTCGATTTTTAAAATAAATCGTTAGCCTTCTTTAGGTAAACGACGCATCCATAGAGAACCAGAATCATCCTCCCTGCGAGGAAAAGACTAATTATTCCCTTTATTTAGAGCATGGATAGAGTCCAAAATTCCAATTTTTTCTTTAAATTTTCATTTCGGTTCACTCCATTTTATACTCCTTCCCTAAAGACTTAGATCCAAAAAAACGCTTATAACGAAGAAATTCGCTATAAGCTTCTAGAGCCATGACTTTTTCTAGAAGAAGCTAACGATCTTTAAGTAACCAATCGCTTGCT
>CAZTNF010000097.1:0-3798 GCA_964615295.1 uncultured Erysipelotrichaceae bacterium | reverse complement strand
AGCCATGACTTTTTCTAGAAGAAGCTAACGATCTTTAAGTAACCAATCGCTTGCTTTGCGTACGATCAGCCAATACAATCCAGCGCTCACTACACTCAAGAAAAGCAAAACAAAAATCGTAGCGATAGGAAAGGAAAACAACCAATAGGCGATCAAGAGAACCAACAATACAAAAGTGGAAACACCAAGATCGATGAGAGTATTGAAGTTGTTTTTAATCGCTTGAGTTTCATTATCCCATACCAATTTTGGATGGAGAAGATCAGTGATGAGACCAAGCCAGTTGTTAAAGAGACTCGCAAGCATATTTCCAAGAAAAAAGAAGCCATCCAACCACAAAGGATAGGGGATAAACATATGAAAGATGATCACGAGCATTTGAGTAGAAAGAATACTCAACACGATTCCCGGAACACACTTCAACAGCACTTGTTTCGAAATTGTCATAGGAATTTCTTTCATCCAAGCCACGCCGGAAAGCCCCATACGAGAAATGGCTGTAGCACTAGCTCCACTCAATCCCGACATAAATAGGGAAGAAAAAAGCCCAAGACTCAGCGCTATGCTCCACAAAGGCAATCCAAAGACATCGAGTTGTCCATTGATGAGTAAATCTTCTTGAATGAGTTCTTGTAGGTCTCCTTTTTGCATCCATAAGGTGATGCCTAAAACTAAGGGAAGAATAAAACTCGACCCTACAATGTTAAAGACATAAGCTGGAGTTTTAAAAAGCAATATAAATTCGTTTTTCAAATACGCTTTCCAAGGAGCTTGGGTTCGAATTTGACGAGCTTCCATCTTTTTTTTAGAGGATGAGGCCCAGTCAGAAGCCATCGCAGAATCCAAATACCAACGATTAGCTGCCCACCAATAGAGAAGCAGTCCTACGCCAAAGATCAAAAATTCAACCCCGAAATTCCAAAAAGAGTGCTCTAAGACAGCTCGAGTGGCAAAGGGAATTTGAAAAAAGATGCGCTTTAAAAAGCCCAAAGAGGTTTCCATTTGTCCCAATAACGCACTTAAGGAGGTTGGATCAAAGTTTTCCACTTCCACTATGCGAGGACTAAACAAAGCAATGCTTAATGAGAAAACTAAGGCCAAAATGCTTGAGATCAAGGTAAAGCGATCTTTGTTGACGACTCTAGGTAAACAGGCAAAGACGATCAAACAAAGAGTACCCACCACCACAAATAGGGTGAGATGAATCAAAATTTCTGATCCAAGCAAATAAAATAAACCAAGCCAAGTAAACGCTTGGGAAAACATATAGCCTAAGAAAATCGGAAGGCTACCACCAATCATGATGGCTGTTTGCATACTTAGCACCATGATGGTTTTGGCCCCTACAATTTCAAAGGCTCGAAAAAGTAAAGCAAGCAGCGTTTTATTATCCGTGGAAAAGTAAAAAACGGATGGAAAGGCAAAGACAATCGTCATCAAAGAAAACAAACACTGCACAATGAAATACATCGTCAAATATGGTTGCCCAAGTCCCAAATTGAAAAAGGTACGACTCGTAAAACCCAAATAAATCAACATGGGACAAAAGGAAAGCAACACAATGAGATAGAGCAATCCTTTTCCTAGTGATTTTCCCCAAGAAGAACGAGTGGACTTAAAGGATCGCTGGTTTTGAAACATCGTTTTGGTCAACAACCACATCCGATTTTTAGGCTGTTGACGCGGCGTTCCAGGATTGATCATGGGAGGAATACTTGGAGGTGTGCTTCCTTTTAAATCCTCTTTTTCTTCTATAGGAAGAGCTGGTAAAGAGGAATTGGAATTAAACGTGGTCACTTTGCGTCACCTCGATAAAAATGTCTTCTAAAGAAAGTCCAGGGTAGTGGGTTTGAAGCGTCTCAAGCGTTCCTTGATAGAGTATTTTTCCTTTGGCGATCAAAATGATTTCATCACAAAGCTTTTCAGCTACTTCTAAGACATGGGTAGAGAAAAAGACTGTTTTTCCTCGATTGGCATGCCCACGCATTTTTTGTTTCAATAAGTAGCTTGAAGAGGGATCGAGACCCGTCATAGGTTCATCCAAGATCCAAATTTCTGGATCGCATACAAGAGCTCCCATGATGATGGCTTTTTGACGCATTCCATGCGAATAGCTCTCCATTTGACTGTTGAGAGCCTCTTCCATTTCAAATTCTTTGGCCAAACTTTCTAAGCGTTCTCGTCTGGTTTGCGTATCCACACCATATAAATCTGCCATGAAGTTGATATATTGCAACCCAGTGAGACGTAAAAAGAGATCTGGAGAATCGGGAACCAGCGCAAATTGTTCTTTGGCTTCCACAGGGTTTGTCGCCATATTGATTCCATTGAGGGTGATCGTTCCCTTGGTAGGTCGTAAAGCTCCCGTCATCATATGAATTGTTGTGGTCTTTCCCGCTCCATTGGGTCCGATAAAACCCGTAATAGTGCCAGAGGGGATGGTTAAGGTTAAGTCATCCACAGCGACCTTCTGACCAAATGTTTTGGTCACATGTTCTAATTCAATCATAATGAAAATACAAAGGCATTTAGCTAAGCCATCTGCCTTTTCATCTTCCTTTCTATGGCTTTTATGATAGTGCAAATTTTCACAAGCAACAAAGAGGAAGGAACAAAGTTTATATTACCTTTTTCCAAGCATTTCCTACCAATTTCCAAAGATTTCTCAATGCTTTTCAAAGATGGAAAGATAAAAAAGCCAAGCTCTAGGCTTGGCTTTTACAGACTAAACAATTGAAATCTTTTGATTTATTCGATTGGTCGCTCAAAGAAATTTCCATAAAAGTTCAAAGAACGATACACATTGATTAAACAATGGGGATCCGCTTTTTCAGCTGCATGGCAGACCATTTGCAATTCGGGAAAACTGATGGTCGATTTACAAATATAGTACACTTCCCCTTTATAGGCTCCATGACATTCAATGATGGACATACCATGACGTACCGTACTCATAAAGGCATCCACGATGACTTTAGGATCTTTACAAGTGATCTCTACTGTCACCCGTTGATAGCGTTTATACGTTTTATTAATGATTGTAGTGGATAAAAACTGAAAGATAATGGAATAGGCACAATAGATCCAACCAAAGCCAAAGCCGTAAGCGATATACATCAAACAATTGAACCCGAACACCATATTGAAAATGGAGCGATGGATTTTATTGGAGACATATTGGGCAATAAAGTCCGTTCCTCCTGTCGATCCACCCGCAGTTAAAGCCAAAGCACAGCCCGCTCCCCATAAGATGCCTCCAAAGAGTAGATTCATCGTGATGTCATAAAAGAACGGTTCGAAATGGAAAATTTCCAAAAAGACAGACACCAAGATAAATTGAACAGCCGATAAAATAACAAAGCGTTTGGAAATGGCTTTAGCACAAAAAAGAGCCACCGGAACATTCAGACAAATGATTAGAAGCGAAACCGAAAGATTGATCCCCATTGTGGCGGCCAAACGACTTACAAAAAGTGCAATTCCCGTAAAGCCTCCCGAGATTAAATTGCACGGATTCATAAACACTTGCATGACGAAAGCTTGTAAAAAAGCAGAAATAATGATTTTTATAAGGGAAATACTGAAGGATACCTTTTTATTTTTGAGAAGGTTTTGATAAAATTCAAGCATACCTATCCACTCCATTTGGTAAAAGCAAAACTGATTCGCTTTTCATTGTAGTCAGAGAAAGAATCCTTATAAGATTTCTTGCCTAACTTGCTTTTCCTTGGCTAGAGGTTTAGGAATCGCTTAAACAAGAGCAAAAAAATTTCTTTAAAAATTTTGATTTCTCTCTTG
>CAZTNF010000096.1:0-6690 GCA_964615295.1 uncultured Erysipelotrichaceae bacterium | reverse complement strand
CATGGGATGAGGCAGAAAACTGGATAAATCGGATCCTAGGCTCAAAAATCACGTCGATATATCATCCAAAGAAGATGAAGAAGTAGAGACCGAATAAGAGAGATTCGGCGATTGAGTCAAAAAGAAATCTTAAAAAGCCACTTAATGACTAGTAAAAAAATACTAGTAGTAAAACATAGGGGGAGACTGCGCTTTTTTGAGGATAATGTAGTTTCCTAAAAACTACTTAGATTCAAAAATTTCGACTCTCAAGTTAAGTTAATAAGAATTATTTATGAGAAATAGTTGCTCTTTTATGAGCCAAAAAGAATGGCTTTAGAAAAAAATTTAGATGAGAGTAAAAATCTAGAGAAAATGGATGGTCAAAATAAAATCCAAAAAATTTGTGATGAATTTCGTAGAATTGCGGTATCTACTCTTTCCTTTTCTTGATTTTAATCCAAGGGCATCCCTATAATTCTGAGCTAACGGAGGAAACAAAATATGAAAAATGTGTTCAGCAATGCTGAAACCTTCAAAGCGGCTTTAATTGGGGAACTGTCTGACCGTTTTGGACGCGACTTTGAAGACGCTTATCCAGAAGAAAAATACCTCGCTCTTGGAAACTTAATTCGTGAATCGCTTGGGTTTTCTTGGAAAACCACAAAGAAAAGTGTTTCCGAACATCATACAAAACAACTTTACTACTTTTCCATGGAATTTTTGATGGGGCGTTTGATGACTAACAACCTCATGAATATGGGTGTTTATGATGTAGTCAAAGAGGGTCTCGCCGATCTTGGCATGGATATTCATAATTTAGAAGAGCTAGAAGCCGATGCAGGGCTTGGAAATGGAGGACTTGGGCGTTTAGCCGCTTGCTTCTTGGATTCTTTAGCAAGTTTAAACTTAGCGGGTAATGGGAACTGTATTCGCTATCGCTATGGACTTTTCCGTCAAGAAATCGTCAACGATCGCCAAGTAGAAAAACCTGATTGTTGGTTACGCCTTGGTAACGTATGGGAAGTTTGGAAACCTCAACATGCCGTACAAGTAAAGTTTGGGGGGACTTTAAATGCCTATATGGATCAATTTGGAAAATTCCATTCCACATACGATCCTAGCTTCGTAGTCAAAGCGGTTCCTTATGATGTTCCCATCATTGGATATCATACTTTAACAACTAATACCCTTCGCCTTTGGGATGCAGAAGTGGATGAAGAATTCGTGCAGTCTGGCAATCTAAATAATTATCTCAATGCCATTTCAGCTTTAACGGCTAACGTATATCCAGATGATTCCACAGAGGAAGGAAAAGCGTTGCGCTTACGCCAAGAATACTTCTTTGTATGTGCTGGAGTGGATCAAATCATTCGTACCCATTTAAGAATGTATCCAACTTTGGATAATCTGGCGGATGCGGTGGCTATTCAGCTCAACGATACCCATCCAGTTTTAGTTATTCCTGAATTGATGCGTGTTCTCATGGATGATTACAACTACTCTTGGGATGACGCTTGGAATATTGTTTATCATACCGTGGCTTATACCAATCACACCATCATGTCTGAAGCACTTGAACGCTGGCCTATGCAACTGGTACGGACTTTATTACCACGTATTTACATGATCATTGAAGAGATTGAACGTCGTTTCCAATATGAAGTCATGCACAGCAACAAGGCTAACCGCTTTGGAGAAATGTCCATCTTAAAGGCCAATCAAGTGCACATGGCAAACCTTGCGGTGGTAGGTAGCCACTCTGTAAACGGAGTAGCTAAAATTCATACCAATATTTTAATCAACAACGTTATGGCCGATTTTGCTTCTCTGTATCCCAATCGCTTCAACAACAAAACTAATGGTGTAACGCATCGTCGCTGGCTTGCCTATTGCAATCCTCAATTGACTAGTCTTCTGGAAAAATACATTGGGAAAGGATTTATTCGGCATCCTGAACAGTTAGAAAAACTTCTTCCTTATGTGGACGATCCAAAACTTCAAGAGGAATTCTTTGCGGTTAAAAAAGAACGCAAACAAATCTTGGCTGATTATGTAAAAAAGAATCTCAACATTGATGTGAATGTGGATACCATCTTTGATGTTCAATGCAAACGCCTTCATGCGTATAAAAGACAATTGATGAATATCTTCCACATTATGTATCACTACTTGCGCATGAAACAGGATCCAAATTACCGCATTGAACCCACTACTTATTTCTTTGCAGCTAAAGCGGCTCCTGGTTATGCCTTAGCTAAGGAAATCATCACTCTAATTGTGAAAGTCGCCAATCGAATCAACTCGGATCCCTATGTCAGCCAATTTATGAAAGTTGTCTTCATTCCAAACTATTCTGTATCCATTGCCGAACTTTTAATCAGTGCAGCTGATGTTTCAGAGCAAATCTCTACTGCAGGTAAAGAAGCGTCTGGTACGGGTAATATGAAGTTTATGATGAATGGAGCATTGACACTGGGCACTTTAGATGGAGCGAACGTTGAGATTGTAGAACAAGTTGGCTATGATAACGCCAAAATTTTTGGATTACAAGTGGATCAAATTGAAACGATCAAACATGAAAACCGCTATGATGTTTGGAAAATCTACAATAGCAATCCTAAATTGCGTCTCGTTATCGATTCCTTACGCAATTGCACATGGTCTGAAAATCCCAATGAATTTCAGCTCATTTACAACGATTTGATGTTGCATCGCGATGAATTCTTCGTGTTAGCTGATTTTGATGCCTACCTCACCGCTCATGCGGATGTATGTTCCTGGTATCGCAATAAATCAGCATGGGCTCGGGCGATGCTGATGAACATTGCAAAATCTGGCTTCTTTTCTTCTGACAACACGATTCGTCAATATGCCAAAGAAATTTGGGGACTAGAACCCATTCAATTTACTCTTGAGCAATTTAAAGAATATGAACTAACGGAAGAAGATTTTGAAGAATCCAAAAAGATGTTTTAGTTTCAACTTCTCTTTACCTCTTTTCCTTTAAAATAAAGCGGTCAAGGCATAGAAGATTCTTTCTTTCATGCACGTGGCCGTCTTTTTTTTTAGAAATTCCTCTTCGAAAGGCAATAGAACCTTTAGAAATTGGTAAACTAAAAGATGATTCTTTTATCCTCTAGAGCTACAGTGATTAGTATCCTTACCATTATTCCTAATAAATAAAAAATACTTGGATATTCACAAGGAGGTTTTTCATGTCTCATTTTCCAAAAAAGGTTGTATTGCTTGGTGCAAGTGGCTCCATTGGTCGTCAAACGCTTGATATTTTAAAACAACATCCAAAGGATTTTACTCTTGTCGGCATCAGTGCTGGGCATCAAGAAAAAGCTCTAGACAAGATTATTCAAGATTTTCCAAGCATACAGTGGGCGGGCCTTTCCACCCTTTCCCCAAACCAAGTAGCTCAAAAAAACGCTGCTCAATCCCAAGTGAAATGGATCGGTGGAGAAGATCAAATGACCAAATTAGTTCAAGAAGCCGATTATGATATTTTGGTCAATGCGGTGGTTGGGTTTCGGGGACTCAAACCAACCTTAGAAGCTATAAAAAAAAATAAAATCATCGCTTTAGCGAATAAAGAATCACTCGTTTGTGGAGGAGAATTGGTCAAACAAGCCCTTGAAACCTCTACGTCTACCCTGCGTCCGATTGATTCTGAGCACTCCGCCATATGGCAATGTCTTCAAGGAAACAAAAAAGGGGATGTCCAGCGTCTCATTATCACTGCGTCTGGTGGCTCTTTGCGCGATGTTCCTCGAGAAAAACTCATTGATATTACGCCCAAACAAGCCTTAAAGCATCCCTCTTGGACGATGGGCCCTCGTATCACTATCGATAGCGCTACCATGGTCAACAAAGGCTTTGAGGTAATAGAAGCCCATTATTTGTTTGACTTACCTTATGAACAAATTGCAACAGTTTTGCATCCTCAATCCATTGTTCATTCTCTTGTAGAATACAAGGATCATGCCTGTATAGCGCAACTTGGAAGTGCAGACATGCGCTTACCCATTCAATATGCTCTCTATGGACCCGATCGACCCTATTTTCAAGAGGACACCCCTTTGGATATGACTAAAGCGTTGAATCTTACATTTCGAGAAATGAATTTTGAACGCTATCCGCTTTTAAAGACAGCCTATGAAGTAGGGGCCAAGAAGGGAAATGCGGGGTGTATCTTCAATGCGGCGGATGAAAAAGCGGTGGAATTGTTTTTAAAAGGTCAAATTCCCTTCTTTTTTATTGAGCAACTCATTCTTCTAGCTCTTGAAAACATCCCTTGGTTGGAAAAGCCAAGCTATTCTGATTTAGAAGAAACCGACCATCAGACGCGTTTATATGTCCAATCTATGGCCGCGGCTTCTTATCCTCATAAGACAAATTAAAATTTTTATTCTCTTTTTGATCCTGTTTAGTCGAGGAGCATGGGGAATTGTTTTAAGCTAAATTTAAGGAAAGCGAGTGGAGACGTAAAGAGAAAGGAAGGTTCGGGTTTTCCTGCCATGTCGATCATGGACCTCCAACCCGAAATGGAATGAACAAAAGACGCTTCGTTTCGTTTGCGGCTCTTGCGGCGTTATTATGTGTGCCGAGCCTGACCGCAATCTCGATGGAACGTACGGCTATTTTGGCCAATTCGACCATCACCAGTGCCGACCAATTTATTGATCAGTATTGTGGTGCTTATGTGACCACGATTGCTGCGGATGGCTCGAATGTGAGCCAATTTGCTTGGTATACTCAAGTAGATGCGTACAATGCTCCAATTTTGGTGGAATCCTATACCATATTTGGTCAATTGTCCCCAAGTGTTCAACAAACTATTGTCGCCGCTTGTCTTGCTCATAATATTGATTACTATTCATTTGTCGACCAAGCCCAGGCTTTTTTAACTCCAGGGCCCGTGGCCGAAGTCCCCACACCCGTGGAAACCGCTCCTCAAGAGTCAAGTGAAACCCCAACGAGCAGTGGACCTGTTGGGGTTTTACCTGAAGAATCCAGTAGTGCATCAGCTTTACAAGACCCAAAAGCTTCAGCTTCAAGCCCAGACTCTACCGATCCATCTACGGCTTCTTCACCCCCTTCTCAAGACAGTGCGGCTTCTTCCAGTGGAGGTCAAGCAAGTGAAATACTCAATGAAGCCCAGACTCCTCCTGCTCCAGTCGCCACGACCCAAGAGCCAGCTTCGACGCCCAATCAAACCAATGATCTCTCCTCCAGTGCTTCTTCCCAAGCTACTCCTAATGCCATTGTTCCAGGACAGCCAACAACGCTTGAAAACTACGATCCTTCAAAAATAGATAATCAAGTTATCTTCAATGGTACAACTTTAGCCCAAGGGCTGACGTTTGAAGACTATACTGATGCCTTTGACGACAATACCCAACAAGTCATCTATGCCTTAGCGGCGAAATCCGGCCTTTCGACTTTTGAAGCCCACGAAGTCGTCTATGTATATCAAAAAGATGGAGTGCGCAGCGTCAGTGATCCCGTGATCAAACTTTCCGGGGGTGGGCCTGTGGTTCTCTTTCAAATTTTGAATTGCACCGATAAAGGAGCTAACGTTCTCTTTTACACCGATGATAATTGTTCTTATGATGCCACGAACAATCGCCTCGCTTTAGCTCCCGCAGGGATTTTATTTGTAGAGGTCAATGGTTTAGAAACTAAAGAACTCGCTCAAGCAACCGATGAGGCTTTAAAAACTCCTCTTCACGATCAAGCCACATCCCAGCCCACTTCAGAAGCAGTGCAATCGCAAGGTGGAACATCTTCAGGAAGCCTTTCTAGTCCTTCTTCGATTTCCTCGATAGCGTCTACGGGATCTTCCTCTACCCCTTCATCCAGCCAACCCGATGCCCAAGCCACACAATTTTTGAATCGCTATTGCTACCAATCGGGAATGTTAATTCGTCAAGCTTCCCAGAGTAATTATCGTCAGTTGCTCAATGCGATCAATGATTGGTTGAATTTAAGCGCAAACTCCAAAACCGCTGTCAATAGCTTTTTGACGAGTATGGGTTCTCAAACGTTCCAAACTCTCTATACCCAAGCCAATCGCATTCGTTTAGGCCTCCCCATTACTCAAGTGCCAGCCGGAAATGAAACGTCTTCGGTCAATACTGCCGTTTGGCAAGATCCCAATATATGGCTCAGTGGTCTTTTATTGAGCAGTCAAGGTATGTTGTATTTATCGAATCGTCGGCGCTTAGGAATTCGTTTCGAAAAGATAAAATGTTAAGTTGCCCAAAACAGCTAAGATCGCTTTCTTGGCTGTTTTTTTTAGGATCATAGACGTGGAAAGAAGGAAAGAACAGTCATTTTTTTGGAGGAATAATTTTGATAACGCTTTCTTTACGGTTTTTCTTGCCTTTTTAATCAAACATGGGCAGACTAATTTTTTGACCTTAACTCTTTTAAAAAAGGTCAACCGGTAGAACCCTTAAAAAAAGACAAGGATCCTTCCCAAAGGAAAAGACGGGAATCCCTTGCTCTTTGCTACAATAAACACACAAACGAAAGGAGGGTGTTTCATGGCTGATTTCACCAAAAGTGAATTGAAACGCGCCAAGCAAGCCAAAGAGGAAGAGCTCTACCAAAAAGAGGGATATAAAAAGGCGGTTATTCTTGGACGATCGTTTTTGGACTATGAAAATCATCTTTTCGCCTTCTTGATTGACTTAAACA
>CAZTNF010000095.1:0-6723 GCA_964615295.1 uncultured Erysipelotrichaceae bacterium | reverse complement strand
CTTTAATGCGAACGGATAAAGAAAGAATCCAGGCAGGATCTGCTCGAAAAGAAGCTGGCCTTATAATATGAACCGCAGGCTTCCTCATTGGACAAAGAGATATATTCAAGAAAGACTGGAATACTACGAAGAATGGAGCAAAGATTACACTGGTTAACCCAGCCTATACCTCGAAAGTCTGTCTCATTGCGGTAGCTTCAAAGAAAGGGAAAGAAATTCACCTGTGCACTGCACAAGTATGGATGCCGACGAGAATGCGGCCCATAACATTAAAGAGCGGAAAAGCGATTCGTACATTGCATACGAAAAAAGAGAAGGTCAGAAATATTCTGGAAGGACGGTACTGGAAGAAAAGAAATCAGACGCTTCCAGCTGTGCTTCCCTTGCCTCAGATTGGGGCATAACCTGTAGTAGTAATACGAGATTGAAAACAACATCGGCTCAAAAAGCGGATGGAAAGAGAAAGCATCACTGGGGCAGCGGATAGACCGAGCCTGTCATGAGCATCTAAACCAAGTAGAAGTCTTCACTTCTTTCTGGAGGATGTCTTAACCCTGTACGAGAAGCTAGAGCGCTGGGGAACTGTTGAGTCCGAAGTGTTCTAGATCAGCGAAGGCATGTTCTCAGCTGCCGCATACAAACAGCCGTTGGAAGCGGGTGCGACCCGTCACTGGTTTGGGCTGTGTCACGCTTTTAGAGATGTCTAAATAGAAGTACAAAATATAGAATGGTCATTTTCTATGTTTGGTGAACCAGATCCTAGGTTTTCTTGTTAGAGATGATCTTTTGAATTCATTGCTTCTTTCTCAAAAAAAAGAAGGTTGGGGATTCCCTTCCTTCTCTTTTCATTTTTTATATTTGGATCTCTTTTTTTCAGAAACTATAGTCCCATTAAATGTCCAATTTGGTATACAAGAGTACTCATACACCAAGCTACAGCCAATTGAAACCCTGCCACTTTCCACATGTAGAAGGTGGAATTGGATTCTTTACGAATGGTCGAAAGAGCTGCCACACACGGAACATAAAATAAACAAAATAGCATCAAGCAATACGCATTGAGAGGTCCAAAACCAAGTTCGCTCAGTTTAAGTTGTAATAAATGCATACCTCCAAAGCTCGTTACACTTGAAATACCAAACAAAACCGCAATAGAGCTGACAACGACTTCTTTAGCGGAAATGCCAGCGATCAAGGCTACCGCGATTTGCCAAAATCCAAGCCCACAAGGAACCAATAAAATTGCAATATATCTTCCAAGCGTAGCGGCAATGGAAGTGGAAATGTCTTGTGTATAACCATTCCATCCAAAGTGGATTAAAGCCCATAACAAGATCGAAGCGATAAAAATAGTGGTTCCGGCCTTGCTTAAGAAGTCCTTTACTTTTTCCCATACATAGACCCAAACGGTATGAGCACTTGGTGCTTTATAGGCGGGCAGCTCGATCAAAAGCGGATATTGGTTTGTATCTTTATCAAAGTGGTGCAACAGCCAAGCTAGAAGCAAAGCAAAAGCGACTCCAATTAAATACATTGAATAGGCTACCCAGGTTGCATTGTGAGGAAAGAACATGCTGGAAAACAAAATATAGGTTGGAAGTTTAGCCGAGCAACTCATAAAGGGCGTTAACAACATCACCCGTTTGCGATCTCGTTCGCTTTCAAGCGTTCTAGAAGCCATGATCGCAGGTACTGTACATCCAAAACCGAGCACCATTGGGATAAAGGCGCGTCCAGATAAGCCAAGACGATCCATTACTTCATTCATCACATACGCTACACGGGCCATATACCCAGAATCTTCTAAAAAGGCCATGGCGGTAAAAAGAATCACAATGTTAGGCAAGAAGGTTAAAATCCCTCCTACTCCAGAAATGACTCCATCACAAATCAAATCCACTAACCATTGCGAAGTGTGAATGGATTCTAAGAAACCACCAATTAAGCGAGTAATCCAATCAATTCCAATTTCCACATAGTCAGCGAGCCAATCGCCTAGATTAAAGGTTAATAGGAAAACAATGGCCATCATGATTAAGAAAATAACAATTCCCCAAAATGGTTGGGTCACAATTTCATCGATTTTCTCTGTGAGCGTATCGGATTTTTCTTTACCAAGCATGACTTCCTTTTTAATTTCTTCAATGGTGTCATATCGTTGGTTAACGATTTCATTGGGCTCATTTCCATCTATGATCTGGCTTAAATTTACAGGATAAGCAGCCATGATTTCTGGATCTTGCATTAAAAGTGAAATAGCTACCCACCGTTTACGAGGTGTATCGACAGGAAGAAGGGCTTCAATAGCTGTAATTTTTTTCTCTAAATCGGGGGAGTATACCATTACATGGTCTTGTTCTTTTTCTTCATGAATGGCTCGAGGCTTATGGTTTGAAGCTTCCCCATCTTCGGCTTGGTGTAAAGCGGCATGCAAAAGGGTCTTAATTCCCCGCTTTTTACGAGCAGTCACAGGAACTACGGGAATACCTAAAATTTCTTGTAGACGGTGTAAGTCAATGTCAATTCCTCTTTTTTCTACAATATCCATCATGTTTAAGCCTAGAACCATAGGCTTTTCCATTTCACTCATTTGTAAAGTTAAATAGAGCGATCGCTCCAATGCACTGGCATCGGCGACGTCTACGATAACATCGACTTGCGGAGAAATGATAAATTGCCGCGAGACTTGCTCTTCCATCGTAAAGGAATTTAAAGAATAGGTTCCAGGTAAATCCACGAGTTTAATATTTTTACCATGATCAGAAATGGCTCCCTCCATCCGTTCAACTGTTACTCCTGGCCAGTTAGCTACTTTTAAGTTGGCTCCCGTATACGCATTGAATAGAGTGGTTTTTCCACAGTTTGGATTTCCAATAAAGCCAAGTGTTAAGTTAGTTTGTTCAGTCATGCTCCACCTCTACGTCAATGTGTTCTGTAATGGTTGGACCAAGGGCAAAGCGAGTTCCACGTAAATCAATAATCATAGTTCCCTTTCCTTTTTTTTGAAGAACGGTTACTTTGGTTCCAAGAATCATTCCAAGAGCTTGTAAACGCAGTGCGACATGTGAATCCAAATCGAGATTGACGATCCGCACTGTTTGCCCAATGGAAATATTATTTAGTTGCGTCATTGAAAGATCATCCTTTAACATTGGCTTTATTATACCTACCCACTTTTTTTCTTTTCGTGTCTATTCCCAAAATCTAAGTTTTTATGGGAATCGTTTCAAATGGTGAACTCAATTTGGTTCTAAAGCGTGATTGGGATGAAGTCCTCTTAAGTAAAAGCAAATTCGGTCTCTTGGGATAAGTATGAAAAAAGAGTTATAACAAACCAAATAAATTAGGACTTAAAATTCTTTCCTACATGGTTGTTATAACTCATTTTTTATCGAACCAGTTTATTTTTCAGGAGATTCTTTTTGAAGCTCATTACAAATATTAAGAGCTTCGTCGGAAAGATACTCTTTATGATCTAAAAGAAAGATGAGAAAATTAGAATGCCGTTCTAAAGAACGCTTTTCTAGTTGAGGATATTTCCACGACAAGGAATAATCTTGTTGAGAAAGAGGATATTGAGTATTAAGAAAACGAATAAAGCCTTCGATATCTTTTTGATAGGTATCCGCTATTTGATCAGCTAGGGCTTGACTTCTCAGAGTCTGAGCAATTTTGTTTGCCATGAAAGACATCTTCTAAATTGCAGGACATATAATAACAAACAAAAGGAATTCTTATACTCCTGATAGTAAGGTACTTTTGCGTAGATAAAATCTTTAGATTTTTGGCTTTAAAATTTTTAGTTTCAATTTGATTCTCTACATTTTGAGCATAAATGAATTCACGACTATACATGTTTTTTTTCTTTTCGTGAGATGTAACTTGACTATCGGGAACAAAGCAACCGTCTAAATCAGTAAGAAGACAAATAGCAGCCAAATCAGAGGCGTTAAATACATCTAAATTGTTCTTTCACTTTGTTAACTATATTCGTATTTCTATTCGGATTATATTGAGCCGTAATATCACCTTTCACTACGATTGGATGAAAATGCAGTGAAGAAAAGAGAGATTCAAGTATGACGGTCAAGGCCTTTTCATCACTCTTTCCTTCTACAATAAATAACAAGACTTTTTTCTTTACAATCGATTTGCCCTCTTAAAAGCAAGCCTTAAAGTGGCTGCACTAGGTAAATTACCTAATACTTCCCCGACCTCTTTTCCTAAAACGAGATTTCTAAAATAGGTTGTTCGATTGTTGTTATTTGCTTGAGTGGTTTGTCTTTCGTAGACATTAGAAGGATTAAGAGTACTGAAGAAAATTTGTTTATAAGGAAGCGTTTCTAAACCACGAAGGTTATGAGCAGTAAAGATAATTTGGCCTTCTCCACCACTATTAAGCGCCTTAATAATTTCTCCAAACAAATATTCAAAAATTCCTGCATCAAATTCATCAATAACCAAAACCATCTCTTTTTTAGTAGAAAAGGCAATAAAAGCCCCAAGTAGGGTAATTAAACGCTTAATGCCTTCTGATTCACCACCTAAAGAAAATCGCATACCATTACGTACGGCAAAAAATTCGTATTTAATATAGGTTTGTTGGTCACTATCAATTGTTTTATCTACTTTTTCGATTTCGATTCCACTTCCAGGAACAATCGCATTTAACACATAGCTGGTTTGATTTACGATGTGTTCAAAACGAGGAAAATGATCTTCAAGAATCAGACCACCTTCATACATCAAAGGATATTTCCCTAATAGAAAACTATCTTCAGTTTCACTAGCTAAGATAAGAGTTATAAGTCCGAAAGGGCCAGAGCCAAGATCATTGTTATTCACTACAAGAAAATAATGATGACCGAAGTTTTTTAAAATAATTAAAACCGTTTTCAGGTCAAAAGAATCCTTTTTAGCTCCTACTTTGGAAGGAATAAAATCACCGAACGTTTCAGAAAAAATCACAGAGGATAAAGGGGCTTTTTCGCGTAAGACTTTAGTTACTACTCCAAATTTCTCTGTATCTCTTACTCCTACAATAGAGATTTTATTGTTTATATAGTCGCTCTTGATGAGAGTATGCTCTTTTCCCCATTTTTCCTCTTGAAAGAGTCTGCGTTTTAAGACTTCTTTTGATAAAAAATAGGTTTTATTGGTTTCATCATATTGAAACTCAAAAGCATAATTGATCAACATTTTTTGATCATCAACTTTAAGATAAAACAACGCTTCAATATTTGCTACCTTTGAGGCGCAATTAATTAAATCTTTAACGGTAGCATTGAAAGATTGATAGGTATTGCTAGAAGGAGATTCAGTCAACATCATCCGTCTAATAATCCAGCAAGCATCCACTGCAGCTGTTTTTCCGGAGCCATTTTGGCCATAAATTCCAAAGACATGACCTGCATCTTCAATGTTCTGATCAATGTTTTTTAAAGGAGTGGTTTTGACAAAATTCAACACTCCATTTTCTACATTCTTAATTCCATTAATCGTAAGTTGGCACAATCGTGCCTCTTTAATTCGAACCCACATAAATAAACCTTGTTTTCTATACATTTTGTATTAATTTCTATGTAATCGTAGCAGAATAGATAAGTTCTCACAAGGAAAAAAGCTTGAAAAAGTATAGAACTTTATTTTTTATTGTCATGAAATCGAATTCACTGATTAGAGATTCTAGTTTCTCTTCTAAGCTAGATCTCCTTTTAAACTTTGGAGTATAAAAAAATTCCTCCTAAAAAGGAGGAAAGGTATTTCTATTTTTGGATACAATCATTCACCCAAGCTATGAAATTGGTTTGACTCTCTCCAGTTCGTTCGGCTTCAGTATGACCAGCGCCCCAAACGGTTTCAAAATCTACATCACTTCCATGTTCAGCCAGTGCTAAAGCTAAGTTGACCTCTGTGCAAAGGGCAGTATCCCCTTGGCTCAAGCCTGTACGAATTCGGAAATAGGGAGCGACATCACTGGTTCCTGCGCCATCATACAATCCACAGAGATAATACATGGGATTATACATGTTGACGCATTCTTCTACAGTCTTACCAAGACTATTGGTTTTAGCTAGATCGCTTTCAAACGCCTCAGCATATTCGCTATCCTCTAATAAAGTTGCTTCAATCAAATCAAAGTGAGAGGCTTCCCCATCTTCTCCAAAGAGGGTATTTTCTCCTTGATTGCGATAAAGAGAATCAAAAGCTCCAACGGATTTAGTCGGAACTTTCATGGCAGCCACAAAGTCAGCAATACTTGTAATAGTAGCCGTATTTGTATCTGGATCATAAACTACCCAATTTCCATTTTCATTTAAAGCATCGATGTATTCTTGGGCCGAGTTATATGTGCCACTCAATGTGATACCACTTGTGTTGTTATTACGCTGGATGTTATCAATAGTGATAAAGTCGACTTCACCACCATCCTGAGGAAAATCCACTTCTCCATCTCCAGGTCCATTGGTGGGCATTTCTCTTTCTTCTAAGTCAAGACCATTCTCTAACTCTTTCGTATTATCGGGGGTAAAATCATCGGGTAAATCCGTGGGTCTTTCTCCATACATTGGACCATTTCCTCCGCTAGGCCCACCTTTGTTACTACTGCTTGCATCATAAGGAAAAGAGGTGTCTGATAAGAAGTTATTCAACGAATTTTCGATCACTTTCTTCAAGTACTCATAGTAGCTTCCCGATTGGTAAATACCATTTTCTGAGTTC
>CAZTNF010000094.1:0-6864 GCA_964615295.1 uncultured Erysipelotrichaceae bacterium | reverse complement strand
CGACTCGTTTGCGATGATACGATCTCTGAAATCGTCTTAGAAAGAGAGGTACGCCCATGAGTTTGCGCATTGCCTTAACCAAAGGACGCTTAGAAGACAAAACTTTAACCATGCTTGAACAAGCGGGGTATGGGACGGAGTACGTTCGCAACAAAGGACGCGCACTAGTTCTTCCAGATTCCATCAAGGACATCGATTACGTATTGGTCAAATCTAACGATTGCATTACTTATGTCGACCATGGTGTAGCGGATCTTGGAGTCGTGGGAAAAGATACGCTCATGGAAAGCGAAGGATCAAACTATTACGAAATGCTGGATTTAAAAACTGGTAAATGTTGCTTTATCGTAGCGGCTTTACCGGAGGCCAACTTGTTTGAAAAAAAAGGCGCCATTCGCATTGGCACCAAATATCCAAACGTGGCTCGCAATTACTTTTTGTCCAAAAACATGGATGTGGAAATCATTAAAATCGATGGCTCAGTCGAACTTTCTCCTCTGATTGGCCTAGTGGATGGCATTGTGGACATCATGGAAACCGGAAACACTTTACGCGCCAATGGCTTAGAGGTATTGGATGTTTGTGCCGACATTTCAGCGCGGGTTATTGTCAATAAAGCGAGCTGGAAACTCAAAAAACAAGAAATCGAAGCCGTCTTAAAAGACTTAAAGAAAGCAGTGGATCGTTGATATGTTGACTCAACTCGATAAACAAAACCAAGATCGTTTAGCGGCTTACTTAGCTAGTCGTTCCCAAGATATTTCCCCAAAAATCATTTCCCAAGCCGCCGAAATTTTGCAAAACGTAAAAGATCGTCAGGATGAAGCGTTGATCGCTTATACCAAAGCCTTTGATGGCGTGGATTTATCCAATCAACCTTTACGTGTTTCCTTAGAAGAAATTGAAACCCAAGCGGCTAAAGCGGATCCCTTTTTTGTAGCCTCTTTGCAAGAAGCGGCTCAAAATATTCAAGCCTTTCATGAAGCCCAACGCCAACAAGGCTATGAGTTACAAAAAGAGGATGGCATTTATTTAGGCCAGCGCGTCTTACCTCTTGATGCGGTAGGAATTTATGTTCCTGGAGGACGGGCTCAATATCCTTCTTCGGTTCTGATGAATGCCCTTCCCGCTAAAATTGCCGGTGTTCGCCGTATTGTAATGGTCACTCCTCCTTCTAAAGATCCAAACGCTCGCATTGCGCCAAACCTCGCTGCTGCCGCTAAAATTGCGGGAGTGGATGAGATTTATACCGTAGGAGGCGCGCACGCCGTTGGAGCTTTAGCGTATGGAACCCCAAGCATTGCGCGTGTGGATAAAATCGTTGGTCCCGGTAACATTTATGTGGCAGCCGCTAAAAAACTAGTTTTTGGTCAAGTGGACATCGACATGATCGCAGGACCGAGTGAAATTTTGGTCGTAGCCGATGAAAAAGCCAATCCAGCCTATGTGGCGGCCGATTTGCTCAGCCAAGCCGAACACGATCCCATGGCGAGCTCTATTCTCGTCTCCAATAGCCAAACGCTCATCGATCAGGTCAATGAAGAACTCACCAAACAAACCGCGCTTTTGCCAAAACGAGAGATTGTAGAATCCTCTTTGGAGCATTATGGCAAAGCTATTTTGGTGGATGAGCTAGAAGAAGGCATTGCGATTGCCAATGCCATTGCTCCAGAACACTTGGAACTTCAAATTGAAAATGCCATGGACTATTTGCCCCTTGTTCAAAACGCTGGTTCCGTTTTTCTAGGCTATACCACTTGTGAAAGCATCGGGGATTATTTTGGCGGAACCAACCACGTATTGCCTACTTCACAAACCGCTCGCTTTTCTTCTCCTTTAGGAGTCGATGCCTTTATTAAAAAATCCTCTTACTTGTACTACACTCCTGAGGCTTTACAAAAACACGGCGCAAAGATCATCAAAATGGCTCAAGAAGAGGATTTAGAGGCCCATGCCAATGCGGTTCGCATTCGCCTACAAGGAGAAAACGCATGAGTCTATATCAAGCCCATCAAAAAAAGGGAATTTTGTTGAATGGCAACGAAAATCCTCAAGAGCCAAGTAATGTTTGGCGCGAATCCTTTTTCCGATTTTTATTGGATGAAGAACTCAACCGCTATCCCGATGATCCGAGTACCGATTTAATTGAAGCCTATGCTAATGTTTACGGTTTAAATCCTAAAGGCGTAATGGCCGGAAATGGGAGCGATGCTTTAATTCAGCTCATGGTGACTACTTTTTGTCGGGATGGTAAGCCTCTAGTTTGTTTAGATCCCGATTTTGGAATGTATCACTTTTATACGGCCGCTTTACAAGCCCAAGCCATCACGCTTTCTACTTCTTGGGATGGTGAATTTGATCCTCAAGCCTTTGTTCAACTGGCCAAAGACAATCACGCTGGTTTGGTGCTCTTTTCCAATCCCAATAACCCGACTGGTCATGAAGTTTCAAGTCAACAAGTGCTTCAAATGGCTAAGGATTTAAATCCCATTGTGTTAGCGGTGGATGAAGCCTACATGGACTTTTCCGATCAAAGCGTTTTGGATCAAGCTCAAGCGCAACCCAATTTGATCGTCACCCGAACCCTTTCCAAGGCCTGGGGGCTAGCGGGAATTCGGGTCGGTTTTTTGGTCGCCAATCCAAAATTGGTGGAGCAAATGGAACAATGGCGTATCGTGTATTCCATTTCCCGCTTGGATCAATTGGCTGCTTTTATGACTCTTCAAGATGAACGCTATAATCAACCGGACTCCATCAAAAACACTTATATCGATTTGGTCAAAGAGGAATCCAGACGCTTGGAAAAAGAGCTTCAAGCTCTTGGAATCCAAACGGGCCCTTTCCACGCCAATTTTTATGCCCTCACGCTTGGTTCTCCTCAAGCCAATGCCTATTTAGAAGAAAAGCTCGATCAAAATGGCCTTACGGTTCGCACTTGGAAAGACCACAGTCGCATTCGCATCACCTTTGGTACCAAAGAACAAAACAATCAGGTACTAGCCGTTATTCAAGAAGCGATACAGGCCTTAAAAAAAGGAGACATTCCATGCGGGAAGTAAGCCTTGAGCGAAAAACCAAAGAAACTCAAATTTCCCTTGGACTCAATTTGGATGGAGAAGAATTCAATTCTTCCATCCCAACTCAAATCACGACTCCAATTGGTTTTTTCAATCATATGTTGGAACTCTTCGCTTTCCATAGCGGAATCGCTTTAAATGTTCAGGCCCAAGGCGATGTCGACGTGGATGACCATCACTTAGTGGAAGATACAGGAATTTTGTTAGGAGAAGCGATTTATCAAGCGCTTGGCTCCAAACGCGGCATTCGTCGCTATGGCAATTGTCGCTTGCCCATGGATGAAAGCTTAGCCCAAATTGATTTAGACTTTTCTGGTCGTCCTTATTTGGTTTTTGAAGCCACCTTTCATCGCGATCAAGTGGGGGATTTCTCAACGGAAATGGTGGAAGAATTTTTGCGCGCCCTCGCCTTTCAAGCCAAGATGACCCTTCACGTTCATGTGTATGGCAAAAACGACCACCATCAAATTGAAGCGATTTTTAAAGGGCTTGGTCGTGCGATCAAAGAGGCGATTGCCATTGAATCCAATCGCCTGCCTTCCACGAAAGGAGTTTTGGAATGATTGGCATTATTGACTATGGCATGGGCAATCTGCATTCCGTTCAATCCGCCTGCCATCATGTGGGTTTAGAAACACTGATTTCAAGAGATCCCAAAGAACTTGAAGCTTGTGACAAGCTCATTTTGCCAGGAGTCGGGGCTTTTGGCGATATGGCTCAATGTCTTGAAGAAACAGGTCTTTTTGGTTGGTTACAGGAACAAGTTCTCCTTCATAAAAAACCACTCCTTGGAATTTGCTTAGGGATGCAAGCGCTGTTTGAAGAATCTTTTGAATTTGGCCAGTATCGTGGTCTTGGATTTTTGGATGGAAAGGTCAAAGCCATGCAGCCTTTGCGTTTAGAGGAAAACGGGCGGTCATGGACTTTAAATGTTCCTCAAATTGGGTGGAATGAACTCATCATTAATTTGGATTTTGCCCTGTATGATGCGCTTTCTAAGGATCCCTATGTATATTTCGATCACAGCTATCTCGTTCAGGAGTGGAATCCAGCCGATTTAATCGCCTACGCCCAATACGGTCCCTATTGTGTTCCAGCTATTTGTTTGCGCGATAACGTCATGGGCTGCCAATTTCATCCCGAAAAATCTGGCACCACTGGCTTACGCATTTTGGAGTGGTTTGGAAAGGAATTTTGTGTATGATCCTCATTCCCGCAATCGATATTTTAAATGGCAAACCTGTCCGCTTAAAACAAGGCGATTACAATCAAGCTAGTTCCGTGGCTGATTCGGTCATGGATACCGCAAAAGCTTTTGAACAAGCAGGAGCAGAGTGGTTGCACTTGGTCGATCTCGATGGGGCGAAGGATGGTAAGCCGACCAATCAAAAACTCATTTTAGAGACCATTCAAAACGTTTCCATTCCTGTAGAAATTGGAGGCGGCATTCGAACGTTTGAAGATGCTAAAGCGTATTTGGAGGGCGGCGCAGCTCGAGTGATTTTATCGACGGCGGCCCTTCAAAATCCTGATCTTATCGCTCAACTAGTAGAACTCTATCCAGGAAAAGTGGCTGCTGGCTTGGATTGTTTGCATGGAGAAGTCAAACTTTCTGGATGGCTTGAAAACAGTGGAACGAGTATTGAAAAAGCCATTGCTATGATGGAAGAAGCTGGGATTCAAACACTCATCATTACGGACATTTCCAAAGATGGAATGTTGGTGGGTCCTTCTTTTGATTTGTACAATCGTTTAGCTCCACAAACAACGTGTCAAATTATTGCTTCAGGGGGAATTTCGAGTCTTGAGGATCTTCTTGCCTTACAAAGCGATCAAAGCGTAAGTGGGGCCATTGTAGGAAAAGCCATTTATAGCGGTAACATCGAGTTGGCAAGGGCTTTAAAAGCTCTGCAAAAAGCTCAAGCCTTTCAGGAGGAGAAAGCATGTTAACCAAACGCATCATTCCTTGCCTAGATGTACGGGATGGCAAAGTCGTTAAAGGCGTTCACTTTGTAGGAATCCAAGAAGTAGGGGATCCTGTGGAATTGGCTCGTCGCTATAACGATCAAGGAGCCGATGAACTTGTCTTTTTGGACATCACCGCTACATGGCAAGGGCGCAAAACGATGGTAGATGTCGTACGGCGTGTGGCTGAACAAGTCTTCATTCCTCTTACCGTAGGAGGAGGCATTTCCTCTATTGACCAAATTCGCGATTTGTTGCACTCAGGGGCTGATAAGATTTCATTAAATTCGGCCGCTTTAGACAATCCCTCTTTGATTCAAGAAGCTGCACGGGCCTATGGAAGCCAATGCGTTGTGTTAGCCATTGACGCAAAAAAAATGTCCGATGGCTCTTGGCATTGCTTTAAAGCGGGCGGACGGATTGATACCGGGGTGGATGCGATCGAATGGGCAAAAAGAGGGGTAGAACTTGGCGCAGGCGAAATCCTTTTGACCAGCATGGATACCGATGGAACAAAAGAAGGGTTTGACTTACCTTTATGCAAAGCCATTCAGGAAGTTGTTCATGTTCCAGTGATCGCCTCTGGAGGTTGTGGAAGCTTAGAAGATTTTGCTCAAGTGTTTGAAGAAGAAGCAGCGGATGCAGCTCTTGCCGCTTCTCTTTTTCACTATGGAACGCTAAGCATTCAAGGTGTGAAGTCTTATTTGAAAGATAAAGGCATTCACGTCCGTACGCCAAAAACTACTTGAAAAGAAAAAGGATAAAACGACCATGTACGATTTGGATTTTGAAAAAAGCGGCGGCTTGCTTCCCGCAATTGTTCAATCGGCTGAAGATAATGAAGTCTTAATGTTAGCCTATATGAATGAAGAGGCTTTAAAGAAAACGTTGGAAACCGGAAAAGCGACCTTTTGGTCTAGAAGCCGTCAATCCCTTTGGACCAAGGGAGAAACCTCTGGCCATTTTCAACACGTCGTTTCCATCGCTAAAGATTGTGATGGCGATACCTTGCTTTTAAAAGTGAAAAGCGATGGCCCTGCTTGTCATACCGGAAATCGAACCTGCTTTTATCGAAGTCTTGAGGAAAATTAAAGAAGAAAGGAAAAGCTTATGTCCGATACTACCCAAACTAACGATCCAACGAAAACAACTACAGATCCAGAAGTTCAAGATCTCAAAGAGGAGATCAGCCATATGGATGCCCATGAAGCTTTCGATATGCTTTATAGCACCGTTTTAGAACGCCAAATGCATCCTGAAGAGGGATCTTATACTTCTTACTTATTTGCCAAAGGCGATAGCAAAATTCTTAAAAAAGTCGGCGAAGAATGCACCGAAGTCATCATTGCCGCTTTAAGCCAATCTCAAGAGGAACTCGTGGGTGAATTAGCCGATTTGATGTATCATCTCACGGTTTTGATGGCTCAAAAAGGGGTGACGATGGATCAAGTGAAAGCCGAACTCACTCGTCGTCATGCCAAAAAACACAATTTGAAACCTGAACGCAAACCCATTACCCAGTATTAAAAGACTCAGTTTCCAAGGAGAAAGATCATGAAAAAGCCATACCTTCGACTTTATAACCTCATTTTTCCCTTTTGGCTTTTAGTTGGAATTGCCCCTTTTGGGGGATGGCGAGGAGTTCTTTTCATTTGGGGTAAACAACTGCATAACATAATTAACTAAATTAACTAAATAGAGTAAAATAATGTCAGGTGATAAGCATAATATATTTAAGTAAATAAAGGATATTTTACTACAGGAGAGGTGGCCAAATTAGTAGGGTTAAATTTATAGAACAGTGGCCTTACATCAAAAAAAA
>CAZTNF010000093.1:0-6927 GCA_964615295.1 uncultured Erysipelotrichaceae bacterium | reverse complement strand
CCTTATCCTTTTAAGATTTAATTTCCAACCGACCCACAAAATGTGCGTAAGAACCCAAGAAATTAAGGAAAAGTAAATATTAGGCCATTATTTTTCCTTTTCTTAAAAAATGAAAAAACTCAGAGAGAAACTCTCTGAGTTTAAAAATCATTGCTCGGCAGGAAGACCCGCCCAAGCTAAGCCTTCATACTTCCAACCCATCGCAACAAGCGCATCGCGTTCTTTTTCATCAGCAGTATAATGGTGACTACCTGCTTCTTTTTCATTGGGATTGTACAAGCGGTGAAGCTGTACATTTTCAGAATTGTCTTTGTCGGCAGAATAGAAGGCACTGCCTTCTTCTACCCAACCAAGACTTTGAAGAACGTCGTATTCGTTTTGATCGGTCGTGTAGTGATGATCTGTGGTATTGGGATTGAGCAAACGATACACAGGGAAGTCGGAGATGGTAGGAGCCATCCAGCCTTGATCTTCGTTTTGCCAAGTATCGCTGGTCAACAAGGAATCGCGTTCGTCTTTGTTGGTGGTGAAGAAGTGTTCACCAGTCAAGCGGTTATAAAGACGATACATAGGAGTAGGACTACCAATTACAGGAGTCGGGGGATCATCTGGTTTTGGTGGTTTGGAAGGTGTGCTTCCTCCACCTCCACCAGTAGGTCCATCATCGGATGGATTCTTTGGAGTCACTTCTTCTGCCGTGGTATATCCATTTTCATCAATCTCTAAGGTCAATTTTTCAGAATTAAGCCAATAGGAGTTTTCATCTTTAGGCGTGATTTCCATTGTATAGGTACCAGCTAAGAAAGGCTCAGAATCCTCTAAAGTTTTACCCGTAGAATCTTTATAACTTACTGCATAATCACTCATAATCCTTTTATTATTATACCATATCACAATCTTCTGAGCGATCCTTAAAGGAGTATCACTCTTAACCTCAACTTTATCAGGCACTATTACTTCAGCTAAATTACTACTCAGATCGCCATAAACAGCAAACCCAGTTACATCTTGGCTGTTTACAGCCACTTGATTTTTTCCATTCTTAGTGACTGATTTACCAGAACCAACAATTTTTCCATTACCACCAGCATCCCCTACAGTAGTAGGATAAGAATCTAATTCGAAGTCATAAAGCCTGGAATCAACTGTTACTTCTTGGCCATTATCTGTCATGGTTACGGTTACAGTAGGAGCAGGCGTTAAGATGAGTTTTCCATTTTCTTCTTTGGTTAAGACACATTTTTTGGTAGTAGTATCTACCATAGCATTAACAGAATTACTAGAAAGATCTATTTTTTTGGCATCATCTGGAATAACTGTAAAAGGAATATCTTTAATACCTGTAAAATATTGATCCTCCACTCCAGCAATTGTAAGAGTATAGTCACCTGTTTGAGTAATTTCAGATAACTTTATCGGGCTGGTACCTTTTTTACAACTCAAAATATAATCCTCATCTCTAGTTAGAGGAGAAGGCCCAAATATAACTTTTACAACTTGGGGGTCTAAAACTTTGACCTGAGCCACTGTAAATGCTTTCTGAGTAGGATCACCAGAGTTAAGCCTTACTGCAATCGCATTACTGTTTACATTAACGTATAAATCTACACCACCTTGCTCTTGTGTAGTAGACTCTTTCTTAAATACAGTGGAGCCATTCTTAGCTCTTACCTTCACTTTTCCAGCTTGTTTACCAGGACCATAAACAGGTGTAATTTCTACTTCATAATCTTTATTTTTTACAGCCGTAATCGCCCTTCCAGCATCATCCGCAAAAGAAATCTTCACAGCAGAGGGATCAAAAATGTATTCACCAGCTCCATCAATTTGAAGTTCAATTTTCTTCTTAGGATCTGTTGGTTCTACACTCACTACAACTGTATTAGCATCGGCTAAATCTCCAACAGGGATATATTTTACTATTACTTGCTCTGCATTTTTATATTTATAAGGGCTAGAAGGATTATCTTTTACTCCTAATTTCCCAGTGATTTCTTTTCCGATAGGAGTAGAAGTTACAGTGTTAGGTAAAACAACTTCTAAATCTGCACTTAAGCCAGATAAAGTTTTCTCATCAAGCTTGACATCAATATCCTTATCCAGATCAGGTATAGCTAGTTCAGTTCTCTCTTTGTAGACGATTTGCTTTTTGAGCGTAGCAACAGCTCCATTCAAGTCAATACAATTTTCTACTTTCCCAGCATCATACCGATATCCAATGATAGTAGGATTCTCATCAGTCTCTCCTTTATAAGAAATAGGAACAACGGATGTAAAATCAGACTTCTCAATCTCGGACGGAAGAGTATTTTCAACATAAACTCCCGCTCTTTGAAGAGCTTCATTAGCAGCATCGGCTGATACTTTTCCTTCATCCCATGCAAGGCCTTCTGTTAATTGAACATAATCTTTGCTATCTACTTGGTATTGAATATAAAGAGAAGAATTTTGACCCATAGCCGAATTTAAATTATAAGAATCATCATCTTTAGTTACTACAAGTTTAAAATTACCATCATTATCTTTTTCTTCCAAAGCTTCTGTTGGATTGGCTGTATAGTGGTAACCTGCTGGAAGAAAGTATTTGTACTCATCTACACTAACTTCTTTTTCATTAGCCACTTTTACTGTAAAGGTAATAGGATCACTCTCTTTTTTAAAGGCCTCATTCTCACTGCCGTTCCAAAGAACAATTGTTGCTGTTTTTGCGCTTTCTTCCTCGTCCTCTTCCGCAAAAACGGTGATCGGAGCGACAATAGAAGCCAAGGGAGCCAAATTGGATGGAAGCACCATGGATGTGGCTAAGGCCATCGCCAATATATTTTTCTTGCTTATCATTGCTTATTTCCTTTCTCTTTTTTCTTAAAGGTTCACCATTTTAAAACGATCTATTTCTTCATTGAATGAATATAAAGTCATTGGATAGCCCTTGATTGTAAGCTCAAATAATTTTTCCTTTGAGTGAAGCTATGATACTAAAGAAAAAGTTGAATAATAAGTGTTTTTTTAGTGTAAAATAAGAATTTATTTCTAAGTCAAGACAAAAAATACCCATTCTGAGTGCTTTAGAAAATTTTGGAAATAGAAGAGATCGAAAAGCTTTAGCTAAAAAGCTCTTATCTATCACAACGTATAGGATTTAAGAAAAAAAGTTACTCTTTTATGAGAGCTTAAGAGAAAAAGAGCGGTTTCTTTTTTAGAAGGGGCTTTTCGTTGCGGTTTGTGAACTTCCTTTTTTCTTTCAAAAGAAAGTTTATCGCTTAAAAGAAGAGAATTGATACGTATTTTTATCGTAAATTACTAGAACTTAAACCTAACTTCTAATACGATTTGGAATCGTTTTTCTTTTGTCTAAGAAGTAAGATCATAAGCTATAGGAGACAAATGGCCAAGCGTTTAGGGATTCTCGCTTTGACCTTGCGCTATTCTGACAAAGAAGGTTTATTGCCTTTTTAAAGCGTTCTTCTGGAAAAAATCGACTTTTCTAAGACTCTTATACAGTATATGAAGCAAGCCCGTATGGCTCTTAAAGCCATTTGGAACTACATTGAGCTTGTCAAACAAGGCAGTGATACCTATCAACGGGAAGTTTTACTCGATCAAATGGTTCAATTGTGGCATACCTTAGCTGTGATCAATTACAAATGCTAGGACTACGAAAAAATTCAAGAGCTTGGTTCTAAAGAAGCAGTAAAGGAATTAAAAAAGAAGATATTCCATTTGAATTTCAAAAAGTCCGAAAGCTTTTGGGCTCCAAAATAAGAAGAGCAAAAAAAAAGCCCGAAAATCGGGCTTTTCTTTATTTTACAAGCAATCCATGCCAAGCAATGCCTTCATCGTTCCAGCCTTGACTTACAAGGGTGTTTTTCTCATTTTCATCAGCTGTATAGTGATGAGATCCTGTTCCTTTATGATTGGGGTTGTACAAACGATAAAGGGGAACCAATTCTTGCTCTTGATCTGTAGCCGAATAGAAACGAGGCCCTTCACCAATCCATCCAAGAGAGAGAAGGGTATCGTATTCGTTTTGATCCATCGTATAGTGATGGTCATTAGTATTTGGATTTAAAACACAATAGATAGGGGCATCGGAAGATTCTGGAACGGTCCAGCCAAGTCCTTCTTCTTTCCAAGTGGCACTAGTCAACAGTTGATTTCTTTCCTCTTTATTGGTGGTAAAGAAATGCTCACCACTTAACGTATTATAAAGGCGGTATAATCCTTTAGATTCTTCCACAGGGGACGTTACTGGAGGAGTAAGGGCATCATTTTTGGCAAAAGGAACGCCTTGATAGCGATCGTTTTCAAGAACCAATACACCATTTCCATTACCAAGAACTTGAATGTTAACTTGATAGTGACCTGCTGGAGCGGTTCCAACAAAGCCAGGTTCTACATTCAATTCCACACCTGTTCCTGTCAATGCTTCTAAATCTTTTTGATAAGCGGCAAAGTTGAGATTAATGGTGTAATAAGTTCCCTCTTCAACTTGAAGAAAAGAGATGGGAGTATACGAACCTTCTTTTAAAGTCAATTCATAGGTTTGTCCATCGCTGGATTTAAAAGGAATAATTGTATTTTGAATTTCTGAGAAGCTTAACTCTTTGATGGCATAGATTTCGGCAGAGAAAGCTCCATTCGCATCCACCATGATTAGAGGAGAAGAAAATTTGTTTGGAGCGGAAAATTGTACATATCCTTGGGGCACAAAATCATTGACATTTTCAATATAAGCTTGGCCTAAAATTCCATTCATCCCTGGAATTGTGCTCACATCACTCACAGCCAATTTCACTTTGGAATCAATTGGAATTTCTTGAGTAGTCCAAGAGGAATTTGGTGTTTCAGCTGTGGAAAGTTTAAAGGTCAATCCTAACTTATAAAAATCTTCTGGTGTTTTGAGCGTACTAGAGGCTTCGCTTGTTACTTCCACCATATCTTCATTTGCCAAAGCCGTTACAGTTGGTGTGAATAAACTAGCGGTCAATAAAACACTCAACATTGTTTTCTTTTGCATTTTATTCTCCTTTTTTCAAACTGATCCTAATAAATAGATCATTGTGAAATTTTAATAAATTTTAATCTAATATAATCTATTCTTTAAAATGGCACAATAAAATAAAGAAATTTTAATCTTAGAATGTGTTTTTCTTCATCAGGATTTGAATTAGCAGTCGAAAAATGGGAGATGTTTTGATACGATGAAGCTACTTTTAAATGATTTTTAAATTCTAAAAATAATGAAATATAAAGCAAAAAGAAGGAAAAAAGTTATGAAAAAGAAAATGTTTTCTATTCTTGCAAGCAGTGCCTTACTCTTACCAGCCTTTCATCTTTCTGTATCGGCTCAAGAATTTGAACCCATAAAAGAAATTTCAAGAGAAGCCACTCCAATTGCAAGTGGAATGATCGGAACGAGTACTTGGCAAATCGACTCCAATGGAACTTTAACAATTGGAGAAGGGCAATTTAAAAATACCGATTCTAAATATGTGTGGCCTTGGAAAGCTTATCAAGACCAAATTCGCACTGTTGATGGTCGCCAAAGCTTTATAGTAACTGGAACGATCAATCAAGCCTTTAGCCATTTAACAGAAGTGCAATCTATCGATTTATCTGGTTGGAATACTCAACAAGTCTCAAATCTAAAGGGCGTATTTGATGGCTGTACGAATTTAACTTCTGTGAATGTGGCCAACTGGAATACAAGCAAGGTCCATTCTCTAGAGTCCTTATTTGACGGATGCAAAAATCTAACCAATTTAGATGTATCCAATTGGGATGTGCAAAATGTAGATTCTATGAATCGAACCTTTTACAATTGCGCTAGTTTAACCTCTTTGGATGTTTCGAAATGGAACACCCACAATGTGACTTATATGATGTGGCTATTTGATGGCTGCAAGAATCTTCCTTCTTTGGAGGTATCCAATTGGGATGTGCAAAACGTGAAATATATGGATTCTCTTTTTGAAGAATGTGAAAAGCTTCCTAACATCGATCTCTCCAAGTGGAATACCCACAATGTGACCTCTATGAATCGAATGTTCTATGGTTGCAAAGGATTGACTTCTTTTGATGTATCCAATTTAGATGTTCAAAATGTAGTGTATATGAAGTCAATGTTTGAAGCATGCACCAATTTAAAAACTCTTGAAGCATCCACTTGGAATACGAAAAGCTTAGCGTATGTAAGTTGCATGTTTGAAGGCTGTGAAAATTTAACGTCTATTGATGTATCCAATTGGAATACCCAAAACATCGTTTGGCTCAAACGCATGTTTTATGGATGCAAAAACTTAGCTTCTATTGATGTATCCAATTGGAATACCCAAACCGTTACTCACTTGACTTCGATGTTCTCTGGATGCCAGAGCTTAACTGAACTCGATCCTTCCAACTGGAATACCGCCAAGGCCTACGATATGTATGGAGTATTTGAAGGATGTCAAAATTTAACTACCCTAGATCTCTCCAATTGGAATACAGATCGTGTTACGGATATGCGAAAGATGTTCTCAAATTGTGAAAACTTGAGTTCTATCGACCTTTCTAATTGGAATGGAGCAAGCATCAATCAGATGAGCAATATTGCGGCTGGTTGCAATCTTTTGGAGAAAATCCAATATGGATTTAATGGTGAAAACATTACCTCAGAGATTCTTTCCGATCTTCCCCAAGACTGGAAATGGAGTCAAAATGATGAGGGGACTTATCTCGCTTCAGAAGTTCCTCCTTTATCTGCGAACCAATTTGCTACTTTAACAAGAGTTTTAGAAGTACCTGCTCAAGAGGAGCCAACCCAACCAGGCGATCTAGAACCTACTCCTGCTGAGCCAGTCAATCCTGAACCTACTCCTGCTGAGCCAGTGAATCCTGAACCCACTCCTGCTGAGCCAGTCAATCCTGAACCTACTCCTGCTGAGC
>CAZTNF010000092.1:5403-6934 GCA_964615295.1 uncultured Erysipelotrichaceae bacterium | reverse complement strand
GCATGCCGAAAAGGAATAGGCAAGCACTTTTTGTGAATATTTTTAAATAATTCACAACTCTCCACTCTCTACAATATATTCTAGAGTGCGACTAATCATTTATATCAAAATTTATAGATCTTTGTAAAGCTATATTATTTATTTTCTTTAAACTAGAAAAGAAAAATCCAATCTTAAATAAGATTGGATTAGCTTTTTTGAGAGTTCTTAAGATGATTAATTGGATAAGAAATAGGTCTTCCCTTTAAGAAGTCAATGGCTTCTTGAGCGACTTTTCGTTTTAAGTCTTCGTTAGCTTCTTGTGAATACCAAGCCATATGCGGAGTGATAATGACATTTTCAAGTTGAAGAAGTGGATTGTCTTTTATACCAGGTTCCTTTTCTAAGCAATCAAGCGCTGCTTGAGCGATTTGATTGCTTTTCAAGGCCTCTAATAAATCGGCTTCATTGATGATCCCTCCACGAGCTACATTAATAATACAAGCGGTATCTTTCATTTTTTGAAAGGCTTTGTGGTCAAAGAGATTCTCATTTCCTTCTAAAGGGCAATGAATGGAAATAATATCCGATTGCTTAAGAAGTTCATCAAAATCTACGAGGGGAATTTCTTCATCTTGAACTCCTTTTTCTTGAAGATAGGGATCATAAGCAATGACATGAAATCCTAGAGCTTTCATCTTATTGGCTAAATTTCGGCCAATCCGTCCAAGTCCAACAATTCCACACGTTTGCGTAGAAAAACGATGTATTGGAATAGCTGGAGTGTAATCCCAGCCCTTTTCTTTTACTTGATTGTTCATCTTAACAACTTTTCGCAGCATAGCAAACGCCAAAGCTAAGGCATGGTCGGCTACTTCATTCACACCATAATCGGGAACATTGCCGATTTGAATGCCAAGATCTGTGGCAGCTTTTACATCGAGAGTATCCACACCTACTCCATAACGGATGATAGCTTTTAAGTTAGGACAAGCTTCCATTACTTTTTGGGTGATTGGGGCGTATTGAACGATGAAGACATCTGCCTCTTGGCATTCCCGAATGACATCTTCTTCCGTATGACATTGTTTAAGTTCAAGAGGAATTCCAGCTTTTTCAAATTCCTCTTTTTCAATCGCGATGGATTTATGATCACAATCCGTAATAATAGCTTTCATAGAAATATGAATTTCCTTTCTTTTTAGAGCCGGCCTAGTTCCAAAAGAGAATCTACCTAATAACACCCAAGCTTCTAGCAAGACATTTTTTAAAAGGCTTCTCCTTCATTTAAAGAAGGAACTGGAAACCTATAGATTTCGTATTCGCTTGATTCCAAGGCTTTCAGGAAAAAATTTTACTGGGCAAGTCCAACTACGATTGATAGACCAATAGAAGAACGTAATACTATTGCTTTCATTAATGAAGTCTTCATCTCCATAAAATAATATAGAAAAGACAAAATCATAAAGCTTGTCCATTTATATATTTTAAAATTCTCATAAAATAAATTAGGCCTGAGAAGAAATGGAGAATGAATTGATCGAAGCTTTTA
>CAZTNF010000092.1:0-5303 GCA_964615295.1 uncultured Erysipelotrichaceae bacterium | reverse complement strand
CATAAAATAAATTAGGCCTGAGAAGAAATGGAGAATGAATTGATCGAAGCTTTTAGTTTTATCCCACGCATAACAAGCCACACTATGATTCCAATACGTTATTTAGACTAGAGGTTTTTTCCTTATAAACTAGAAAACGAATAGGTTCAAGACCTTAGAAAGTGTAATCTGTGGCATACCAAGCAATTCCTTCATCTTTCCAACCTAGTTTGATCAATCCATCTCTTTCGGCTACATCTAAAGTATAGTGATGGCTTCCTGCCTCTTTAGCATTTGGATTATACAAACGATAAAGCGGTTTGGAAGCATTCGTTGGTAAAGCGGAGTAGAAAACAATTCCTTCTCCAATCCATCCCATAGTCTGTAAAGTTTCATATTCCCCTTGATCCATTGTGTAATGATGATCCGTGGTATAAGGATTGTATACACGATAAACCGGAAAATCAGAGGAAGCAGGAGCTAGCCATCCATATCCTTCCTCTTTCCAGATCGGATTTTGAAGACAAGCCTGCTGTTCGGCCAGGCTATTGGTATAAAAATGTTCTCCTGTCTGCTGATTGTAAAGGCGATAGATGATAAGGGTATTTTGGGGAAGAGCTCCTTGAAAAGGAATTCCATAGTTTTGAGCATAGGACTGAGCCGCACTAGGAGATTCTCCATAAATTGTTAAGTGCGAACATCCCCAAAAAGCTAAGTTCTCAGAATTTCCTTCAATGGTTTGAACAGAAGCGGGAATATGAATATTTGATAAACTCAAACAGTTTTCAAAAGCATAACTCCGAATACTTTGAAGTCCATCAGGTAAATTCACTTCAGTTAGACTGGAACATTCTGAAAAGACATGGTGCTGAACCTCTTTGAGTTGAGATGGCAAAGAGATCCTTTTTAAGTTGGTACATTGGGCAAAAGCATAGGGCTCAATTCTTTGGATGCTATTGGGAAGAACAATTTCCTCAAGAAGAGCACAATTTCGAAAAGCCTGGGCATTGATTTTGGAAACTCCGGATTCTATGATGACTTTTTTCAAATTATAGGCTTTAGAAAAAGTAAGATAGGTAGGGGAAGATGTCCGTCTATGGCCAATTTCAGTTACCCGATAGCGATAGCCATTGATATCAATGCTCGCTGGAATCACAATGACTTCATCTTCATTTCCAGGGGCGCATTCTACCGCCACATTATAGGAATCATCATAAACTTGATAACGCAAATTATGAACTTCATAAACGGCCTTTTTCTCTTCATCGCAATACCCTCGATAAAATTCGAACGTCTTTTTATAGGCTGAAGCCTCATGGGGCAGTGTAAAAGACCATTGTTCAATGCGATTTCCAAAGGGACTACCTACCAGTTCAATGGTTAAATTCCTTCCCTCGATGGTATAAATAATATTTTGAATAACAAGATTTCCGGTAGAGGTATGAAAAGTAGGTTGATCGGTTCCCTGTGAATAAGTACTCACTCCTACATATTTTTTAGAAGTAGATTGATGAAAGCCTAAATATGGTAAAAACTCAAAAGTTCCACTTCCTAATTGACTTTCTAAAGTTATCTTCGTTACCCCTTGAGCTGGTTTAGAACTAAAAATTGCTCTTTTTTGAGAATCGGTAGAATCGACTAAAGTCAAGCCACTTAAATCAAAAGTTAAATAGGTGGCCTCTTCGTTTTCTAAGTTCTCAAAATTTTCTGACTCAATCATTGGAGAACAATCTATCTCTTGCGCTGAGCAAGGCACCGAAATCGCTCCTAGACTCAAAATCATGATAATTTCTATTTTTTTCTTTCTCTTCATTATTTTCTCCTTCTTTCTTCTTATTCATTATTCCAACGAAAAGAATTATTATCCATTCTTGTTATTCTTTTCACAAGTTATTGTTCATAATTTATAGATCAAAAAAAGGCCGATTTCTCGACCTTTAAAGGTTTCTAATCTTGAACATCTTCTAAAACGATAGCGTAGTTGTTCTTTTTACCACGACGAATCAACACCACATTATCAACGTAAGCTTGATTGGTATCAATGAGCATATTGGAGTCTTTGACCTTCACCCCATTTAAAGAAATAGCATTACCCTTAATCCATTCTCGGGCTTCTCGCTTTGAAGAAGCAATTTTTCCCTTGACCAAGATATCTTCAAGTTTTCCGGAAGGCAAAGTCATTTTTTCCATATTCATGACAGCTTGACGGCGTTGGTTTTCATCTAGATCTTGTAATGAACCAGTAAAAAGGGCATTAGTGATCTTTAAAGCAATATCTAGAGCTTCTTGTCCATGTAAATCGCGAACTACTTCTTCAGCCAATTTCTTTTGAGCCACTCGACGACCAGCATCTTCTTGGGTTTGTTTTTCTAAATCACTGATTTCTTCTACCGAGAGGAAGGTCAATTTCTTCAAGTATTCAATGACTTTAGAATCTTCCGTATTCAATAAGAATTGGTAAAGTTCGTAAGGACTCGTTTTTTGAGCCGAAAGCCAAACGGTGCCACTTTCGCTTTTTCCGAATTTAGTGCCATCAGCTTTCGTAATCAAAGGCATGGTTAAACCATATACTTTGGTATCAGCACCTTTTTTCTTACGAATCAGCTCTAGGCCAGAAGTAATGTTACCCCATTGGTCTTGTCCTCCGATTTGCATACGGCAGTTTTTGTCTTCAAAGAGATGTAAGAAGTCCATGGCTTGCAACAACATGTAGGAAAATTCGGTATAGGAAATACCGCTTTCCAAGCGTCTTTTGACGGTCTCTTTATTGATCATGTAGTTGACGTTGAAGTATTTTCCAAAGTCACGCAAGAAATCGATGATGGAGACATTTTTGGTCCAATCCAAGTTATTAACCATTTCAAAACCCCAAAGAGCATTGATTTGATCATGCAAAGCTTGATAGTTATGCTCCAATACTTCTGGAGTTAACATATTGCGTTCTCCTGTCGCTTTGGGATCTCCAATAAATCCAGTAGCTCCACCGACCAACATGATGGGGTGATGGCCATGTTGTTGAAGACGTTTAGCCATCAGCAAAGAGCTGTAGTGTCCAATATGTAAAGAGTCAGCCGTGGGATCCGTTCCAATGTAAAAGGTCAATTCCCCATTATTAATTTCATCTTCTACTTCTGGAGAGGTTACATCGTTGATGAGACCTCTCCATTGCAATTCATCATATAGTTTCATAAAATACCTCGTTTCTCGTTTGAAAAAAGCCGCAAATAAAAAAAAAGCGCCCTGAAATAAGGACGACAATGCGCGGTACCACCTCAATTCACCAAACGTTCGTTTGATGCTCTTTGCCAATAACGCTGGCTTGCGATCTGGACAGATGCTCCAAGGTGTAGTTCCGCAGTCAGCCTTATCATCTTCCACCTTCCGATGACTCTCTAGAAATTTTGAATCTGCGTACTTCTTCTCTTCGTTGCTTTGCCGTTTATTATACAAACTTTTAAGCCGAATTCAATGTAAGACGAAATCTCCTCATCAAAAATAAGAGAAATCAAAAAGAGAAAATTAACCTGGCTTTTCTCATCTCTTTTGGCCTTTTAAGCTCTAAAAAAAACAGGCTGGTTTCAGCCTGTTTCGATGTTTTGATTATTTAGCGACAATGTTTACTACTTTACCACGAACGACAATGATCTTTTTGATCTCTTTGCCTTCGAGTTGTTTCTGGACGGTTTTGAGATCCAAAGCCAATTTTTTGAGTTCTTCATCATCAGTGCCAGTCGCCACTTCAAATTTACCACGCACTTTACCATTAACTTGAACGACTACTGTATGCGTGGTTTCTATGAGTTTGGATTCATCCCAAGTAGGCCAAGCTTCATACGCAATGGAGCCATCATGGCCTAAAACAGTTGCCCAAAGCTCTTCCCCAAGGTGAGGAGCAAACGCAGAGAGCATTTTCACAAAACCTTCGGCATAAGGCCGATAAATGGTTTTAGTTTTATAAGCTTCGTTGATGAAAACCATCATTTGCGAAATGGCCGTATTGAAGTTGAGGGTATCGATGTCATTGGAAACTTTTTTGACGGTTTGATTGTAAATTTTATCGAGTTTTCCATCGTTTTCATCGAGATATTGGGCTTCACTCGAGAAGAAGCGCCATACGCGCTCTAACCAACGACGTGTGCCATCCAACCCTTGTTCTGACCAAGGCAAGCCGGATTCAAGCGGTCCCATAAACATTTCATAGACACGTAACGCATCCGCGCCGTGGCTTTCGATGATGACATCTGGATTGACAACATTGCCACGCGATTTGGACATTTTTTCTCCGTTGCTTCCTAAGATCATGCCTTGATGGAATAGCTTCTGGAAGGGTTCCTTAGTAGGAACTACACCTAAATCGTAAAGCACTTTGTGCCAGAAGCGGGAATACAGCAAGTGAAGAACCGCGTGTTCCGCTCCACCAATATATAAGTCAACCGGCAACCAATGGTTTAACAATTCTGGATTGGCCAGTTCTTGATTGTTATGGGGATCAATGTAACGCAAATAATACCAGCAACTACCAGCCCATTGCGGCATGGTGTTGGTTTCTCGTACACCTTTGACTCCATCAATTTCTACATTGAGCCAATCGGGACAATTGGCCAAAGGCGATTCCCCATTATCGGCGGGTTGGAAATTATCCGTAGCGGGAAGTTCCAAGGGCAATTCATCTATATCTAAGGTACGCATCGTGCCATCTTCCATGTGAACAATGGGGATGGGTTCGCCCCAATACCGCTGTCTTGAAAACAGCCAGTCACGAAGTTTATAGGTGGTTTTGGCTTCGCCCACTCCTTTTTCTTCTAACCAAGCGATCATTTTATCGATCGCTTCTTGCTTTTCCAAGCCATTGAGCCATTCGGAATTGATGTGTACACCATCCCCCGTCCACGCTTCTTTTTCGATATCGCCACCTTCTAAAACAGGGATAATGGGCAGATCGAATTTCTTAGCGAATTCATAGTCACGGGTATCATGAGCGGGAACGGCCATGATGGCTCCTGTTCCATAAGAAGCTAAGACATAGTCTGAAATCCAAATGGGAATCTTTTTGCCATTTACTGGATTGATCGCATAGGCTCCAGTGAAGACACCTGTTTTATCCTTGTTTAAATCCGTGCGTTGCAAATCCGATTTCATAGAGGCAGCGCGTTTATAAGCGGCTACCGCATTGCGCTGTTCGGGAGTCACGATGTCTTCTACAAAGGGATGCTCAGGAGCCAAGACACAATAGGTTGCACCAAAAAGCGTATCACAGCGAGTCGTAAAGACGGTGAATTGCTTATCATGGCCATCGATGTCAAAGACCACATTGGCTCCTTGCG
>CAZTNF010000091.1:0-6993 GCA_964615295.1 uncultured Erysipelotrichaceae bacterium | reverse complement strand
GCTGAAGCCGACGATAGCCGTAAGGCAAAAATAGGAAGTTGCTGGACAAAGAAAAGCCTTCTATCTGACATAGTGCTGGATAGAAGGCTTTTCTTGTATTCATATTTTTAAGGCATTAATGAAGAGAAAAGATTCCTCCCTCTTTAATATGTACTTGTATTAAATACAAGTACATATTAAAGAGGGAAATAAAATGAACACTCAAACTATTCGTGAACGTCGAAGCGTTCGTACTTTTGATAAAAAATCTGTGGATCCAAAAACATTAGAAGAGGTGAGTCAATGGATTGCCTCTATTGATAATCCCTTCCATATTCCAGTTTCGATGCAACTTCTAAATAAAGAAGAAAATGGCTTAAGCTCTCCTGTCTTAATCGATGAAGATTGGTATGTAGCAGGAAAGGTTCCAAAAGTTCCCTATGGAGAAGAAGCTTTTGGCTATTCCTTTGAAGATTTCATTTTGAAAGCTCAATCTTTAAAACTAGGAACAGTTTGGTTGGCCGCCACCATTAAACGATCAGCTTTTGAAGAAGCGATCAATCTCCAGCCCAATGAAATGATGCCTGCTGTTTCTCCTATTGGCTATCCTGCTTCTAAACGATCGGCTCGAGAAAAATTAATGCGTAAAGGGATGAACTCTGATCATCGTAGACCTTTTGAAGATCTCTTTTTCCTTCAGTCCTTCCAAACTCCTCTTTTAGAAGAAAAAGCTGGAGAATGGAAACTCCCTTTAGAGATGGTTCGCTTAGCTCCCTCCGCCACCAATAAACAGCCGTGGAGAGCAATTGTGGATCACAATCAGGTTCACTTTTACGAGTTGAAAAGTAAAGGCTATGCCAATGAAGCCACAGGTGACATCCAAAAAGTCGATTTAGGTATTGCCATGCGTCATTTTGATTTAGCTTGTCTAGAACAAGGACAAAAAGGTCACTGGCAGATTGAAGATCCTAATATCGCTCATGACAAAAATGTCGAGTACATTGCAACCTGGATTAAGGAGTAAAAATGAGTATTGATACCCGTTTTTCAAGCGCACTTCACTTTTTAATTTTGGTTTCTGAGTCTTTAGAACCAATGAGTTCGGCTCAAATTGCTACAAGCCTTGGAACCAATCCAAGCTATGTTCGAAAGTTAGCCACTTACTTGAAGAAAGCCGACTTAATTGAAAGCCATCAGGGAGTTCCTGGATTTTCTTTAAAAAAGCCTGCTTGTGAAATCACTTTCTTAGAAATTATGAAAGCGACTATGGATACTGATGCCTTTCATCTCTTTGAAATTCACAAGAATCCCAATGATGCTTGTATCGTGGGAGCCCATATTCGTCCAGTTTTATCAAATATCTTTGCTCAACTGGATCAGTCCGCACAAGACCTCTTAGACCATCTAAGTTTACAAGATTGCATCGATCAAATGCGAAAACATGTGGAACAAGAACAATTTAAAGGGAAGGAGACGTTGTATGAAAGCCGCCATTCTTGAGAATTACAACAAAGAAGGCCAAGACCTTGTAATAAAGGAGGTCGCAAGACCAACGCTAAAACCAGATGATATTTTAGTCGAAGTTCATTATGCTGCTGTTAATCCTTTGGATAATATGATCATTCGCAAGGAAGTAAAACTAATCGTAGATTATTCCACTCCTCTTATTATGGGCAATGAATATTCTGGAGTAGTCGTGGAGATAGGGAAGAACGTAAAGCGATTTAAGGTCAACGATCGAGTTTATGGACGTACTCCATTAGATCATCCTGGGGCTTTTGCCGAATACATTGCGGTAAACGAAAACTCTGCTAGCCCTATTCCAAACTATATGAGTTTTAAAGAAGCCGCTACCGTTCCTTTAACAGCTTTAACGGCTATGCAAGCCTTTGAGCTCATGGGCGCTAAAGAAGGTGAAACGATTTTTATCTCAGGAGGAACAGGAAGTGTAGGAGCGATGGCTATTCCCATTGCGCATCGTTTAGGACTTAAAGTCATCACCAATGGCAGTGATCCCAATAAAGAGCGAGTTTTAAAGCTTGGAGCGGATCGCTTTATCGATTATAAAAAGGAAGATTTTTCCCAAACGGTTCACGATGTGGATTGTGTTTTGGATACATTAGGCATGAATGCTTTGCCCAAAGAGTTTCAAATTCTTAAAGAGGGAGGCCACTTGGTTTCCTTAAGAGGACTTCCTAATGGTCGCTTTGCCCAAAGATTAAATCTCCCTTGGTGGAAAAAAATGCTTTTCTCCATCGCAGGAAGGAAACTGGATCAATTGGCCGCTAAAAAACATCAGACCTATGACTTCTTATTTGTTCATGAAGATGGACATCAATTGGATTTGATCAATACTTTCTTTAATGATCAAAATCCATTGCCTACTTCGATTGATGAGGTATTTACGTTAGATCAAGTCAATCGGGCTTTGTTAAAGCTTAAAAATGGCCATTCGAAAGGAAAAACGCTTCTTGCTCTTAAGCCTTAAAAAAGACTCTTGGATTTTATCTTGTTTCTCCAATTCATCGCGCTCTTAGTCAAAACTAGGGGCGCTTTTTTCGTCTCTCTTCTTTTAAGTCAAAAAGTTTTTGCAACCGTAATGGGTATAAAAAAAACTTTTATCCAGATCTGAATTTTTCGAATTATGCAGCTTTAAGGCTCTCTGTCAAAATAACATCATTCCAAAAAGGAAAGGATGGAAAGAGATATGTCCTCTCTTGAAGAAAAAATTATTCAAATTGCTCATGAAAAGTCTCTTCCTTACCAAGATTTAGCCTTACAAATTCACCAAAAACCTGAAGTCAGCAACTACGAATTTTTCGCGAGTGAAGTGTTAAGCCAAGCTCTAAAAGAAGAAGGATTTGAAATTGAACTTCCAGCCGCAGGTCATCGCACTGGCTTTGTGGCTCGATATAAATCTCTCCTTCCAGGTCCAACCGTCGTCTTTTGAGCAGAATATGATGCGCTAGAGGGCTTAGGACATGGATGTGGTCATAACTTATATGGTGCTGCCTCTTGCTTAGCTGGAGCTAGCTTAAAGGAAGTCATTGATGAAATCGGCGGCGAAATTCGTGTCTATGGAACGCCTGGAGAAGAAGGCGGAGAAAATGGAAGCGCGAAAGGAAGCTTTGTTTACAAGGGATATTTAGAAGATGTCGATTTTGCCATTGGCGTTCATCCAAGTGGTCGCCCGAGTCATTCGCTTTCAAGCCGAAATTTCTCATGTGCGCCGATTGACATCGAATTTCATGACCGAAGTGCTCATGCGGCTGGCTGTCCAGAACAAGGAATCAATGCTCTGGATGCACAGATCCTCGTTTATAATGCGATTTCCGCTTTGCGTCAACAGCTTCCCAACACAGTGCGGATTCATGGAATCATTACTCAAGGGGGAACTACTCCTAACGTTATTCCAGAATTCACGCAATCCAAATATTATCTGCGCGCGGAGGACCCCGAAACCTTACAAGATGTTTGGGATAAAGTCCAAAACATTGTTAATGGAGTCGCACTTGCTACTGGATGCCAAGGCTCTATGAAGCTGTATCAAAATCTAGTGGAGAATATGGTCCTCACTCCTAAATTTGATGCCCTGTTTGCTTCCATCTTAGAAAGCCTTGGGGAAGATGTAGAACCACAAACCTTTAAAGCCGCACCTGGAAGTTCGGATGTGGGAAATATTTCGCAAGTTATTCCAACCATTCAACCGTGTCTATCGATTAGCGATCATTCCATTGCAGGCCATTCTCCCGAGATGGTGGCCGCCTCATGTTCCTCTAAAGGTTTAAAATTCGTTTCCCTTGCTGCTCAAGCGTCGGCTTTAAGTGCTTTGAAGCTCTTTTGCGATCCTGCCTTGCTTGAAGAGATCAAACAAGAGCATGCTTTGAATGTTACTCATCAAAAGGAGCCATTTTTTTGACACTCAATCAAATCTTATATGCACTCGCCGTTTTCAAAGCCGGGAGCATGAATAAAGCCAGCGAACAATTATTTATTTCCCAGCCCGCTCTAACGAACGCCATTCGCGCTTTAGAAGAAGAGCTGGGACTACAAATCTTTATCCGAAGTTCTCATGGAATTCAAGCCACCAATGAAGGAAAAGAATTCTTGATGTATGCTCGCCAAGTCGTTCAACAATTTGAACTTCTTCAAGATCGCTTTGGCCTCTCAAAAAAGCGTAAAAAAAAATTTTACGTTTCCTGCCAACATTATTCTTTTGCGACGAAAGCGTTCGTCCAACTCACCGAGGGATATGGACTGGATCAATACGATTTCGGAATCAAAGAAACGAGAACACTTGATGTCATCAATGACACGGCCTCTTCGAACTCCGAATTAGGAATTCTATTTTTATCGAATTTCAACCGCAAGTTTCTCTTACGACTTTTTGAAGAGCGTAACCTAGAATTTCATCCTCTCATTAGGTGTCAAGCTTACGTGTACTTATACCGAGGACATCCACTCGCCCAAAAGAAATCCATCCACTTTGAGGATTTAAAGCATTATCCGAGCATGAGTTTTGATCAAGGAGATGAAGGATCCCTCTATTTAGCCGAGGAAATTTTAGTGGAACAAGAATTTCCAAGAACCATCAAGGTCTCGGATCGAGCCACCATGCTCAATCTTATGCGGGGGGTCCAAGGTTTTACCCTATGCTCTGGATTAATTTGTGAAGAACTCAATGGAACAGACTATGTCGCCATACCATATGAATGCCCAGATCCCCAAGATGCCACCATGGAAATTGGATATATATTGCCCAAACGAGCGTTGCTTTCGGATGTCGGCTTAGAATACGTAACCCAATTAAAACGTTGCTTTCATGGAGAAACCTAAAGCGTTTTCTTAAATTCAATGGTTTCTTTCCTATAAAGCAATTAGGAAGGCCTATAGAAAATGAAGCCCTTAAAAACATTCCTTACCTATGCCCATTTTCGAATGCGTCCTTGCTTTTAACTTCACGCATTCAAAACGAGATACCTAAGTAGGTATAGGAGAATCAAATGATAAAAATTGACCACTTATTTAAGACCTTTGAAAGCAAAGACAAACAGGTACAGGCCTGCAGAGATGTCACGCTTTCCATTGAACAAGGAGAAATCTTTGGAATTATGGGAACGAGCGGGGCAGGCAAATCTACTTTAGTGCGTTGTTTAAACTTCTTGGAAAAGCCCGATCAAGGTTCCATTGAAATCGACGGATTTGGTCAAGTTGTAGCGGAGAATGGAACTTTAATTCTTAAACAAAACGACAAGTGTGGTGTACTCAAAGAAAAAAATCTACAAAGTCTTCGCCAAAAAACGGGAATGATTTTTCAACACTTTAATTTATTCGATCGCCGTACCGTCGCCGAAAACATCGCCTATCCTCTGAAAGGAAAAAGTCGTAAGGAGATTGAAGAAAGAGTGGATGAATTATTAAATCTCGTTCACTTAAGTGACAAAAAAAGAGCCTATCCAGCCGAACTCTCTGGAGGCCAAAAACAGCGAGCCGCCATCGCCAGAGCTTTAGCCAATGATCCCAACATCTTACTTTGCGATGAAGCCACCTCAGCCCTTGATCCCCAAGCGACTACTGCCGTCCTTTCTCTTTTAAAGGAACTCAATACTCGCCTAGGTCTAACTATCGTCTTGATCACTCATGAAATGGATGTCATTAAGCGTATCGCAGATCGAGCGGCCGTCATGGAAAATGGAGCGATTGTCGAGTGTGAAAAAGTTTATGACTTATTTGTCCATCCCCAACACGACTTAACGCGTACCTTTGTCTATGGCTCTTCCCATGAGGAAACCAAAAATATCATTGCAGAGCCTTCTTCAAAAGGAGTGCGCATCCGCTTGAATTTTGATGAACGCTCTTGGAGCCAACCTGTACTATTTCAGATGATTCAATCGCTTGGCGTGGAAGTAAATATTTTAGCAGCGAATATCAATCGCATTGGAAATCAACCTTATGGAACGCTACTCTTTGAAACCCAGGCCAATCCCAACCAGCTCACCGCTTTAAAACAATTTCTAAATGATAAACATGTTGAAAGGGAGGTTATCGAATATGTCTAATTTTATCGCAACCTACTTTCCCAATTTAAACAACTATTGGGACATCTTTTGTGAAAGCCTACAAGCTACGGCCCAAATGTTTATCATTGGAGGCATCTTAACCTTACTCATTGGGTTAGCTTTGGGAATCGGGCTCACAGTGACGAAAAAAGATGGAATCTATCCCAATTCAGTGATTCACAGTTTGCTAGAAAGCATCACGAATCTCTTTCGTTCAATTCCTTTCATCATCCTTTTGATCTTCCTCATTCCCTTCACCCGCTTTATTACGGGAACGGCAATTGGCGTGCGTGGCGCGATTGTTCCGATTGTCGTAGGATGCGTCCCTTTCTTTGCTCGCCAAACAGAAAGCGCACTCAGTGAAGTGAGTCCTGGAAAACTAAAAGCGGCAAGAGCGATGGGATCTTCAGGCCTTGGCTTAATCTTCCGTGTTCTGCTTCCCGAATCGCTTTCCGCTTTGATTCGTGCGATCACGATCACCGCGATTTCTTTAATCGGTCTAACGACTTCCGACGGTGCCGTTGGGGCGGGAGGAATCGGAAGCTTTGCCATCAACTACGGTCAAAACCTGCTGCTAACATCCTGGTTTCAAGTTTAGATGATTATGGAGCGGCCTCTGTGAATGGAACCTATGCGGTTCCAGCCGGTCTAGATCCCAAAAAAGATGGTCTGATCACAGAAGTTCAAGAAGTTGGAAGCGACAATCCATTTATCAACGTGATCGTGGCTCGAACGCAAGATAAAGACAATGAAACCTACAAGAAAATCGTAGAGGCTTACCAGTCCCAGTTAGTGGCTGAATATTTAATCACTAAGAACAATGGAATAAGTGTCCCAGCCTTTGAATACGATAAAATCTTTACTGTGGAGGATCCTGAGGCATTTATCCAAGAAATCGAAGGGTTAATAACAGCAGAAAGAAATTAACTAAACTATTAATAGGTAATTTTAATAT
>CAZTNF010000090.1:0-7117 GCA_964615295.1 uncultured Erysipelotrichaceae bacterium | reverse complement strand
TGTGCTAACAGGGTGATAAGTAAACATAAATGTTTTTAAAGAGCTATTAAATTACCGAATGTGAAAGCGGAGGTAGGAGCTAAAAAACAGGAATAACAAACCGTGGAGCAAAAGCCTCTAGTCATAACACGACCAAAAGTGAAAAAGTAAGTGTTTCGTACAGAGAGGGTAATCAAAAGAGTTTTCACGAAAGTGATAGTGCGGACTTGCCTCAATTTGGAGCCAAGATATTTTTACTCAGTAGTTAAGTTATGATGGAACGCCGTATGAAGTTGAAAGATTTCATGGACGGTGTGGATCGGGGGAAATCTAGAGATTATATCAAAGGATTACCTATCGCTATTCACTGTTTATTAAAATTTTGAACTATCGACAAGGACATATTCTTTGAAATTCTCAAAGATTGAAGGTAAAGTGTGGAAATTCTGTGGAACGGAAGATTAAAAGTCTAAAAGTAAAGATTTTTAGCTTTACTTAAAACATAATTTTCTATTTTTTTATAACCTTTCACTAATAGCTACTCATGGATGACTCTTTAAATATAATTTTTCATGATTATAACTTAGAAAATACTAAAATAGTATTAAAATATATTTTTATTGATTTTTAAAATCTCTCCAACAATTGAAAATGCAAGGTACTTTTGGCTCCTTTTGGTAGCCTGAGACGATTAAAAAATATTATTCAAACTGAAGAAGTACCTCAAAAATGTTAGATTGAGAATAAGCTATGTAATTCAGCTATTAAGAATAATCCAGAAGTCCAGCCACATTATGGAAGAAGCTCATGCTTAAAAAATAACAGTTTAGGAGTATGAGCCAAAAACTTAATGGCTAAGACTTTTGAGTTTTAGCTAAAAAACTGTTGAATGTGATTGAGTAGAGTCTGAATATGACTTTAGAAGCGCTCTAACCAGAAAAAAAACATCCTTCTTAGATAAATCGAAGGAGATTAAAAAAAATAGACAGGATTATTAGGTCATGATACAGCCTTAATACAAGAAGCTTTAGCTTTTGAAATCATGGTTTTAATATGAACAAAATCACCACTTGATTACTCAAATACACATTAACTCAATGATATGAAAATTTTCATTTTTAATGATCAATAAACTTGAACATTAAGGAGCTATGCTTCACAAACCACAAAAAATGAGTTAAGTATAGAAAGGAGATTTAGCATGAATGAGATAAAAGCACTACCTGAGCCAGAACTGTATACCACTCTAAATTACGCTGGAGTGGTTCCCTTTATGACTCGAGAAATCTACCTACTTGGGTCCAGCTCCCATATTCTATCTACGCTTATTAAGGATCGTTCGGCTAATCATCCGATCTTCTTTGGTACAGACGAATATGAGGAATTTTCTGAGACCTTCTCTGAAAATTTTAGGATGTCTCAACAGAGAATCCAACCTTTTTTGATGAATGAGGATAAAACACTCTTTCAAATCAGATCTCAGAAGGAAAAGGAAGTTAAGGATCGCCGTACTAAAAAACGTGGGGAGGTCTTAACCCCGATTGGAATCGTAAATCAAATGATTGATGTGTTGGAGGAGGAATGGAAGGATCTATCATTAAATGACTATCTTTCCCAGACAGTATTAGAGCTATGTTGCGGAGAAGCTCCGTTCTTAGTTCAACGGTACGATTCCATTACTGGAGAACTGTTTTCGGTAAATAAAAGGAGGGGAATTCTAGATCGAAAGCTACATCGAATTAGTAAAAGTACAGATAATCGCAAGACTTGGAGAGATAGGGCTTACCAAGCAGTTCGCTCTGTATATGGATACGAGTACCAAGGAGATAGTCTCTTCCTAGGTCGAGAGAACCTACTGTTTGATTATCTAGAACATCATTTTGCCAAATTCCACGAATTACCACCTATCAATGAGATTAACAGCGTGGCCACGATTATCAGTTGGAATATGTTTCAGATGGATGGAATTAAAAACGAAGTCCCCTATTTTGATCCCCAGCAGCAAGAACTTTTTGAGACAACTGAAAGATTCCATATAAAGCCACTAGTTACACTTTGGGAGAGCAAAGGACACGAACCTAAGAAGAAAGAGAAAAGAAGATATGGAGATGAAAAAATGAAGTTTGATGTTGTGATCGGAAATCCAGCTTACCAAAGGGAAAGGCAGGGAACTAGCAATCGTGATGAGCCGATCTATCATCTCTTCTATGAAGAGACAAAAAAAGTTTCGAATAAGGTTCTTCTGATTACACCTGGCAGATTCCTATTCAATGCGGGTCAAACTCCAAAAGAATGGAATCAAAAAATGCTAAATGATCCTCATTTTAAAGTGTTAGAATATAACCCTGAAGGGTCTGCTTACTTTGACGAAGTTGATATAAAAGGCGGTATAGCTATAGGATATTACGATCAAAATAAAAATTTTGGAACGATTAATACCTTTATACCTTATCCTCTTTTGGACTCTATAGGGAAAAAAGTTAAGAATGCCCCTGGCTTTCAACCAATTACTTCTATCATCTATCCACGTTCATCATATAAATTCACAGACATCCTTTATAAGGAAAATCCTGAAGTCAGAAGTCAGTTGAGTAAGGGAAATACCAAAGATATTAGTACGAATATATTTACTCGTGCTCCTCAGCTCTTTTTTAAAGATAAACCAGATGATGGAGAAGATTATATCCAGATTTTTGGTAGAGATAATAATGTTAGAGTCAAAAAGTATATTAAGCGGAAATACATCAATAAAGTAGATAATCTCAACTACTTCAAGGTGTTTGTGCCTAAAACTAATGGATCTGGGTCTTTTGGAGAGGTATTTTCAAATCCAGTAGTGGAAATACCAGGAGTAGGTGCTACACAAACATTTATGAGCATTGGAAAATTTAATTCCTATCAAGAAGCTGAGAACCTAAATAAATATCTTTCTACAAAGTTTTTACGAGCTTTATTCGGAATTCTAAAGATTACGCAAGATAATCCGCCTGCTGTTTGGAGTTTTATCCCCTTACAGAATTTTAGCTCATCTTCCAACTCCGATATCGACTGGACTCAGTCCATTCAAGAGATCGATAAACAGCTTTATGCTAAATATGGCTTCTCTGATGAAGAGATCAGCTTCATTGAAACCCATGTAAAGGAGATGATCTAATGGCAGACAAAACAAAGATCACCACATTTAAGCCCTTTAATCCCAAGATCTATGCCTATACGACTCCAGGATATACTCCCAATGATGGTTGGACTAAGATCGGCTATACTGAGCAAGAGGTGGATGTTCGAATTCGCCAACAGACACGAACTGCTCATGTGAAAGCTCAGAAGGAATGGGAAGAAAGTGCAATCTATCGTACTCCAGAAGTTGAACCCTTTAAAGATCATGACTTTCATCGTTTTCTGCAAAAGATTGGTATTGAGCGAATGAAAGGTGAGAATGGAGCTAGACCTCCTGAATTTTTTCGAATTAGCCCAGAAGATGCTTTGAACTACCTCTATGAATTTAAGAGCCATCATGGATATCCTGATGGGAAAAATCATGAGGCGATTCCCTATAATCTTAGGGATGAGCAAGATGAAGCTATATCCCAGACGGTTTCCTACTTTTTGGAACATGAGAAAGGAGAGTTCCTTTGGAATGCCAAGCCTCGTTTTGGCAAAACGCTTTCTGTCTATGATTTCATGAAGCGAATTGATGCTAAGAACGTGCTGATCGTTACTAACTATCCCACTATTGGTAACAGTTGGTTCAAAGATTACAAGACATTTATTGGGCCAAAGGACCATTACCGATTTGTTACCAAAGCAGACCTTAAATCAGATGAGCTGCTCTTAGACGAGAAAGGGTACAAGCATTACAAAAGAGATGATCCTGAAATGCATACGATATGGTTTACTTCTCTGCAGGATCTGAAGACTGCAAAACCTTTTGGTGGGGAATATGACAAGCTGTGGGAGTTAGCAGAGATCGACTGGGATCTGCTTGTTATTGATGAAGCTCATATGGCTATTGATACTGCCAAGACAGATGTAGCTTTTGATCGGATCAAGCGAGCCTTTACACTTCATCTTTCGGGTACACCATTCAAAGCTCTAGCAAATGACAAGTTCCAAGCGGATGCGATCTATAATTGGACATATGCCGATGAACAGGCCAAGAAGCAACGGCTGATCGAGGCAGGCATTGAAAATAGCCCATATCGAGATTTGCCTACCATGAATCTATTTACTTATCAGATGGGCGATATTGTAGCTGATCAAATAGAAAAGAAAATTAAAATTGGAGATAATACGGTAGAGTTTGCCTTCGATCTCAATGAGTTTTTCAAGACCAAAAACGGAAATTTTATCTATGAAACAGCTGTTGATCAATGGCTGAATGCTTTAAGCACCCATGAAAAATTTCCCTTCTCTACACTAGAATTAAGGGATAAACTAAAACATACTTTCTGGATACTTAACTCCGTTGATTCCGTTAATGCTCTAGAAAAGAAGCTGAAGAATCATCCAGTATTCAAGGACTATAAGATTGTTAATGTGGCAGGATCCATGAAAACAGATGATGAAGCCAAAGAAAGCCAAGAAGCTCTGACAAGAGTGCAGGAGGCTATACACAACAGCGATAAGACTATTACGCTCTCTGCTGGAAGGCTAACTACAGGGATCACTATACCAGAATGGAGTGCGGTGATGATGCTTTCCAATATGAAATCTCCAGCTCTCTATATGCAGACGGCGTTTCGAGCACAAAATCCGTACAGGTATCAGAACGAGAATGGAGAATGGATCCGCAAAGAGAACGCCTATGTGTTTGACTTTGATCCCGCTCGTACCCTAAACCTTTTTGAAAAGTTTGCCCTAGACTTAGATACAAGAACAAGCGATGGCAGAGCTAGTAGAGAATCTAGAGAAACTAAGATCAAAGAACTGCTTAACTTCTTCCCAGTCATAGGGGAAGATTCACAAGGGAAGATGATTGAACTGGATGCTCTGAGAGTTCTCTCTATTCCTAGAAAGATTCGCTCTCAAGAAGTCATCAAACGTGGTTTTATGTCCAATTTCTTGTTTCAGAACGTAGCTCAGGTATTTAATGCACCTCAAGAAATCATACAACTCGTTTTACAATTTGAGCCAGTAGAGGAACCTAAAGGTATAACTGTTATTGAAGAGGGCGATGGTGAACGTCTGAACATAGATTCTGAGGGCCATATCAATCTATCCGAAGAGAAAGTCATTGGATTGCATAAGGAAATTTTTGGAGATAAAGTTTATGGTCTTAAGAATGATGAAGAACGGAAAAGAAAATCTGATGAATTGCGAAAAGAATTGGAACGTAAGAAAGCTTCTAGACAGGCAAAAAGGCAGGAAGTAGATGCAATCAAAAAGGCTCTCCAGTCTAATCTCGATGAGATCAAAAAGGATGTAAAAGAGAAATATAAAGATAATTTCCAAGTCAAGGATCAGAAGCATTGGGATAGAATGGTTGATGTTAAGGCAGAAAGAGTAGCTAATAGACTTTATCAAAACAAGAAGATTGAAGAAGATATCCTCAACAAGGAAAAAGAGCAAGCCTTAAAACAGGCCAGTACCCAACAGGAATTCCAACATATTAAGAATGAATTTGAGCAAAAAACGGCTCAATTAGAGGCAAACTATATTGAGGGAATCCTGGAACAACAGAATCTTTTTACGGACCAAGCAATGAACGACATCCTTAAAGCAGCAGAGATCTCTTCTTCAGAATTAGAAGTGAAACAAAAAACTGATACTTTAAAGGACCATCTACGTGGATTCTCTCGTACCATTCCTTCCTTTTTAATGGCTTATGGTGACGAGAACCTGCGCCTAGACAACTTAGAGGAATATATTAATGAGGATGTATTTAAGGAAGTCACTTCTATTACCTTAGACGAGTTTAAGATTCTGCGGGATGGAATACGAAAAGATGGGAAAGAAATTTTCAGGGGACAGCTTTTTGATGAAACAGTATTTAATGACAGTGTTCAGGAGTTTCTGAAGAAAAAGAAAGAGCTGGAAAATTACTTTAATCCTAATCAAAAAGATGATATCTTCAACTACATTCCACCACAGAAAACTAACCAGATTTTCACGCCAAAGAGGGTTGTAAAAGAGATGGTGGACGCACTAGAAATAGAAAATCCAGGAATCTTTGATGATCCAACTAAAACTTTTGCAGATCTCTATATGAAATCAGGTCTGTACATTGCGGAAATCGTTCGTCGGTTATTTAACTCAGATGGACTGAAGATAGCTTTTCCAGATGATAAAGAAAGGCTGCATCATATCTTCTCCAAGCAAGTATATGGCCTGGCTCCTACTCAAATCATCTATCTCATTGCTCGCAATTATATCTTGGGTTTTGCAGACAATCCTGAAGAGTACGAGCATAATCTTGTCATGGCCGACGCTTCCAAAGCTGCACAAGAAGGTAAGCTACAGGAATTAGTAGATAAGTATTTTAATTAGTATCTAGTCATAAAAAAAATAGGGCTTATAACGACTTACTAGAAGTACTTCTAGAATTCGTTATAAGCCTTTTATTTGTACAGAGTGAAAATCTTAAATTTTAAGAAAGCCACAAAAGAGTCACTTCTTCTCATTTATTACAACCTCTTTTCAGGGTTTAGCTTAAAAAGAGTTTAGACTGATTGTACACTTCTCTAGTCTTAGTATTAGAAAATAGAATTCTTTACAACTAATTCGATATCTGTGTGAAAAGAAGGGGCCGTTAAATTATTTAGCCACTAATAGCCCCTTTTTATTTTAAGAAATTTTAGAGATAAAAAATGATGATCAAAACTCAATAAAGACTTAAATTACTTAACATTTGATAATTTTTTCGCTTATTTCAATTTTAGTAGAATCATTTCACTTCAATCATTTCCTTAAGACTAAAGGAGTAAATCCAAGCCCGAATACGGCGATTTGGATAAATTTTTTGAAGGGCTTCTTTATAGGTTTCAAGCTGATTTCGATACTTCTTCAATAAGGAAAACGAATCAAAGGCAATATCGGTTTTAAAATCAATCACGGCCATTTCATCCTTTTCATCCTTGGATAGTTCCACGACAAGATCCATAAATCCATGGACATACACATTATCGATTTTGGTGCAATA
>CAZTNF010000089.1:0-7130 GCA_964615295.1 uncultured Erysipelotrichaceae bacterium | reverse complement strand
AAAACATCAAAGTAAAAGACAACACTAACCCAATGGCAACTACAATTCCAAACATGCCTAAGATCTTTAAACCAGTATAGGAAGCCGAGGATTTGGGATTAGCTTCATACGATGGAATAGAACTATAAATACTTTGATTTTCTGTGGTTTGTGAAAGAGAATTATTTTCTCTTACTTGCTCAGAAGTCGTGTTTTGAAATTTATTTGGATGGAAACGAACTTGGTCTGAAAGTGAATTTTGTAAAGCTGATGTGGAATTGGAGAAATCCGAAACCACCGTGGGACTATTTAAAAACGATGTGGCTTCCTGAGACAATTGATCAGAGGAAAATTGAAAGCCTTGATTTTCTTGGCTTTCTTGTAAGCGGACTTGAATGTGCGCCCTCGTGAGGGGAGAAGGCGTATTCAAGTCTGTGATCTCCTCTTTTTTCGTCTTTTCTAAATTATTTACACAATGTCCTTGGTCTACATTAGACGCATCAGTGAAATTAGTTTGTTCAGTCGGCGTTTTTAAACTCAGTTCGCTTTCTAGCTGAGAAGGGGCTTCTTTTGAGGAAGAAAGCGAGATATTGGTTTCTAAAGGTTCAGGCGTTGTATTCAAATTTGTCATAGTATTTCCTAAAAATTCATCATAAAAAGGTCATCATCCAAGCTTAAATATCGATCTTAAACGATAAGGTTAAATTCTAGATTTTATCTTCTGTTTGTTTCCTTTTATCAATTGGAACGCAAAGTCTCTTCTTTTATACTTTGCCATGAATTCCGTATTAATAGCTAGGTAGGCTAGAACTCATAGAGTAGACCTTGCTACCTCTAAAACAGGAAAGTGACTTAAAGATCACATTTCCCAATATTTTAAGAGTGTAAATTCTCTAATCCCCTCTCTATTATAGAGAATTAAAAAAAGTGGATAAGGTATTGATATAGAACGTAGATTTAAATTTCGTATCTATTCAATTAAAAAGAAGACTTAATACATCGAAAGACGTTCTCAGTTTGAGTTCAACCGTTTTCTAGCCAAGAGAATAGAACATTACAAGAAAATAGGCAAAGTATCAATATAGTTTGAACCTCCTAAGTCTTTGGTTAGGCCGAAAAAGAACTGAAATGACTCAAAGAATTCTATAATTCTTTTATCCTCTCTTTAGACTCAACCTATCAAAATCCGATGAGTCAAACGGAAGGAGAAGAAATCCAACAGTTTAAGAACAAACGTGATCACCGGAAAATTACACGAGTCAGCGAGTCAAAGCTTTTAGTCATCCAATTTCTAAAACTAGAAGCGATAAAATGTCGCTCATTTGCTGGTCTAGCTAAAATTTCGTCTCAATCTGTTGTACTGATAGAGACCTGAACCATTTTTTCCCTTGAAGATTCAGTCAGCCTTAATTAGGGGAAAAGCAAGTCTTCCACAAGTTCACACCTAAGTGGTAAATTTCGCAAAGAACATTCTGAATGAAGATCTGTACTCGTAGGCCTCGACAGTTCATAGGTACGAACCTATTCCCTCTAGAAGACTAGGTAAGATCCCTCTTTGATTGACAAACCGAGAATCCTCTATCTTTAGCTATAGGGAATGTTATGAAACCATTTGGCTTTTTAGCAGGTTGGGTTGTACTAGGTTAGGTGGATCGCTCCTCTTTCCCGTCAAAGCCTTTCAGCAAGTGGTTTTAGGACTTTAATGAGTAATCTAAGGTTTAGAAAAAGCTATCACCACTCTTTCTCTGATTGCGCTTGCCTAATACAAGAAATTAGGATGGCTTTAAAATATAGAGTCTTTCTTTAGTGGGTTGAGAGAAGTGTAATGTATTTTAGATTGTTCTGCTGCGGCTCAATTTGTAACCAATTCAAAAATACGAATTCACTCTATTTTGGTTCAATCAAGAGTAAGTTAGATCCCCAGAAGAAAATTTGAATCCATCACCATTGAAAACTATTCTAGTCAGTGGTTCATCGATTCATTGGATAAAACTTCAATCGAAAAATCAATATTTGAGTAGCTTAACTATTATGAAATAGATGGTTTTAGATATGGTTGATATCTTGATTTAATCTTTGAAGCCTCTTCATAAAGTATCTATCCCATTGATGATAATAATTCCGCTATGGATTTTGCCTCCGTTTATCAATAGGAATTATAAACACCATGAAAGACAATGAAGGTATAAAAAATTTTTCAAGATTTTCGATGGAAAAACTTTTGAAAATTTTTTAAGACACTCTCAAGACCATCTTTTAGAATAAATCCACAGGAAAGGAAAAGGCGTCGTTTGGTGGACGCCTATGGAGAAGTATGAAACTATTTCGCTCTTTTCTAAGTGCTCTGTGTTGTGCCACGTTAGGGGGCTGCTCAACTGCAATCCAAGAAAGCACTTCGACAAGTGGTTCCAATGACTCGACGAGTACAGTAAGTTCTACTATAGTGAGCCAAGAAGAAGACATCGCTGCACTTTCTTTAATCGCACTTACTCAACAAAAGGGATATGATGACTTTTCTTGGACTCTCTTTCAAAACACGCTTGAGGACAAAGAAAATACGTTGATCTCTCCACTCTCTCTTTTCTTTGCGCTTGGTTTAACGGCTAATGGGGCTCAAGACGAAACCTTAAAACAAATGGAGTCTGTTCTTGGTATGCCTTTAGAGGAGTGCAATGCACTTTGTGCTACTTTGCTCGCTCAATTTGCAGCTAATCCAAAAGCACAGCTTCAGCTTGCTAACTGCATTTGGTTCAATCAGGAACAGGTTGGATCTCTACAAGAAAAATTTGAATCTGTCGCTGTTGAAGACTATTCTGGTCAGTTGTTCATCGATTCATTGGATGAAGCTTCAATCGAAAAAATCAATACTTGGGTAGCTAGCCATACGAATCAAATGATTTTAAATATGATTGATACTTTGCCTACGAATATAGCGATGATTTTAATCAATGCCTTGGCTTTTGAAGCCTCTTGGCAAAGTGCATATAGTACGGATAATGTATCTACTATGGACTTTACTAATGCAGATCAAACCACAACTTCGATTCAAATGATGACTAAAACGGAATATGCCTATCTTGAAAACCAAGGCTTCAAAGGCTTTGTTAAAGGCTACACTGAAGGGCATTTTTCCTTAGCCGTATTGCTTCCCGAAGATGAAAATCAATCGCTAGAAGAAGCTTTGCGAAGAGTAGAAAGCCAAGAATTTCTCAATGCTCTCTTTTCCCCGCAATATCGTGAAGTCCATACAGGATTGCCTCAGTTTAGCTTTGAAACCTCTATGAATTTAAAAGAAGCCTTGCAAAAGGCTGGCATGATTCAAGCTTTTGAATCCGATGCGAACTTCTCCAATATGGCCCAAGATCCTTTATATGTGGGGGAAGTGAAACAAAAAGCCAAGATTGAAATAGACTTGAATGGAACAAAAGCGGCAGCAGCGACAGAGGTCCAAATGATGGCTATGGGGGCTTTGAATCCAGAAGAGGCCGCTGAAGTCATCTGTAATCGTCCTTTTGTTTACTTCTTACTTGATATGGATCATTCCATTCCTGTATTAATGGGAACTGCAAACACCATGGGAACAATGGAATCATAAAGAATTTCCCAAGATTTTCGATGGAAAAACTTTTGAAAATTTTTTAAGACACCTTCAAACCCATCTTTTAGAATAAATCCACAGGAAAGGAAAAGGCGTCGTTTGGTGGACGCCTATGGAGAAGTATGAAACCATTTCATTCTTTATTAACTGCCTTTTGTTGTGCGTTTTTGATGTGTGGATGTGTAGAATCGGCTTCTAGTCAAAGCCATTTGAATAGCTCTACTGCTTCTAGCACGTCAATTCAACCTATTAAGCTTAAATCGAGTGATCAAGACGGTTACAATCGCTTTGCTTGGACACTTTTCCAAAATACTTTAGAAGAAAATACCCTTATTTCCCCTCTCTCGGCCTTTTTTGCGCTTTGCTTAGTGGCCAATGGAGCGAGTGGAGAAACATTGAGCCAACTTGAAGAAGTTCTTGGAATGCCTTTAGAAAATTTTAATGCCTTTTGTTCCAGCCTTTTGAGAAATTTAGCGAGTGATCCTCAAACTCAAATGCAATTGGCCAATTGCATTTGGTTAGACCCAGATCGCCTTGGATCCTTACAAGCTGAGTTCGAAGCCATCGCCAAACAAGATTATGAAGCGCAAATATTTCTAGAACCTTTAAATTCCGGCACAGTAAATAGTATCAATACTTGGGTATCAAATCATACTCATGGTTTAATTGAAGAGATGATTCGGCAACTTTCTGGAGACACAGTAATGGTTTTGATCAACGCCCTCGCGTTTGAGGCTCAATGGCTCAAAGTGTATGAAGAAAGCGCCATTCAAACTCAACCATTTTTCAATGCAGATGGTTCATCGAGTAATGTTCAAATGATGTATAGTGAGGAGTCTTCTTACTTTGAAGTGGAAGGACTGCAAGGTTTCTTAAAGCCTTATCAAAACGATCACTATGGATTAGCTCTTCTCGTTCCCCAAGATGATTCCCCACTCAATGAAGTTCTTCAAAAAGCTGATGGAGAAGCGATTTTAAAAGCTCTAGCTAAACCGCAAGTGCGTACAGTAGATGCTGGTTTGCCCCAATTTTCGTTAGAAGATTCCAAGAAACTGAACGATGCGCTTCAAGAAGCTGGGCTTCTTGATGCTTTTTCGAGTGAACAAGCCGATTTCTCTAAGCTTGTGAGCGATCGCAAAGATTTGGTTATCAGTGAGGTTTTACAGAAAACTAAAATCGTAGTAGACGCTAAGGGAACTCAAGCAGCTGCCGCCACCGAAATCATGATTGATGAAACAGCCGCTATCATAGAAGACAATTCCATTCAGATTGTATGCGATCGTCCCTTTTTCTATGTATTACTTGATTTAAAAACCAAGACTCCTATTTTAATGGGGACAGTCGATCATTTATCACAATAAAATAAATTGGCGAGCAAGGCCTTAGGCCATTGACTCGCTTTTTTTAGGAGACAATTAATGTATTTAAAAGAAGATGTAGTCGTGAAACAAGAGATCAAGAAAAGTCGCTTTATTGGTATTTTAACTCGTATAAAGTCTGTTGAAGAATTCAAAGCTTTTATCGCCCAAATCAAAAAAGAGTATCCTCAAGCCACTCATTATTGTTCAGCTTATAAAATCGGAAATATAACACATTCCAGTGATGATGGAGAACCAGCTGGTACAGCTGGACGACCCATGCTAGATGTTTTACTTGGACACGAAGGCGATGAGATTGGAGCTGTGGTGATTCGCTATTTTGGGGGAACCTTGCTAGGAAAAGGGGGATTGGTTCGAGCTTATTCCTCTACAATCGCTTTAGCCTTATCTCAAGCTGAGTTTATTGAAGCCAAAATTCTTGGACTTTATGAACTCAGTACGGAGTATGCTTTGGCAGGACGAGTGGAAGCCACTTTGCGTTCCCTAGGAGTAGAGGATTTACAAGCTACTTATGGTCACCAAGCTCTTTTCACTTTTCTTGCTTTAGAAGATCCCAATCCCTTTTTATCGCAAAAGTTTTCTGGACAAGTTCAAGCGAAGTTGCTTCAAAAATGTGAGCTGGAACGCTAAAAAAAGAGATTTTTCTCAAAAAAAGAAACTTTATAATTGTTTTCAGAAACCTCGATGAAAGTTCACACAATGTATCGGCAATCCTTCGTCTTCAACATGATAAGGTAAGACATACCACAAATCGTAAGCTTTAAAACGATTAGCATAAAAAGAAGGAGGTTTTTGTTATGTGGCTTTTAGTGGCGCTAATTCTTTTTGGCATCTTTTTGCTATTGCCCTTTTTCGGCTTGTTTTTAACCATCTTGCTTTTATTTTTACCCATTATGCTCTTTACAAGTCGCTCTACGGTTCGGGTATATACTAAAACCTTCCCCCCTCGTTCTGATATTTCCACTCAGACCAAAAATCATCTCGAAATTATTGATGCTGAATATACAGAGCATCCTTCGATAGAAAAGTAAGGTTTATATTCATGAGAATCATAAAAGCTGATTCTCTTTTTTTATGCTTTTCACTTGTAAGCTATAGCGTTTTCAATTACCTATTCTTTTCAAAAAAAGAAGAAAGAGTAAACTAAGCCAAGAGGATCGATTTAGAGAAAATAATGATTCTTTTATTTCAAAATTTTCAATTGCGAAAAGATAAATCGAATTGAAAATTTTCTATCTCCTCTTTTAAAAGCCCTTATAAGACTTTAGTGGAAGCCTTTTTCATTTTTCAAAAAAGATGTTTTTATCAAATTAAAGAGATAAAAATTGTATTTTAATCATGATTTTGATTTAAGGCTTGTGAGAAAAGAATCAGGAGAATGTTAGAAAGGAGGAGTCGGGGGTCTAGAAGTCAATAGATCTCTAACTTTATGAAAACTGCTGTTATTGATGTCGGTGGAGGAATGCGCGGTATGTATGCCACTGGCGTTTTAGATGCTTGCCTAGAAACCAAAGTGGAATTTGATATTGCTATTGGTGTAAGTGCAGGTTCGGCCAATTTAGTATCGTATTTAGCTAAACAATTTGGTCGCAATTATATGTTTTATCGGGAATATTCGAAACGCCCAGAATATATGTCGATGGAAAACTATTTTCAAACTGGCTCTTTTATCAATATGGACTATATCTATGGCACCTTATCGAATACAGATGGGGAATATCCTCTTGATTACAAAGCGTTTGAAGCCTCAAAGCAACAGATGATTGTAGTTGCCACAAACGCGATCACAGGAAAGCCAGCCTATTTTGATCGTCATTGGCTGGGTACAAACAATTGTGATATCGTAAAAGCTAGTTGTTCTATTCCTGTCGTGAATCATCCTTACATGATTGCTGGCCTTCCTTTTTTCGATGGGGCCTTATCGGACCCTATTCCATTAGAGAAAGCGCTTGAGCTAGGTGCAGATAAAGTGGTAATCATTTTAACCAAGCCAAGTGATTTTGATCGTAAATCGTTTAAAGACCGTACTGTAGCGATGTTTATGAAAGATTATCCTCTCGCAGCTGAAGGATTGCGTAGTAGAGCTGATCGCTATAATCAAGTGGTTCATAAAGCACAAGAACTTGCTCAAGAAGGAAAAGTGATGATTGTGGCCCCAGATGATAACTGTGGAA
>CAZTNF010000088.1:0-7148 GCA_964615295.1 uncultured Erysipelotrichaceae bacterium | reverse complement strand
CGGATCTTGGAAAAGCTTTTTATGAATATCGTTTTGAAGAACCAACTCCAGAATTGCTTTTATATTTTGATCGAATTACTCAATTGCTTAAAACCAGCAAAGATTTAAAGCGACAAAGAAACGATCATATCGAACCTATGGCTCAACCAACAAATGAGTCATCTAGTTTTACAGAGTCTACAAGTCCTAACTTTTCATCATCTTCAAAAGATGTGAGTAGACAAGCTACTTCAAAAAATTTGAGTAATGAAAGAGAATTTAAGGATCAGAATCAAAATTCTTCCAATCATTTTAATGATTCCTCTTCCTGGAAAGAACCTGAAGATTTAGAAAGTACTTTTTTTAATCAAGCCCAAGCTTATAATCAGAGTTCACTTGAGAATCAGAAAACCTTTGTGGCTCAGTCCCAACCTGAACCATCCTTCCAATATCAAGGAGAAAAGAAAAAGAAAGGTGGATTTTCTCCTTTTCGAAAAAAAGAAAAAGAACGCATTTCTTCCTTCGATGAATTACCTGACATGGAAAATGGAAAAAGTAAATTTTCTACTCAGCCTGAACCAATTGCCCCTCAAGCTAAGTATTGTCCGGTATGCCACAATCCCGTTGGATATAGCGATGATTTTTGCGGAAACTGTGGAACTCGTTTAAACCATTAAAAGTATGAAATCAAAAAGAGTTCTTAAAATGGATATTCTCAATTAGAAGAGGTTTTAAGAACTCTTTTAGGCTAGTGAAAAATTACCAATTTTAGAAAAGAGGATTTATTTATGAAAGTATGTTCAAATTGTGGAAGTCCAGGAAATGAAAGTTTTTGTACGCAATGTGGAGGGAAAATGATTGAAATGGTTGGAGATGATTTGGGTTCCACTTATTCAAATAGCTCTAATCTTAATAAGATAAATGGATATCAAGGAACATATCAACAAAATCCTAATTATTATCAACAATCACTCCCTCAAACATCTTTGAGTAAAAATTTTATCTTACCTATGGAATATCAGCCAATTTCTCCCATGGGATATTTTGGATATTCCTTGCTTTTTAGTCTTCCAGCTGTCGGTTTTGTCGCGCTTCTTATTGTAGGATTTGGAGGAACACAGAACATTAATTTACGCAATTACGCTCGTGGTCTACTCATTCCTCAAGCTATTCTATGGGGAGTGATTATATTCATATTAGTTACTATAGCAAACGCAAGCTATTATTATCTTTATCGATAATTATTTCTACTTAAACTTTTCCTTATTCTACACGGATTATTTCTATCTATGAATCGTTTTCCTTTTATCCTTTCTTAAGCCTTGGTAGAGAATAAAAGAACTTTAATCCATCAAGGCTATTTAGAATTCCTTAACTTAAATTAAAAGAAAGTGAATAGAAACTTAGATTTAATTTGAATCAATTTAAACTATTTACAATTGGGCAAAGCATAAATATTACTTTTAAATATAAAATTAGAAATTAGAGAAAATTAAATTGAGATCTTCTAAAAGGAAAAAATTCTTAGGTGGATAAAGTTCTAATATGCAAGTTTTAAAAGAAAAAATAAAGAGAGAAGGAGCCTCCTTCTCTCTTTATTTTTTGATCTTTAAGGGTATTGGATTTCATCTCAAGCCATTCCTTTAGTTTTTCAACTAATTTTCCTTAATATATCTTAGGACTATAGATGATAAAATAAATTTTCAATAGAACAAAGCTTATCGATAAAAAATTTAAATTCTTTTTGGCTAATATATATAACAAAAGGCTTCTGGAGCCGCAAACATATTGGCTAGAGTTTTTAAGTCTACTTCATAGCTTCTAGCTTTATCGGTAAAAGGAACCATAACGGTATACGTTTCATCTTCATCGTCTTTGCCGTAGATTAAAGCATAGGAATTTCGCTGCAATAAACCATCAGGCGTTTCTCCAATAACCATCAAAGGAGCTTTCCCTTCTTTAAGGTCTTGATCAATTCGCTTTAAAAAAAGCTCATAAGCATCCATCTTTTCTTCGGCTGTGGTTTCGTCTAATAGAAAATAAGAACCAGTATATTGGAAAGAGGAATCATTAATGGATAAGAAACGATTTATTAAATTCGTTAAATCTCGATAATCTGAAATTTTTCCTTCATCTAAGCCCAGTTGATTTCCAATGGCAGATTGTGAAGCCGAAATGTCTTGAACACTCAATGCCATCACCGCACAAGCTGCGCCAGAATAATTTGAAGCGATTAAGCTTTCTGCTACAGGCTTTAATTTAGTATTATTAGAAGCCACTACAATGATTTCTTGAGTGGCTACAGACTGATTCTGTTCTTCACTTTTCTCATTTATTGAAATTCTATTTTGTTCAGTAGACGTTTTAATATCAGGTTTTACTTCTTCTAAAGATTTAGTAAATCCATTTAAAGTTGAGTCTTGATCTGGAAATTTCACAACAATTCGCTCTTCTTGGGTTTCGATTTCGCTACTTTTTTTATCGCTTGAAAAATAAGACTGAAAGAAGTAAATGCCTACTCCTCCTAAACCAATGAGAATTAAAAGAGTGACTCCCCAAATGAGCCATTTTTTGTTTTTAGATGGTGAAGGAGAACTAGAATTTTTCTCGTAAAAGCTTGGAGAATCCAAAGAAAAAGAGGACTCACTCAACTCCCTATTTAAGGGCGTTCCACAATTTTCACAAAACTTACTTTCTGGTTTATTTTTAGATCCACACTGAGGGCATTTCAAAACAATCACACTCCTTTTAGTTAATAAGTCTATATTAATAGGAACTTTCGTTATATTTCCAACCTAAAATAAAAAAGACAAAAATTTTAACTTTCCTAACCGACCTCACGATAACTAACGATAGGGAAAGTTAAAAATTTGTCTTAACTTGAAAGTTTTAAGCAGATTCAGAAGCAATTCGGCTTAAAACCAGTCTTGAAGAGAAAACCATCGCTAAAACAAAGAAGAGAAGAATCATCCAAACGATAATCAAATGACTGCTTGAAAATTCAAAGGCATTCTCAATTTCACGGGTAATCTTAAATTGAGGATAATCCATCATAAATTGAGAAGGTAAGTCATTAAGATTAGAAATCGTTCCATACGCTTCCATTCCCCAGCGCGAAATGATGAACATAGAAATGACATCCGTAATTCCACTTAGACTAAAGATCATACCAGAAAATAAGATTTGTGGCATTAATAAAATAGGAGCCGCAACCATTGCTCGGTCGCTATTGTTAAAGAAACAGGAAACAAAAATTCCTAAAGCAGAACTGGCCAAAGTTGTCAAAAAAGTGGTTAAAAAGAATGTAAGCTGAGTAGACCACAATAAGTCTTCGCTTGGAAGTCCTACACATACATCAAAGGTTAAAACCATTAATACGCTTTGAACGAGTCCAAGCAAACCGAGTACGGTAAATTTACTTAATACATAAGAAGACAACGATAATCCAGTCATAAACTCCCGCTTTAAAATACTTCTCTCTTTACACACTTCTTGAATGGCATCCAAAAGTCCAATCCAAACAGCACAACAGGTGAGAGAAAAAAGTAAGGATTTGGTCACACCCACTTCCTCAAACTGACTTCCATTCGCTACTAGAGATAAAAGAGCAGCCAAAAAAGGGGCTTGTAAGATTAAAAAGAGTAAGCGAAAGCGATCATTCGAGATCAATTTCATGTAACGCATCGCCAAAACTTTCAATTGGTGGAAGCGTTGCTTTTGAATCACATGATGGGCTCGAAATCGCGCTTCGATTTCTTGGCTTCCGGCATTCGAGAATCCATAGGTAGATGGGACATAATATGGAAAGAGCTTTTTCTTATCTTGAATAATGTCATAAATGTCCACAACATCATTTACTCCAAATCGCTTTAAAGCATTTGATAAAGAACCAAAGTAGCAATGGTTTCCCCCATAGCCCATGAAAGCGACTTTATCGAATTTAGCAAGCTGTAGAGTACTGTGCGTAACCAAGATAATGGTTTTTCCTTGATCAGCCATCTGACGCAATACACGAATCAATTCTTTTTCGGTATAAGGATCAAGACCGGAAGTTGGTTCATCTAAAAAAAGTAAATTTGGATCGGAAAGCAATTCCACGGCAATGCTAACCCGCTTTTTTTGCCCTCCAGAAAGTTTATCAATACGTCTTTTGCGAAACTCCTGCATTTGAACTGTATTTAAAGCCCGATCCACCGCCGCATTGCGCTCTGCTTTACTGGTGTCAGGCGAAAGGCGCATTTTTGCGGAATAGTTCAACATATCTTCTACGCTCAATTTATCGTAAATAATGTCGGACTGAGGAACATAACCAATTAGATTTTTGATGGTATCCAAGTTGGAATACAAATCAATTCCATTGATAAATATTTTTCCTTCACTTGGCTTTAAATAGCCACATAAGCAATTTAAAAGAGTTGATTTTCCAGCTCCAGATCCACCCACTAAAGCAATCATTTCTCCAGGACGAACATCCATATTGACAGGATTGCGGTTTTCAAAACAGTTTTTGCCATGTCCTCGTTTGATTTTTACTTGAACACATTGTAATGAAATTCCGTTATGCGCAGTAGAATAGTAGATTCCCTTTGTTGTAAAGACCAATTGAGAATTTGTAATGGTGATAATATCCCTCTCTTGTAGAGGCATTGGTTTAAAGACAGGTTGGCCGTTGAGCAGAGTGCCATTGGCGCTATGATTATCTATTAAATACCAAGTCCCATTTTTGTATAAAATTTGGGCATGATATAAAGAAGCGGAAAGATGATCGAGATGGACTTCACATTCAGGACTTCTCCCAATTCGAATTCGCTCAGCTAGTGGAATTCGTTGCCATTTGGTAACCGCTTCATCGGACGAAACAAGAAGTAAAGCGCCATGTGAGGTAGGGGTTAAGCTTGAATCGATTCGAATGACATCACCGGATTGAAGACGCTTCGCTTTTTGAATGGGTAACCCCCCATACTGCAAACCATAAGTACTTTGATCATTGTCGACGATATACCAACTTCCCTTTGAATAAACAAATTTACCATGATTTCTTGAAGCGGCTTGAGCCCATACGGAAACACCATTGGGTCCAGGATTACGTCCAAATGGTATTTCTGAAGAATTATATTGCCCAAGTACATGCTCATGAGCACTTGGTGATTCATCGAAAATAGTTACTCGTAATCCATTGGTATAGGTTTCTTCTGGTTGATAAATTTGTGTTGCATTTGAAAAAGGAGAAGTATTTTTCTTGATTAAAGCCATAAAACTCTCCTTAAATTGAATGGGTTAGAGAAAGCCACTAAAAAGTCATTGGTATTTAAATTCATTTAAAACTTCCTTCCTCTCTAAAAAAGATTTTCTCTTGAAGAAAAATTTCGGCTTATTTTTATTTAACTCCAAAGTATAAAGAAATTGGTCATATTCATTCTCAAGAGAATGAGTATTGAGGATATTCATAAGATTTTTGATTTATATTGTCAAGATTCTCTTTAAGCAATTAAGTAGTAAAACAGACTAAAATAAAAAACTCTGAACATTTTATTCAGAGTCATAACGTGATGATTTTAAAACACTGTTCTAAAGTCTCAGAAAAATAGATGATTAAAAGACTTAAGGCAAAGTAAGAGTATCAAAGAGTCTTTTTCCTTCTGTGGTTAAATAGTAAACTTCATCTGGACTTACACAATCTTCTGAAGAAGGAAAGAGATTTTGAGCAAAGAAAAGATCACCAATGTATCCCATAGAACTAAGGTTTATGGCAAAAACTCCATCTGATGCCTGCGCAATTTGATGAGTTTCTTTTGGAAACTCAAATTCTTTTTCTCCTTTTTCATTATAGGCGATTGCTGTTCCATCTTCTAAATAAACTACGAGAAGTCCATCTTCAAAATGACCTTCTCGGCTCATTCCTTGAATCATATCTCCTATTTGATTGAGTTTAGAATCAAATATTCCAATATAATCTTTTTCATCCGCTCCTTTAAAACTAAGAGCTCCAATTCCTTTTTCATTAAATTGATAATGTGTACCAGCGTATAGCTGATAAAATAAATGCTTAGATAGATTATCATTCAGTCTATAGATTTCATCTGGTTTTGTAAGGTCTTTACTTATAGCAGTAAGATCTTGGGGAGAGTCAGTAGGCGAAGCATAATACAAGACCAAGCCCTTAGCATTTATGCCTGGTGTTCCATAACAATCTTTTAAACTTACTGTTTGAAAAGTTCCATCTTGGTCAATGATACAAATCGTATCTCCATAGGGATCGTTACAAGTAAGAAGTGCTTGAGTAGCTCCTTCTTCAAAACGGGGAGGATAACCATTCATAAAATCAGGATGAAATGTACTTGGGTATTCCTTTAAAATTCCATTTGTAGTGAGAAGAAAAGCTTTTCCTTTAGAATTCTTAAAGCCAAAAATTCCATTTCCTAAATAATAAAAAAGAATTGATTCGGGATCACAATCTTCCGTGCGCACGATAAGTTTGTCGTTGTAATCATAAATAGCTAAATATTGTTCGCAATGATCAAAATCTTCTTCCGTTACCAACGCAAGATAATATTTTCCTCCAACCGCTGTGATCCTTTTCTTTTCTGTAGAACTTATTTTTCCTAAAATTTCTAAATCTGTATTGACTATGTAGTAAGTGTTATACGTTCTACACCAAGCAAAGCCTTCATAAAATTCCATCGTTGTCCCTATTCCATAGGTCGCATCCAGTGGAATTCCTAATGCTTTGTCATTTTTCTCTTCTAAGCAATCATGAATATCCTTTAAGTAAACGATTTGACCTTTTTTATTGATCAAACTCGCTTGACGTCCATCCTCAGAGTTGTCCCAATCTATCCAAGCATAGCCATGGCTAAAATTTCCATAAGAATAAATTTTACTTTCCTCTAAAGAAAAACTCACTTTTTCACTTTCCGCTTTTTCAGAAATTTCCAAAGAAGGATTAACTTGCTCTTCTAAGGACTGAGAAGAACAACCGCTCAAAATAGAAGTACAACTTATTAAACTTAGAATAAACTTTTTCATATCTTTTTCCTCAAAAAAAGACGTCGATCAGGACGTCTTTAAAAGACCTTAAATAAGCGAGCCATTAAAGTGGATAACGTAATTTACTAAGATTGCGTAATTTCATCAAAGAGTCTTTTTCCTTCTGTAGTAATGTAACAAAC
>CAZTNF010000087.1:0-7182 GCA_964615295.1 uncultured Erysipelotrichaceae bacterium | reverse complement strand
TGGTTTATTGCCTTCCATGCGCACGATCCTTTCTGTACTGTGAACAATAGCCAAATGCGGATATCTGTATTGCTTTTTGGTATAAAGTTCCCATTTTTCGGCTATTATGCAATTTATAATAATAAAATAGGGTTGCTAAGTTGTCAAATTTGAAACAGCTTTAAGAAGCTCTGATGACAATAATCCTCTTTTTTCCTACTTTATTTGTTCGAAAATCTATTTTAAACACATCAAAAAAGAGAATTTGTTTTCTCTTCCCCACTTTCTTACTTTAAAAAATATGTCAAGTCTTCTTTGACAAGATGACAAAAAACATCCTTATTTTGAATTTCTTAAGCAAAAAAGCTGCTGCGTTTCTTTTACAATTCTCTCTTTATTTTCCTAGAGTTCTTCTACACATTCTTAAAAAACGCTCTTTTTTCTTCATAATTGTGGGAACGTAAAAAGAGAAGACCATCGGCCTTCTCTGCTCTTTTTTTTAATTCCATATTTAACTCATTAGGACGATTTAGGAAGAGGTTTAGGCCGCTTTTTAAAGCCTAGAAAATGCTTTACCATCCATCCCATAAAGACAAACGCCGATAAAATCCACAGCCCAAGATGCTTCTTCATTTTGAATCCTCCTTACCATATGATGCTTTAGAGTATCACAGCCCTTTTAAAAAGATACTTACTAGCCCATACATTTTTGTCATCTCTAGGCTTTAAGCTCGAAAGGTTAAAAGAGCTTGTAACGAATCGTTATAAGCTCTTTTTTAGAATTCAAAACCTTGAATAGAATGAGTAAAGTGGAGAGAAGAGAGGTGAAAAATTTAAATAAAAATTGGAATTTGGATGGTTAGGCATGCTATAAATAAAGGGGATCGTTAGCCTTTTCCCCGCATGCGCGGGGATGATCCTGTCCAAAGCTGTGTAATCTTCCAACATGATTTGCTTTTCCCCGCATGCGCGGGGATGATCCTACGAAAGAAAGGGGAAAGATTTCGATTTCCTTTTTTTTTCGTAAAAAGAGGGTTTGTACGAATCCGAGTCATTTCGGCGTTACAAACCCTTTTCTCATTTTGTTAGCGTGAATCATTATTCTACCGCTTTGAGAGATTCAACCATCTCGATTTTTCGCAGTTGAAATTTCATGATCCAGTTGACTACGAAGGTAAAGACCATCGTTAAGCCCATCGAATACAAATACGATTGCCATAAAATGGTTCGTCCAAAACGAACTGTATCCATTTCAGCTAAACTCATAATCATATCGTGTAAGTAAATTCCCATAAACAATCCTACTACACTTCCAATTAAGGCCAAAATGATGGTTTCGCGGTTGACATAGGCATTGACTTCTTTTTCCGTAAAGCCAAGCACCTTGATTGTTGCAATTTCGCGCATCCGCTCTGAAATGTTGACGTTACATAAGTTATAAAGGACCACAAAGGCCAACATCGCCGCGGATAAAACTAAAACGACCACGACAAGCTTAATGGAAGAGATCATGTCTAAAAAATTATCGATGGTATTGGAATAAAATGTCACCGAACGGACATCGTCAATGGCCATGATTTGTGAACCTAAAGCACTTTCAAAATCATCTTCCGTAGATTGGGTGACTACTAGGATATTGGCTTCTGGTTTTTCTTGTAGACCAAGGGTCTCAAAGAGTGTTTCGGTTACGTAAATTTGATGTGAAATATATTGCTCAAAAATGCCAGCTACTTTCACAGTAGCTTCTTCTTCATTTGTGGTCTTAAACGCAATCTGATCCCCAACTTTAGCGTTGAGTTTTTCAGCGGTCTTAACGGAAATAAAAGCGCCTTCGTTGTCCAATTCCGTTTTGGAGTTTTTGCTCATAGGAATAAAGGTCATAAAGGTTTCAAAAGCGCTCGGATCAGAAACGATGTTTAAAAATCCTCCGACATCTTTATCATCATAATTCACAGTAATGGCCATCATTTCCAAATCGCATACGTCTTCTACGCCAGAAATCGCTCGAATTTGATCGAGAGTTTCTTCGATATGCTTGGATTTAGCTGTAACAGAAGCATCGTAGTGATAAATTGCCCCAAATTGACGCGGAACAATATCGCTGATGGAATCATTGAGACCAAATCCAGCCAACAGTAGGGCACAACATCCAGCAATACCAAGAACTGTCATAAAAAAGCGCTTCTTATAACGAAAGAGGTTGCGCAAGGTGACTTTATGCATAAAGGAGAGCTTAGACCAGAACCATGGAATGCGTTCCAATAAAATCCGCTGTCCAGCCTTTGCGGCTTTAGGCCGCATGAGTTGGGCTGGAACTTCACGCATTTCCTTATAGATGGAGCCATAGGTGGCTAGCAACACTACAATGGTCACCATGCCCGAAGCACTCACCATCAACCACGGCTGAAAGCGAAAGTGAATGTCTTCAAGGGTGTACATGATGTTCCAAGTCGTATAAATAATCCAAGGAAAGACAAGCATTCCAATAACGCATCCTACGACACTGCCCAAAATGGAAGCCGATCCTGCATAGATCAAATACTTGGCCGCAATTTGAAAGCGAGTATAGCCAAGGGCCTTAAGGGTTCCCATTTCGTTGCGGTTTTCATCGACCATTCGCGTCATCGTTGTCATACAAACTAAAGCCGCTACTAAAAAGAAAAAGGCCGGAAATACCGAAGCAATGCCATCCATGCGATCGGCACACGCTTCATAATCCCGATAGGAATAATGTGAATTGCGATCGAGTACAATCCATTTGGGTTCTAAGGTTCGAATGGTTTCTCGAGCTTCTTCAAAGCGCTCTTGGGCATTTTGTTTTTGTTTTTCAAATTCTTCTACCCCTTGATTGTATTCAATTTGACCATTTTCAAGCGTGTCTCGAGCCGCATCGAGTTGTTCTTGCCCCTGTTGAAGGGTGAGATAGGATTCATCCAATTTGGCTTGATTGGTGGCGATTTCTTGTTGGGCAGCGTTAAGAGCTTCTTTTTGTTGAAGAAGGTCTTTTTTTGTTTTTTCGAGTTGAGGTAAAGAGGCTACTCCTTCATTGATTTGTTGAATGCCGCTTTCGATTTGCATCAAAATAGCTGTGGCATCGGCTATGCTTCCGCCAAGATTTGCCAACAATTCCTGCTTTTGTGTTTCCACTTTTTGAACCGCCGCTTCGGGAGAATCGTGGACATTGCCCGTGATTTGACCAATGAGCTGTTCTTTGCGACTGCGAGCTGAAGTTTGTTGAGCACGTAAGGCGATAAGTTGGATTGTCTTCCCTGGGCTATCTTGGCTTTCGAGATCCGCAATTTGTTGATCAATGCTCTCTAAAGCGGTAGTCGCTGCAGTAACTGAGGTTTGAAGTTGAGATAAGGCTTCAACGGCTAAGATCGCCGTTTGTACTTGCTTTTTTTGATTTTCTAACTGGGTGAGCTGGGATTGGCCGGCTTGAATTTGTAAAATTCCATCTTCGATTTGGTTAATGCCATCGTCTAATTGTTGACGACCAGCTTCGAGTTGGGCCTTTCCACTTTCAAGCTGGGCTTTTCCCGCTTCCCATTGTTGCCAGCCTTCTTCTAACGTCCTTTCTTGGGCTTCAAATTGGACTCGTCCTTGAGATAATTGCTGGGCGGCTTCATCGAGTTGGGCTTTGGCTTCTTCAAGTTTTTCATTGGCGCTTTGTTCGTTGCGATCGATTAAATCCATTTTGGCTTGCACGTCTTTTTCAATTTGATCGTCCGCCAAATTTTCCACCGCTTGCACAACGGGTTTAATTACATTAAAGTAAGCGCTATCATAGGAATCAAGTTCCTTAGCATTTTTCACGGTGATGTCAACTTCAGTATAGTAATCGGCTTTCACGACTTCTTCCAAGACGTATACAAAGGTATCTACCGTGCCAGATCCAATAGCGGAAGAGCCAAGATCATAGGACAAGTAATTGGGATTGTAGGCTAAGCCTACAATCGTAAAGGTATCCGTCGTGAGTTCTTCGTCAAGTGGAGTTTCGGTTCCCGAATACAGGGTAATGGTATCGCCGATTTCTTTGGAGCCTAAAAGTTTTGCGCTAGCACTAGGGGCTTGATACAAACATTCATCGGCTTTAGTGGGCATCCGACCTTCTACTAGTCGTGGGGCGTTGATGGATTGTTTGGGATCGAACGAAAAAAGCTTTACGGTCAATTCGCGATTTTCTTCTTTGGCGAGATAATCCGAAGAAAAGAGTCCTTGGGCTTGTTTCACGCCAGAGAGTTTTTGAATCGCTTGAACATCTTCTTGGTTAAGGCCAATGGTGGAATACAGCTGGATATCTTGCATGTTGTACTTGTCAAAATAAGCATCCGCGGAGTTTTTCATATCGGGAGGACTGGCTTTAATTCCCGCAAAAAAGGACACACCTAAAGCGACAATGGCCAAAATGGACAAGTATCGCCCAAGCGAAGATTTTATTTCATAGCCGAGTTCCTTCCATAAAATAGGAGGCATCCACATCAATATTCAATCTCCTGAGCGGACATTGGATGCTCATTGAGAGTAATGCTATCGATTTTACCCGACTTCACACGGATGATCTTATCCCCAATCGGAGTTAACGCAAGATTGTGGGTGATAACTACAACGGTAGTCTTTTCCTTTTTGCAGATGTTTTGCAGCACTTCGAGCACTTGTTTTCCCGTTTGGTAGTCTAAAGCGCCTGTGGGTTCATCGCACAACAACAACCTTGGGTTTTTAGCGATCGCTCTAGCAATCGCTACACGCTGTTGTTCTCCTCCAGAGATTTGTGAGGGAAAATTGTTTTTGCGCTCGCTTAAGCCCACCGCTTCAAGGGTATCGGTGATGTTGAGGGGATTTTTACAGATTTGGCAAGCCAACTCGACGTTTTCCTGCACAGTGAGATTTTGAATCAAGTTATAAAATTGAAATACAAACCCTACATCATCCCGCCGATACTGGGTAAGCTCCTTGTCCTTGAATTGGCTCACTACTTTATCGGCCACCCGAATGGTTCCGGCACTCGCACTATCCATGCCTCCAAGTAAGTTGAGAATAGTGGATTTGCCCGCTCCACTCGCTCCAGCGATGATCACGAATTCGCCTTCTTCAATGGAAAAGGAGACTCCATCCAGCGCATGAATCACTACTTCACCCATTTGGTAATCCTTGCGAACATCTTGAAATTCAATGAAACTCAAAGGATTTCCTCCTTTCTAAGGAACAAAGATGTCTTTATTTTACCCGTCTTACAGAGAGGTGGAAAATTTTTCCTTGAATCGCTTGAATTGAAATTCTTTAGTTTAAAAACAATTCAAATTTGTCAAGAAAATAAGACAATTTCCAATGGGTTTATGGTCAGACAAACACCTTTTTTAAATTTTCGCTTCTAGAATAAAGACGAAAAAGAATTCTTTTTCGTGAAACGTAAAAAAGAACCTTTTGGATCTTAAAAGGTTTTAACTGAGTTGAAATATAAAAATTCCGCCTGAACTATATGCGATTAGGAGAATAAAAAATATGAAGACAAAAGTGATTACTGATTCTGGCAGTGGATTGAGTCAAAAAGAAGCCGAAGCCTTAGGTATTGGTCTTTTACCTCTTCAAGTGTCCGTCGGCGACAAACAATACTTAGATGGTGTGGATCTCGATGCCACAAAGCTCTATGAGTTTTTGGAAGATGGAAAAATGCCCACGACCAGTCAACCGCCTTTGTATTTAGAAGAAGAACTTTTTGAAAATTATAAAAAAGAGGGCATCACAGATTTGATCTTGATCAATTTATCCAATGGTCTTTCTAGCACCAATATGAACGTCCAAGCCACTGCCAAACGCCTTGGCTTAAACATCCATACCTTGGATATCTATACGACTCTTGGCGTTCAGCGCTACTTGGCCATTGCCGCTCAACAATTGTTGGAAGCAGGCAAATCCCCTGAAGAAATCGTTCAAATTTTAAAAAAGGCTGTCGATAATTCGGAAGGCTTTTTGATTGTGGATAACTTGGATCATCTCGCAGCAGGGGGCCGGTTGACTCCACTAGCGGCCAAATTGGGTGGTTTGTTGCACATCAAACCTGTTTTACGGGTCTCGAAAAATACAGAAGGGAAAGTGGACTCCTTTTCCAAAGTGCGTACGATGCACAAAGCGCTTGCCCAAGGAGCGGAGGAAATTCGAAAAGGCTTAAAGCCAGGGGTAGACTATGAATTTTTCGTCCTCAATGGTCAAGACGATAAAGCAGCCCAAAAAGCCGAAGAATTGTTGAGGGAAATTCGCCCCGATGCGCCCATTCACATGCTCAATATGTTCCCTGTGATTGCTAGCCATACTGGGCTAGGTTCCGTAGGGATGCAATATGTGCCTAAAATTGAAGGAGTAGTTTATGATGAAGCTCGCATTTGTAACGGATAGTGGTACAGGTTTTTCTAAAGAATATTGGAAAGAAAAAGGCATTTATTCCTTGCCTTTACAAATTGGCATCGGCAACGAAACCTATGAGGAAAACGAAACCATCAGCTATCCCCAAATCATCGATAACTTGCATAAACAAGTCTTGATGAAAACATCACTGCCTTCCCTTGGCCAAATCGAAGATCTCTTTGAAGAACTCAAAGCGCAGGGATATGAAGGTGTGTTTTGTGTTCCCATTTCAAAAGGCTTATCTGGAACTTTACACGCCATGGAATCGGCTGCCCAGCAAGTGGGATTGGCCTTTTATGGCGTAGATATGTACACCACCGCGGTCATTCAAGCCCATTGCATTGTGCTCGCTAAGAAAATGTATGAAGAGGGCAAATCCATTGAAGAGATTTTAGAGACCCTTGAAAAAACCGCAGCGAGTGGAGAAACTATCTTGTTGTGCGATGATTTACAACACATGAAACGTGGAGGCCGTCTTACTGCTTCAGCGGCTATGCTGGGTGGGCTTTTAAAAATCAAGCCTATTTTGATCGAAGACAAGAACACCAAAGGCAAAGTCGATGTTCTGGATAAAGTGCGCACCATGTCTCGTGCGCAAGATCGCGTTATTTCCTATTTAAAGGATAAGGGCATCCAAGATGACTACGACTTTACTGTCGCCCATGTCGATTCCTTAGAGGAAGCCCAAAAATACGCCCAAAAAATTTTACAGACCTTCCCAAACGCCAAAATTCGCATCATTGATCTAGTCAGTGCGGTTGGGATCCATACTGGATTAAAGTGCTTAGCCATTCAAGTCTT
>CAZTNF010000086.1:0-7204 GCA_964615295.1 uncultured Erysipelotrichaceae bacterium | reverse complement strand
TCTCGTCGGCATCCATACTTGTGCAGTGCACAGGTGAATTTCTTTCCCTTTCTTTCTTTGAAGCTACCGCAATGATGACAGACTTTCGAAGTATAGGCCGGGTTAACCAGTGTAATCTTTACTCCTTTAAAAAATCAATTTTTTCCACAGTCTTTTTCTCTTGACGTAACACTTCAAACATTAAGGCCGCTTTTTCTTTATTGGCTTGTTTGGGGGTATCTTTTACTTCTACTTCTAAAATTCGATTACCGAATTCTAAGACTAAAATATCGCCAACTTCAACTTCACTGGAAGGCTTTGCGATGCGTCCATTGATTTGGACGCGTTCTTGTAAAGCGAGTTCTTTTGCGGCCTCACGTCGTTTTAAAATTCGAGCAGTTTTTAAATATTTATCCAGTCGCATAATTATTCCTTTAACTTCCTTTTTTAAAATAGGCTGGGTTATCCAATAAGCCTTCAAACCTCTTTAAGAGAGTTAAATAATTTTTTTTCTTTTCAAAGGACACCTGAACTAGACCATTGACATTTTTAAATTGTGATTTAACACCACTTAAAAGAGAAGAAGACCCTTCAAAAAACTTTCGCCCATCTACTCGTTTAGCCCAATGATCACTCAAGGTAATGCAAATACTTCCATCATTTTCTTCAATAGCTTGAATGTCCGAACGAGAAGCAAATAAATCCAACCACTTGGCATCAAAAAGTGCTTGAACTTCCTTAGGAATTTGACCGAATAAGTCTGTCGTCTCTTTTTCGTACTCTAAAAGCGCTTTCTCAGACGTGAGAGCTCGAATATGTTGGTATAAATCCAATTTGTCTCCATCGTTAGACGTAAATTGTTTAGGAATATACCCCTCCATCTTGATGCGAGCCGTTTTTAAAGAAGCCAACTTTTCTTCTGGTTCTTCTTGGGGAGTTTGAAGAGCATTGGCTTGTTTTTTGGCGATGGCCTGTGACAGCATATCTAGATACATATCTAAACCAACAGAATCAATAAATCCAGCTTGCTTTGATCCCAACATATCTCCAGCTCCACGAATGGTTAAATCACGCATCGCAATTTTGTAACCAGATCCAAGCTGGGTAAATTCTTTAATGGATTTTAAGCGCTTTGAAGACGCTTCAGAAAGTTGCTTTTGCGCTGGAACCATTAAATAACAATAGGCCAATTTCTCTCGTCGACCTACCCGTCCACGAATTTGGTAGAGCTGGGCTAAGCCAAAGCGGTCTGCATTTTCAATGATTATCGTATTAGCATTAGCAATGTCAAGACCTGTTTCAATAATCGTGGTACACACCAAAATTTGGTATTTTCCTTGGGCAAAATCCAACATCACATCCTCAATTTCGGTACGTGACATTCGTCCATGTGCCACTCCAATAGAGACATCTGGAAACTTTCGTTGTAGTTCAGCAGCTGTGATGAAAATATCTTCGATTCGGTTATGAAGAAAAAAGACTTGACCAGAGCGAGAGAGTTCACGCTGAATAATCTCTTCTATGACAGGTCCTTTTTCTTCCATTAAGTAAGTTTGAATAGGATGTCTATGAGCGGGTGGTGTATTAAGCTGGGAAATTGTGCGAACGCCAATAAGGGACATTTGTAAGGTGCGAGGAATAGGCGTAGCCGAAAGAGCTAATACATCAATCGAATTTTTCATTTCTTTGATTTTCTCTTTGTGCCCCACTCCAAAACGCTGTTCCTCGTCAATAATCAAAAAGCCAAGATCTTTGAATTCGAGCGATTTAGAAAATAGTCGATGGGTTCCAACCACGATTTCAATTGAGCCATCTTTTAATCCTTGTTGGATTCTTTTCATTTCTTTGGTGGGAGTAAACCGATTCACAAGAGCAACTTTTGTTCCAATGGATTCAAAGCGTTTTTGAAGAGTTTGATAGTGTTGCATGGACAAGATGGTTGTAGGACAAAGAAAAGCGACTTGTTTACCTGCACAAACAGCTTTAAAGGCACAACGCATGGCTACTTCTGTTTTTCCATAGCCAACATCTCCAATAAGCAAATGATCCATCGGCTTTGGTTTTTCCATTTCAGCTTTAATCTCTGCTGTCGCTTGTAATTGGTCAGGAGTAGACTCAAATTCAAATGCTTCATCGAATTCACGCTCTAAGATATCGTCTTTAGGGAAAGCAAAGCCGATGTTCTCACTGCGTGCTGCATACAACTCCACTAAATGACTAGCGATCTCTTCAACTTTTTTGTTTACCTTATTTTTAGTCTTTTCCCATTCTCCAGAACCCAATTTAGAAAGCTTGGTTCCTACTCCTTCTTTAGAAACATATTTACGGATGAGTTGAAATTGGGAAATGGGAACATATAAATCATCCCCACCACGATAGACCATATGCAAATAGTCTTTTTTGACTCCTTGTGTTTCGCGCGTTTCCACTCCTAGGTATTGTCCAATTCCATGCTCAGCGTGAACGATGTAATCTCCAGGTTCTAATTCAAGGATGTCATGCAAAGCGGTAGATTGAGAAAACGTTTTTTGATAAGGAACCTTACGATTTAAGTGACGGAAGATTTCTCGTCTTGTATAAACAGTCGCGCTAGGAGTAGAGAAGCCTTGATAAAAAATAGGGGGAAGCCATTTAAATCCACTTGTATCCAACTTTTCACTGAGCAAATTAATATCCTCTTTCTCCAAAGAGAAATATACGTTATCTTTCTTTGCTTCTTGAGGAACCCATTCTAAGTAATTGATGTGAGGAGCATCTAGGGTTTGAATTCCAGATTCAATAGGATGATCAAAGGGAACCAATTCATAAATTTTTTGCGGCTGAACCCGTTTTTCAAGTTGATACAAAGGATGAAAGGCATTAAAAATCTTAAGACTTTGGAGGTCTTGTACTTCTTCTTGAATGTAGGTTACATTTTCCACTTCATTTTTTCGCGCTCTTTCCTCTACTCCCTCTACAGTGGAATACACCACTCGAGCTTCTGGAACATAATCTAAAATGGAATCTGCTTGGACTAGGCCGTAATAGCGATAGAGTTTGGATTGAGGATCGTAACTTTTAAGAGCCTCAAGATCTTTTTCAATGGCTTCTTCCAACATTTCTTTTCCCGAATCCTCCACTTGCGCAAGTTGGGCTTCGAGTAATTCGGGAATTTTTTGAGATAATTCTTTGAGTTGCTTATCGGTAAATAAAATATCGCTTGCTGGAACCAATGTTGCTTCTTTTACCGTTCGTACAGTCCGTTGCGTTTGAGCGTTAAAAAAACGAATAGAATCGACTTCCTGATCAAAAAACTCAATTCGAATGGGGTCAGGATAGTTTAAAGAATATACATCTAAAATTCCACCTCTAGCCGCATAGGTACAGGGAATTTCGACATAATTCATTTTTGTATATCCAATTTTATTGAGCTTAGCGATAAGCTTTTCCTTAGAAATTTCCATTCCTACTTGAATCTCTAAGCAGTTTTCATCAAAGTACTTTACACTAGGTAAAAAACGACTAAAAGCAGCTACATTGGTAATGATAATTTTTGGATAGTCTTGGCGCATTTTTACCATGGCGGATACTTGGCGATTTTTGTCTTCTGGACTTGAAGCTAGAGCTTGAAGCCGTAGGCTTTCATCCATAGCAAACAAAACCACTTCGTTTTCTAACATAGCTAAACGAGAATACAGCTGTTGAGCTTCATATTTATTTTTCTTGACGATAATACGAGTTTGTTGATCTTGTTGAAATGCAGCTGTTAACAACAAAGCTTCTTCCATCGTGGATAAGTAGCCAAGTTGGCCGTGGGGTTTCATGAGTTCTAAAGTTAAAGGATTCTCTTTAAGAGATTCCATAATGGGATTGGCATTCATCTAAAGCCACCTTTCCAAATAAAGTGCTTAATGGGTAATCATGGTAAAAAAGGCCCAAAGCCTCTTAAAGCGATTTGCGGACCTATTATCAATCGGTTTTATAAAATTAAAAAAGATAACCTCAACATCATGAAGAAAATATCTGATTTCAAAAAAGCGTTTCTTTTGGTATAGATTTTTTGGCTATTCCCAACTTTATCTAAACAGAAATTCACCTTACTCAGTCAAGAAAAATACCGTCGTCAATCGTTGACAACGGAATTTTTAAATAAAGACAGTCAGCCCCGCATTTTTAAGCTCATAAATTGAGTCTTGGGTAATTGAAGGATAAGAAATACAAAAAAATAAAGAAATAAGCTTTTATGGGCTAATGATCTAAGTTTTTTTGAGAAGAGAAGACTTGAATCGCTTCAGTATCCGTTAAATCTTGAGCTGAAAAGGAAATGGAGCTTGATTGGGTTGAGTTTGAAGGGCCAAAACTGAAAGGTTGATCTTGGACTTCCTTTTTAGAGTGAATGTCTGGAAAAGAGTCGCTTTTAGTAGTGTAAGTTTGGTTTTCTTGCTTTGTTTGATAGGCTTCTACACCAAGCTTTTCCTTTTTTTTCTTAGGAGCTTTTTTTGGTTTTTGATTGTAACGATTCATAGTTTGTTCAAAAGAATGACTCAAGGAGAAAAGGGCAGCTTTTGCAGCTTGATCCACAGCTTTATCTAAATCTTCTAGTTCCTCAGGTTTAAAGCGGGTTAAAACATAATCTACAATTTTAATGCGCGGGTCTCGACCGATTCCTACACGAATTCGATCAAAATCTTCACCCATTACGGCTTGAATGACACTTTTCATTCCATTATGTCCACCAGCAGATCCTTTTGTCTTCAAACGAATGGATCCTACAGGGGTATCCAAGTCATCATAAATAACTAAGATATCTTCTCTGGGAATTTTATAAAAATCCATACAAGCTCGTACAGAAAATCCAGATAAGTTCATATACGTTTCGGGTTTTAATAAAATAACATCTTCTCCATTGATCTTTATTTTGACATGCTTGCCTTCAAATTTGCTCTTGGAAATCGAGACACCATTCATTTCGGCAATACGATCCAATACCATAAAACCAGCATTGTGTCTTGTCTTTTCGTATTTCACCCCTGGATTACCTAATCCAACAATTAATTTCATAAAATGCGGATTGGACACCCATGACTTGAGTCATGACAGGAAAATCCGCTCCCTCCTTTCGGTAATGTATCCATTAGCCTGTTCAATCCATGCTAACTTCCTCTTTGCTTCATTTATTCCATATTCACCATTCAGTAAAAATTAGGCCATTAAAAAGCTCCTATATAAGCTAGAAAGTCACATATAGAAAAAAGGGCTTACGCCCTTTTCATTTTCATAAAAATAAACCCATAACTTTTGTCATAGATTTTAACCAACAAACAATTATGGCTATTCGGTTCCTTTTTTATCTGGAGTATAAAGGATATGAAGTTGGCGTTTAGCCCCTTCTCCTTCTGAATGGGTCGAAATACTCTCCATTGATGCAAGTGCATTATGAATGACACGTCGTTCATCCGCTGGCATGGGATCCAACACCGCATTCACTTTAGTCCGACGAACATCACGCGCTACACGAATAGCCATACGAATAATTTTTTCATAGCGCTCTTCTTTATAGCCATTAACATCGATCATTAAGCGAACATGTTTTTTGAAAACACTCGAAGCTGCTGAACGCACTAAGCGATTGAAATCTTGGAGGGTTTTTCCTTGACGACCAATCAAAACAGCATTGGCCTTGGTGTTTACTTTGATGCGATAGAAGTCATCCCCATTGACTTCATCCAAGCTCACTTCGCAAGTCCCATCCATTTGGGCGTTGTCAAAGAAAGTTTGAATGTAATCACGGATGAAAAATGCAATGTCTCTAGGGCCCCATGCTTCAATGGTTACAGAGCGCCCGATTCCAAAAAAGCCAGATTTTTCTTCTACAACCGTGTAGACTAGACGTTCAACAGGCACTTGTTTCGCTACTTTTGCCGCATTAAGCGCCTCATCGAGCGTTTTTCCCGTAAAACGATCAAACTTCATATTTTTCTTTTTCCGTTTCTATCGAGCTTTAAAAAAAGGGAGGGACTCAGCCTTCCCTTTTTACTTTATTTTTACCGTAACTGAAAATAATGTAGGAAATCGTATTTCAGATTCGTTTTTTCGTTTTTCAACGAAAGGTCCTACGGTTAACCTATTCCACCTTCACCTCATTCATTTCGACTTTATGCCCTTGATAAAATGATATTGTTAGCGAGGTTTCTCTTTTTATTCACCATAGAGGAAACACTTGTCTTGGAGTGAATCCATCTATATAGTTAAATGATTGGTATTTACACTTAAAGTATACTCTATGACGCTCTTTGAGAGAGGATATGGAGAAAAAATTAAAATCATATTTTTTCTACTTTTCTCGTAACTGCTGATCAACCCTTACGGTTTTTTAAAATTCCTCTAGAGCGTTTTGCCGCTTCTTCTGCCTCACGCTTCTTCATTTCCTTTTCAGAAACAAAATGTGAAAGTACGGTTGTGCCCGCGCGAATAATAGAAGAAACCAACCAATAAAATGACATCGCAATAGGCCAGCTAATATACATGAAAGCGATCAAACCGGTAGTCATATACATGGTCATATTCATAGTACTAGACATTGGATTGTTTTCTTCTGCTTTGCGATCAGCATAGTTTTTAGGCTTATCTTTTCCAGACAGTTTTGAGAGCCATTTAGGCAATTGCATTTGAAGCAAAGACATGACAATCATCAAAACATAAACGGTAATCGGACCCCATTGAAGATTTTGAAATCCTTGAAGAGGGGTTTCTGAAAGAGGCATTCCCATAAATGAACCATACACGGTCGTTACTGCCCGCATAGTTGCATAGAACATACCCATCATAACGGGAAGTTGGATAAACATCATAAGAATGCTTCCAAAAGGATGAATATCATTATCGGCATACAGCTTTTGCATTTCTTGAGCCATCAACATTTTAGAACGTTCATCATTCTTTCCTGCATACTTATTTTGAATACGCATCATCTGAGGCTGAATCTCCTGCATTCGCTGTTGCGAGATTTGAGATTTATAAGTAAATGCAAAAATTAGAAGCTGAATAATTAGTGTGGCTAAAATGATTCCCCAGCCAGCATCGGTAAAGCTCGCAAAGAGATTAATCATTTGAGCAATTGGCCAAACAATCAAGCCATCAAACCATCCCTTTTTCCAACTTGAAGCCCATGTAGTAGCGGGAATGGTCACGGTTGTTTGTTTGGAAGAAATAATTTCTTCTTTGAGTTGCTCGTCGGAAATATCTT
>CAZTNF010000085.1:0-7292 GCA_964615295.1 uncultured Erysipelotrichaceae bacterium | reverse complement strand
CTTGGCTATGTTGAGCTTCGGCATTTCTATGATATATAAAGCCAATCACATAGTGTTTTTTATAATCTGTATAAAAACCAACCAAATTTTTTTGATTGTCTCTCATAAAAGAGCTAAAGGCTCCTAAGGTAAATAAGACTTTCTTTCTTTTTGAACTTCTATAGGTTGATTTTATGTCTATCGCAATTTTTTTATGATCACTAGGGTCTTCTAAAATAAAATCAGGATAATAGTTTTGGCGAGTAGGTGTTTTTACTTTTAATCCATGTTTTAAAGCGATGGAATCAATGATGGGCTGACAGATCATTTCAAATACTCTACCGATTAACTTGGAATCTGTCCCCAAAGTATAAATTTTTTTGTTTTGTGAGATCACACCTACTACATTTATATCTTTTTCTTTCATCTGTTGAGTAAATTCTTCAATAAAATTGAATTCTTCCATAATGTATTCCTACTTTTTCGTGCCACTAATTATATCTTCTTAAGCAGAGATAAAGAAAATATATAGCCATCTATAATTTTTAAGGATAAAACGAAGAAAATTTAATATAAAATAGCCTTTTAAAAGCCTGGAATTCTTAGGCATATTTTAAGCATATTTTGGGAGTAGAGTTATTTAAAATCCTGAATAGATCCCTTGATTGTCTTTTTTCTTCCTAACAATAGATTTTAAAACCAAGATTTTTAGGCTGTCCTTAAAGGGAAAAATACTTTACTTATAGATTTAAAGAAAAAGCAAAAGATTTTGAAGAATAAAATTATGAGAAGCTAAGATCCAATTAAAGGAGAATGTTTCTCATTTTTCATCTTATCCCTTTAGATTAATTTCCCACCCGACCTCCAAAACCTGCGTAAGAACCCAAGTTAAAAGTTTAGAAAGATTTTATTTGACTAAATCGAAAAGAGTTCCTTGGACTGATAAAAAAGCCACACCTTAATGTTTAGCGGTGTGGCTTGGAATGAGCGAATCAGCGGGCAAGGTTTCGTATTCTTGCCAATTGGCGTATTTGGAAAGTCCTTCTTGGGGTGGATCGTTGGCTTCAGGCCTGGCTTTTTGAACGGGTATGGAGGATTCATCAAAGGGTTGGTTTGAAAACAGCTCCTCTGGAGAGTTGAAGTTTTTCGTATCCTGCAAATTTTCGGAATCCACTATGGCCACATGAGGGCTTGCTTCTTGAAGCTCTTGTTTGTTGGTTTGCTTGGTGGCCAAAAGGACGGGATGGGTTGCTTGAGCGATCGTGCGCTTCAACAAGCGATAGGAGGAGTGGGCCGGATGAAAGTGGGGCGAAATCATACCCGTGCGTTCAATGAAGAGTTCAATGCCCACAAAGAGCACGGCCATCATGAGAAGTCCTGCTTTGCGATTGGATATGTAGAGAAAAGCACTCATGCCAAAACCAAAGGTAATTCCACACATGATGATGACGCTGTGAGTTTGACCAAAGCGACTCATGAGCTGGTGGTGCAAATGGGAGCGATCCGCCTGATCCACGGGGATCTTTTTTATTTTGCGGCGCAAGATGGCGGAAAAGGTATCGATGATGGGAAGGACTAAGATCAAGATTGGAAAGCCGAGCGTCATCATCGTAGAGGACTTAAAGCCCAAAAGCGAAAGAGCAGCGATCGTACTGCCTAAAAAGAGGGAGCCACAATCGCCCATAAAAATCGAGGCGGGATGAGCATTATAGAGCAAGAAGCCTAAAATGGCCCCCATTAAGATGAGCGATAACAAGATGATGTCTCCACGGCGATCCACAATCGAAATGGCACTGACAATGGACAACACCACCAAGATCATCCCTCCACAAAGTCCATCCAATCCATCCAACAAATTGATCGCATTGGTAATGCCAACGATCCAAAGGATGGTAAACATCCCACAAATAAAGGGATTGGTGATGGAAAAGCGAAAGATTCGCAACGTATCTACCCCTACACCAAAGTACAATAAGATGAACGCAGCCAAGAGCTGCAAGCCAAACTTCATCTTGGCGGGCAAATCGAGAAAGTCATCCCACAGTCCGATTAAAAACATCATGGAACTCGTCAAAAATACTCCCATCGTGGAGCGATCAGGCGTAAAAAATAACAATAGACCGATCACAAACGCAAAATAAATCGCGATCCCCCCGATGCGCGAAATGATGCCATGGTGAATGGTGCGATTGTTTTGTTTGGCCCAAGCGTTTGTCCAATTGGACACCACTTTTACAATCGGAATCAAAAGAGCGGACAACACAAAGGGTACCACAAAGGTCAATACAATTTTCATCTCGTGTTTTTTCCCCTCCTTTCTTCTTTTTTGTTTTAAATACAATCATAAAAACAGTATATGACAGCCCCTTGAAATTGCCAAAAGCGCTTCAAACCAGTTTCTTGATCCTTATTTTCTTTTAAAGCATTGTAAGCTAAGCCAAGTTCAGTCGAAGTGCCTGTGGGATTATACTAAGCAAGGAGGTGGAGAGATGAAAAAATTGTTGTTGGTATACAATCCTCTTTCGGGAGATGGACGCATCCGCCATTCTTTAGCCGATCTAGTCGAACTCTTTTCCAACGCTGGCTTTTTAACCACCCTTTATCCCACTCATTACGCAGGCGATGCCAAAGGGTTCATTCAAACCAAGGGAGCTTTTTACGATCGCATCATCGTCTGTGGCGGGGATGGAATGATGCATGAAGCCATCAATGGGTGGATGCAGGGGATGGATATGCCCCTTCTAGGCTATATTCCTAGTGGAACCGTCAATGATTTTGCTAGTACCCACGATCTTCCCAAAGAATTGATGGAGGCGGCTCAAGTGGCTTGTGGCAAGACGTGGAGTACTTTGGACAGTGGCACCTTTAATGAGGAATACTTCACTTATGTAGCCGCTTTTGGCATTGGCACGAGCGTCTCGTATCGAACTCCTCAACGCAAAAAAAAGCGCTTAGGTTCTTTAGCCTATGTCTTAGAAGCGCTCACGACCGTTGATTTTACTCATTGGGAAAACAACTGTGAAACCATGAAGATCACTTGGCAAAAAGGAGAGAGCGAAGGGGACTTTTTGTATGGCATGGTCTCTAACTCCAAGTACGTAGCGGGCACTGAGTTTTTTACCAAAAACCTCTTCAACTGGCACGATGGCCTTTTAGAAGGCCTTTTCATTCGTCGACCCATGAATTTAGGCGAACTCAACGCCATCATTGGTGGCATCACCCGTTCGGATTTTAGCCATCCTCTATTTATTCAAGTTCAAAGTCCGTGGTTCCAATTTGAATCCAAACATGCGGCTTGGACTCTCGATGGGGAATTTGGAGGGATTCACGATCACGTCGAAATCAAAGTGGTTCCTTCCGCACTTAAAATCGCTCTACCTGAAAGCTATATTCAAGATAGTTGGTCTTCTTTTGACCAAGAAAAGGAATCAGAGACACTTGATGAATCCTTGAGTCTAGAAAAAAGAAGCGTTTAAAATAAAGCCTTTAAAAATCCTAACCGTATAAAAAGCGCATTTTCTTAAAAAAGATTTCTTTTTCTTGTTTCAATCTATAATAAAAATTTAGCCTTAAGACTTTTTAGATTTCAAAATGATGATTTAGAGCAAGGAAGGCTTCAAAAAAAGGGGAATCCTTTTGGTGTGTTTTCTTTTTGAAGCAAAATGGCGCACAATAAGGATTTAGAAGCCAATCTAAGAAGACTTGGCTAAATTTATTTTTCTTACCCAACCCATCTTTTGATCGGTTGAAAGCACCATTGGCTCAAAAATTCAAAAGAGGAATTCGATTCTTTTGATGTTTTAGAGTCAAGATAGGGTGCCTTTGATATGCCAGAAGGGGATTTTTCATGCATCAAGACGACGTTCAAGACCAAATTACCCCTGCCAACAAGCGGGAAACCATCCCAATTGATGAATTGGCAGATTTTGCGGCCAGACAAACGAGTAGCACCCGTTCGAGTGTACCCAAACGTGCAGCCAAAACCCAAACTTCCACCAACCAACGCATTCGCTTAGCCGATGCGACCTATACCGGTTCCGTTCCTTCCACGCCTTCTAAGGCCACTTCTTCCTCAAAAAACATAGTTGAAGTCATGCCAAATGGAAAGAATGCTTCTAAACCAAGTAGCGTGCCTTCGGTAACCGAAGACTTAGAAAGTCTAGCCGCTCAAATTCAAGCCGCCAAATCCCATATTCAAGAACCCGGCGACCTGGCCCGCAGCAAAGCGGAAGAAAAGGCCAAAGCCGAAGCGAAAGCGAAGCAGGAACAAGCCCAAAAGGAAAGCCAACCCAAAAAACAAGGAAAAAAAGCCAAGAAACATCAAAACACCAAAGCTTCAAAAGGGAAAAATACCTCCCAAAAGGGAAGCAAAAGCGAAGCCTCTAAAAAGAGCGCTCAGTCCAAGACTAAGGGCAAAACGACGAAAGATCAAAAAAAAGAGGTCCAATTTGAAGTCATTCAACCCAAGGCCCCAAAAGAAAAAAAGCCCCCCAATCCCATTTTCATCAAAGCGGGTAAAATTCTTTGGACTCTTCTAAAAGCGCCGGGTACCTATGCCTTGATTGTGGTCATCGTCTCCATAGGATCTTTTTTGATGACCATGTTTCAATTGTCCCTTTTTAAAGTCGCCCTAGCGGGACTTATTTTAGGCGTTGCTCTAGTGGTGATGAGCCTAGCGGGGTATTGGTTTTTCTTTACCTCGCATAAATTTTGGCAGGTGCCAGCCCTAATTTTGTGTGCCGCCCTTGTGGGGTGTTCCTTTTATGGCCAACGCGAACTCACCCAATTTTCGGCGATGCTCGAAACCCTGTGTCAACCTGGAGCCACCTTTATTCAAAGCGTAGGCTTGTATGCCCCCACGCTTATTCCAGTCAATGACTTGAGTACTCTCAATGGAGAAACCCTTGGGATTATGGAAAACCGCGATACCGTAGCCGTCAATGCCCTTCTCGATGATTTACTCGCCCAAGGCATTCACGTAAAAACCAAGGCCTACAATTCTTTGCAACAACTGTACAAAGCCGTGCGTGGGCAAGCCATTCGCGCTGTAATTTTGAATCCAGGGGATGTCAAACTCATTGAAGAATTTGCGGGAGTAGGCCAATCGAGCACTCAACTTTCCGCCGTGTATCGCGTGCCCGTCAACACCGAAGTCACCAGCCCCATTTCTCACAAAAACCTCGATAGAGAACCTTACACCGTCCTCATCTCCGGTTCCAACTCCCTTTTAAAAGAAGCTTCATATCGAAGCAATTTAAATGTGTTGGTGAGTGTCAACCCCAATACACGTGAGATTTTAACCATTGTCGTGCCCAAAAGCTTGTATCTTTCAAGCAATTGTGTAGAAGGGCTCGCCTGTCCTGCTGTCACTTCACCCGATCGCTTGTCCTATATGAGCTATCACTCCATTGAAGCCTTGCGGGAAACTCTAGAAAGTTTTTTCCAAACCTCTATCGATTTCACCGTGCGCTTAGATATGGAAAAGCTGCTCTTGCTGTATGACCAAAATGAAGACCTTGCTTTGAGCACCGATACTCCCTATACCGATGTCACAGGAGGCAACAAAAGCTTGTTTAGCAGTCCACTCATCAAGCGCTTTTTAGGCAATGTGGACGATCCCTCCTCCGATGACATGAACCAAGAACTCAACCAATTGCGCATTTTATTGACTCTCTCGCATGCTTATCAAAATATCACGCCTCTTGAGCTCGAGGATCTCATGCCCAATTTGGATCTTTGCATTTCGACAAGCTTCAATTACGAGCAACTGTGCCAAATCGTGAAGATGTTCTACATTTTCCCCGAAGCCATGACTAGTTATTACCAACTCATTACGGGAACAAGTTCCATCGAATATTCTCCCACCCTAACCGAAGCCACTTATATGACCACTCCCGATCCCGTATGTGTAGAACAAGCGCGCAATGCCATTAAGGCCGTCTTAGCCGGAATGCCCCCTGATACCAACGGACTTCCCGATCCCTCCATCTTCAATCCCGCTCCCACGCCAGAACCAACTCCAGTTCCCCAAGAAGAACAACCAGTGGAAGCGGAAATTCCGGAGGAAGATTTGTATTACGAGGAATAAGGAAATCCCGTACTCACTTTTCCTAAAGAAAAAGAAATAGATCCTAATAAACATAAATATATAGAAAGAAAAAGAGGAATAAGACCTCTTTTTCTCTTTTAAGCCTCGCCAAGATCTAAAAAGGTGTTTAATTTTCCTATGACTTGGTCGAGTTCTTCTTATAAAGAAAGGAATTCGTCTGCTATGGTTAAAATCAAAGATCTCTTTAGCCTTGATCACACCCTTGCTCAAGACTATCTCCAACAATTTGAATACCCTTGGCAAGCCCTGCGAGGAATTCATGATTTGATTCTTGAACTCTCTCAAACTTTATCGAGCGAATATGAAGAAATAGAACCTGGGGTTTTCGTACATCAAAGCGCCATCATTTATCCCAATGCCTATTTAGGAGCTCCTTGCATCATCGGCCCACACACCGAAGTGCGCCCTGGAGCCTTCATTCGAGGCAATGCCTTAGTGGGCGAACATTGTGTGGTAGGCAATTCCACTGAACTCAAAAATGTCATCTTGTTCGATCACGTTCAAGTTCCCCACTACAATTATGTAGGCGACAGCATCTTAGGCTACTATTCCCATATGGGAGCTGGGTCCATTACCTCCAATGTGAAAAGTGATAAAACCCTCGTTGTCATTAAAGATCCTCTTCATGGCGAGGAAATTCCCACTGGCCTTAAAAAAGTAGGGGCCATGTTAGGGGACCATGTCGAAGTAGGATGCAATTCCGTTTTAAATCCAGGAACCATCATCGGAAAAGGAACCAGCATCTATCCTCTTTCCTGTGTGCGGCATGTCATCGAACCTGGGATGATTTATAAAGATGCCAAACACATCGAAAAACGCCACTAGTTTTTCTTCTAAAGAGTTCTAAAAGCTCTTTTCTTATTCCTTTTCCTTATAATCTATGAGATCTCCCTTTATAAGGAAGTGTGGGTCTCAAGCGATCAAAGAAGAGTCCTTGGCGGCTCTTTTTTTCTTGCCCCCACTTTCTTTTGGTATTTCGATCGGGGCTTCTTTTGGCTTGATTCAATAGAGGAATTCTTGGACGTTTTCCGGCCCCCCTGCCTAGCAGGGGATAAAGTGGTCGTAGAGGGTGGTTAGGCCATGATTTTAAGGAATAAAGAATGAAAAGCGAAAAATAAGAGAAAGATTGGAAATGGCTTTCATTGAAAATTTCTTAAATTTATATGATTTAGAGGTTGCTTTTTAAAGTTTACTATCGTAATCT
>CAZTNF010000084.1:0-7363 GCA_964615295.1 uncultured Erysipelotrichaceae bacterium | reverse complement strand
ATCCTTGTTCACTCGCTGGAAGGGTCAAAATGAGTGCCGGAGAAATTTTTTGAAGCATCTTTCCTTCCTCTAGCATTCCACGAAAGTCACTATTGATCGCAAAAAGGGAAATAGTTTGATCTTCACGCATGACTTCAAGCAGACCTTCTATAGCCGACATAACATCCACTTCACCTCTTGAAAAGTCTGTTGGTTCAGTACATATTCCAGACAGTGTAATGGCTTGATTGATTTCCATGAATTCATCGGGATTGAGCGTTTTTAAATAAAACTTCACTAGAAGGCCTTCTTTCCCTTCACATAGGTCATAACCACATCATAATTATCCGCTAAAACGACTAGATCAGCGTCTTTTCCAGCTTGAATGGAACCCTTACGATCGTTGAGACCAAGAAGAGTAGCAGGATTGATGGTGCAAGAATTGATCGCAGATGTCCAAGGAACGCCCGCTTCTTCGAGTACTTTTAAACCTTTGTTTACATTTAAAGTGCTTCCAGCTAAATTACCAGCGACCACTAAGTGCGCGGAGCCATCCGGCATTAACTCGATTTCATTGCCTCCAAAGAGAACACGTGTTCCCACAGGAAGCGATTTAACCATAAGAGAATCGGTGATTAAGATCGCAAAGTTAGGCCCTTTAGCTTTATAAAACTCGTTTATTGCAGCATAAACGGAGTGATTTCCATCCGTGATAATTTCACCATACACATCGGGAAAGCGGAAAGCAGCTCCCACAAGGCCTGGTTCTCTATGTTTGAAAGGAGTCATTCCATTATAAACATGCGTCATCGACATCGCTCCATTGGCAATTCCCATTAAAGCTTGCTCATAGGTAGCGGAAGAGTGACCTTGGCTGACAACGATTCCATGATCTACACAGAAATGGGTCAAAGCATAATCCTCATCGTGTTCGGTAGCGATGGTAATGAGTTTAATTAAGTGATCGGAAGCTTCCCAATACCGTTTAAATTGTTCTACATCCGCTTTGACACAATACTGTTCTGGCTGAGCCCCTTTGTATGTTTGATCGAGATAAGGCCCTTCAAAGTGAATGCCTAAAATTTCTGCGCCTTCATACCCTTCGCGCACGACTTTAGCTACATTTTCAACAGCTTTGGTCAAGACTTCTTCTGATTGAGTAATGGTCGTAGGAAGAAGACCCGTTACACCTTCGTGAACGATGTTTTTTACCCAGTAACGTAATCCTTCTTCATTAGCATCGTTGGTATCAAATCCATAGGCTCCATGGGTATGTTGATCGATAAAACCTGGCACAATGCGTAAATCGCCATAGTCTTCATCGACGGGTTTATGGTTGTAAGGCCAAATTCCTACAATCTTTTCGTTTTCCATTTGGATCTGGCAAGCGTGCCATGTGTCTACAATCCAAACTTTACGGCTTTGAATAATCATGATTCCTGCTCCTTATACGATAAGCGAATCTTCGCTCATTTATCTCTTTAATAGTAATGGCTTTTAGATCAAAATGAGTCCTTGTATGCTTTCTTTTGAAGAATTTTTAGATTCTAAAAACTCGTCTTTAGAAGCGCAGAATCAGAAAATTGAGAAATTTCTATTTCTTATTTACTTTTTATAAAGCAACTTCTTGTTAAATCTTTTTAATCTTTAGAGGTTAGATCCATGGGTTGATACCGTAACGACTGAAGATGACTTTGAATTTATTTGGTTGGCTTATCATGAAGTCACTTTTCTGTTTATTTTAAATCGGAATTCTGAGATACAGGATCAATCCACAAGCGTCTTTATTTAGTCCATTTGGTGATAAAGCCAAATATTTTAAACGCGAAACTCCGTTATAATCGATATATTTCTAAAGAAATCATTAAATTTTATTGTAATCGAGATCTCGTTTTCCTTTTGTCAAAGCCTAAAAAAAGATCGTCCTAAGACGATCTGAATGTTTATTCGCTTAATAAACGCCGTTCAAAGTTATGCGAAACGTACTTGGCTGTGGATAATAAGAAAAAGGCTTGGGGATCATAGTGATGGATGATTTTACGAACCGTGCGCACTTCATAACGATTCATCGTGCATAACAAAATTTCTTTGGTATGCCCAGTATAAGCCCCATATCCATTCCACACCGTCACCCCTCGATGCAAATCGTGAAGTAGATGCTCTTTCAGTTCGGGACAATCGGTGACGATGACGCCATACATCGTGATGTTTTGAAGATGAATTTTATCGCTCACAAAATACGCTAATAAAATAAAGATGGTGGAGTATAACGCATTTTGAATTCCAAAAATAGAAGTTGCAAACAGTTCCACTAAAAGATTGATGACATAGGATAATTGGCCCACCGAAAGGTTGGGTTTTTTCATGGAAAAATACATTCCTAAGATGTCTAATCCACCAGCACTTCCTGATGATTGTAAACAAAGGCCAATTCCAATTCCTCCAATCACCGCTCCGAAAATGACATTGGAAAGTGTATCGGGCAAAATGGGTTGCGTTGGTACGGGCAATACGGATAACAAAACCGATTGAATTAAAATGGAAATCAAGGTTTTGAATAAGAACGTTTTGGAGAGACTGCGCCAAGCCAAAATAAAAAGGGGAATGTTGAGAGCGGTGTTAATGATTCCTGTCAAAGCGGAACCGCCACAAAGTACATACGATAAAATTTGGGCAATACCGATCAAGCCACCCGTATTGAGTTGCCAAGGAGAAATAAAAAGGACAACTCCAATCGGAAATAAAATACTTCCTGTAATCAATAAACAGTATTGAATGAGCTTTTTCTTAGTCATAATTACTTTATCAACCTAAACAAGAGAGCTTTAAACAAGAAATAGTTACAGCTTTTGAATGTGTGAGTTGGGATTGAGCCGCAATCCTTTGGGCAATTTATTGGTGATGCGTCCTTGAGAGCTTTTGCCAAAGCCATACGGAATCCCTTGATAACAAAGTGCCCGAAATCCTTTAGGGGCGTTGATGTTCAACTGTTGTCCATGGTAAAACGCATCCATTTCCTCTAAACTCGTTTCTGTTTTCGATACCCCATCGTGGGCCATTAAAGAAGAAAGGTAAAAGGCATGCGCGGGTTCAAAGCGATTTTTTAAAACTTCGCCTAAAAAAACCCCCTCTCGCAATACTTTTCCTTTTTTGAGTTGGATAAATGGATGATTCATTCCATAAATACGCAGCCCTTCTTTAGACGGTTCACTATAGTAATAGTTAAACCCATGGGCTACTTGAGACTGTAAAAAGTCTACAGCGAGCGCAGGTAGCTTTACTGGTTTGGCAAGGGAGAGACTAGGGGGAGCAACGGAAGCGATATCATCTGCTCTTTTTTGAAATTTGGCGATGAAGTGGCCTTCCCCACCATCCATAGGAAAAATGCGACGCACTTTAGAGGCATCCATATCTAAAGTATCCAACCCAGGTCGACCCCAAGAAACATCCACATCCAATTGCTTGGCATCTTTAAAGGTATTTAAAAGCCAAGCGACATTGTCTTCGTTTTCTTCTTTTGCATAGGTACAAGTAGAATAGACGAGTTCTCCACCAGGCTTCAACGCCTTCCAAGCTTGGGTTAGGATATCTTTTTGTCTTTGGCTGCACAAAAGGATGTTGTCATAAGACCACTGTTCCAAAGCCACTTCATGCTTTTTCATCATCCCTTCTCCAGAACAAGGAGCATCCACCAAGATTTTGTCAAAAGCGTTGGGAAGTTGGGCACAAAGAGTTTGGGAGTCCATATTGCTCACAACAAAATTTTGAGCTCCCATGCGCTCCATATTGGATAAGAGGACTTGGGCTCGTTTGGCATCAATTTCGTTGGACCATAAAAATCCCTTTTCATCCAACCGCTCTAAAATTTGAGTACTCTTTGAACCAGGAGCAGCGCACAAGTCCAACACCATATCCTGTGGTTTAGGATTTAATACCGTTACCGCACTCCCTGCAGACGGTTCTTGAAGATAAAAAAGGCCTTGAAGATGAAAGGGATGCAAACCATGTTGTCCATGAATGTACCAAGCATTTGAAGCAAAGGGAGAAGGATTTTCCAAAAAAGACAACTGGCTTTGAGTTCGCTCTTGGTCCTGTTTTCGATTGGAAAGGCGCAAACCTTGAAACAATGGTGTTTCCAAGGAAGCCAAATACGCTCCCATTTCATCTTTTAACATCTCTTCCATGCGTTTTTCAAAGGTTGGATTCACACTCAATTCCCTCTTTCTAGAGGCCAAGAAGGCTCATGTTTGATTTCTCAGCGGCTAAAAATAAATCAACGAATAAAATAAAGTTCTGGACGAACCCGACAAGCCAACCAAGAGCAAGTAGCGGGGGTTGACCAACCCGTACCAAACGCAAAGTCAGCCGTTTGTTGGAAGTAAGAGACCGCATCCTGAAACGATCCTTGAATGGGGAAAAGCTCAATATGGGTATGCGGGCCTGTCGAATTGCCGGTATTTCCACTATAAGCAAGAATATCACCTTGATGAACCATTTGAGAAGCGCGAACGGCGATTCGGCTGGAGAGATGGCAAAAGCTCACTCCATACAATTGGCCATTGCTCATACAAAGCATACAAATCGTGTTTCCCCCTCCATAAGGCCAACCCGACCAATTGCCAAGGTAACCGCCTGCATCTCCCACAGGAGTAGCCGCATATAAAATGACTCCATCGGCTGGGGCGTAAAGGGGAGTATACATCGGTAAAGCGAGATCCATTCCCAAATGCAAAGCCCCTGAAGGATAAGCCCAAGTTCCAGCCGACATATAGCCACTAGTCGTTGGAATGCGCAAGCCACTGCTTCCACTTAGGCTTTCCAAAGAACCTTCAATCGCCGTGAAATTTTCCTCTAAATCAACCGCTGGACAAGCTCGACCAAAGCCCGCTCCATGACCAGGCCCTCCTGTAGGGCTTGGAAGGCTAAGAGTCCCTTGAGCTATATTTTCTTGAATTTCAAAGGGCATTTCATCAAAGGATTTATAGCTTGGTAATTCAGGCTTTTCTAAAAGAGCGTGAGCTTGTTGGATAGCTTGAAGATGGTGATCCAAAAATTCCAGTCGCTCTTTTTCAATCTCCAGTTCTTGCAGTTTATCTCGAAAAAAAACGATTTCTTCTTGCCAATGAACTTGTTGAAATCGCTCAACACTTTCTAATTTTCGGGTCATCTTTTGATGGGCTCTTTCAAGTTGAAGAATGGAGTGATCAATAATTTGACGAATGGAATCGAGTTGGTAGGATTCGATGGAAGCAGCACTAGGGAAGAGTGTCATCAACATCAGCATAATTTCAATCCAGGTTTTCATATTGGGTTATAAGTGAAAAAACCTCAAAAAGCGAAAAAAAAACGTCCAATGAGATCTCTCATCAGACGAATATTTTAAAAATGGTGCCGACGATAGGACTTGAACCTACGACCTACGCGTTACGAGTGCGTTGCACTACCAACTGTGCTACGTCGGCGCTCCATTAGTTTAGCACAAATTCCATTCGAACCCCACCTTTAATTCGAAATTCTTTATAAAAATTCGAGGCCTTTAATTTCATTTTTTTCAATAAAAAAGCAGCTTTTAGCTGCTTTCAAAAATCAATGATCAAGCAAAGATTCAACATCCGCAATTTGAGAGGAATATTGGGCGGCGATTTCATCATTCGCTGGCGAAAGGCCTTCCGATTCCAAAAAGCGTAAGTAGTTGTCTTGATCATTTTGGAGTTGCGCGAGTGTTTCTCGCAATTCGGCTTCCGTTTGTTGGTCATAGGAAAGGTCTGAACTTGGAGTGCTTGTCCCACCTGTTCCTGAAGTGACTTCACCACTTGTCGTTCCAGAAGAACCAATAGTGCCATTTGTAGACCCATCTCCACTCGTTATTCCTGTGCCATTGCTACCTTGCGTGGAATTGGTTGAAGAAGAGCTTTGACTTGAAGAGGTTGTGGATTCCATGGAATTACGCTTAGTTCTTGCCTCATTGTAAAGTTGCATAAAGTCTTTTCCCATAGAATCTTTTAAGATGGCATTGACTTGATCTTTTCCCGCTTGATCCAGTGAATTATAAGCCTCTAACTTTTGCGTGATATCAAGTTGGTCTTCTTCACTGAGGTCGGAATAGGAATTGGCGTAATCCACCATTTGCTGAAGACTGTTGTTTTTCTCATCTTCTATAATCTTCTTATATTCCTCTAATAACGCGACAAAGGTTTTGCCGGTATGGTTAGGGTCTTCAAAATAGGTATTGATTTCAGCTTTCTTCTCATCTGTAAGAGAGTTATAGGCATCTTCTAGATTAATGATTTCTCGGCGCTGGGTTTCAGACATCATGGGGTATTCATCGGCATATTTTACTAAGTTTTTATAAGCAAAATCTTGTTCTACCCCTGACACATGTTGAGGATCGTATACTCCAACTTTCCAAGCATAGGCTCCTCCAAGACCAAGAAGGGCGATGAGAGCAGCGGTGATTCCCCAAAATTTTGTTTTTTGATAAAACTTCTTTTCTGTAGTAGGACGCGTCTCTTGGGCTTCAAAATGATCTTCACGACTCGTGGTCTCGTATCGGTTAAGCGTTAGGTCTTTTGTAGCTTCTACCGCTGGAGTTGGATCGAGAGTTGTTTGCGTAGTCGCCGTGACTGGAGTAACAGAGGGAGTCGTTTTTGGCGAATCGGATGTATTTTTTGAAGTTTTGGATTGATCTTGATTTTCCTTGGTCTTTTCACGGGCTGCATACCGTTTTTCTTCTTCCGAAATGGGTGTTTGGCCTCGTTCTCTACGAACTTGATCTAGGGCCGTCAACATCGAAAATTCGGCATTTTTTCGTTGAGCTTCACTCATTGTGCCTTCTAAAGCAGAAGAGGTGATATCATCATCGGGAAATAAGGTGAGTTCGACTTGTTTATCAAGAAGCTTACGGGTAAAATCGTCAATTTCATTGGAAATATTTTTCGTCTTTTCTACTTCGTCCACCTTATCGATTTCCAAAACGTTCACTTCAATCGTTTCGGTAGGAAGTGTTTCATTTTCTTTCCCTGGAATGGCTCTATCTGTGGCCGTAGAGGAACTGGCTTCTGTTTTATCGTTCACATTTTTTTCATCATTCATGTTGGTATCCCCCTTTGGCCATTTTAACAAATTCAAGTCTTATTCGGCCATTTTGGGAAAGGATCGGCCAATCTGGTTCCCAAAATATCGAAATATGACTATTCTACCTTTTGTACATCTATTTGGCCACCTCTAAAAGCGTGACACAGCCGGAACCAGTGACAGGTCACACTCGCTTCCAATGGCTGTTTGTATTCGGATTCAACAGTCTGTATCTTCAAGCGCTCTAGCCTCTCATACAGGGTTAAGACATCCTCCACAGTGAAGTGAAGACTTCTACTTGGTTTAGATT
>CAZTNF010000083.1:0-7385 GCA_964615295.1 uncultured Erysipelotrichaceae bacterium | reverse complement strand
TCCGATTGAGAAATAATAGGTTGGAAAACGCGAGTAAGAGCATTTTTATGGTAACCAACCCCAGCGACTTCGATGAATCCTGTAGCTTGTAGCTTTTTCAAAACGATTTGTATCGTATTGCGACTTAAATCGGGAGAAGCCATCAAAATATCATACGCAGACATGGGTTTACTGCTTTTCCACAGCACATTCATAATCTGGGTTTCGCGTTTGGTTAATCCAACATTTTTCATTGCGAATCGAAATCCTCCTTCTGAGTAATCATAAATTCTCTTATTAAAACTTTTTATAAATCCCCTACCCTCATCATTTTAGTCATAAATAGTCGGCTTAACAATACTTACACCCAATGGCTCCAAAAAAGGCCGAAAAATGGGGACTTAAGCCTCCTTAAAGGAGCTCAAAAGAACCTTAAAAATTGCCGATTTTATCCTTAAATGTAGGATATATTTTGGGGAATATACCATATTAAATTTAAAAATAAATTGAAGTTTTATAAAAATATCTTACTCCGTTTGGGCCGGTTTGGGAGAATTTATTGGCTTATTTGATAAAATGGGAGCCAATAAAATTTTCCCTGTTCCTTTATAGGTGTTCACAAGCCCCTCTTTTGAAAGAGTAGAAGCAATGACTCCTTTACCCGCATTATCTACGGTGAATTCCAAGCTTTGAGACCAAGCAATTGCAAAATTGCCATCCACTTTGAGGGTATCATTTTCCAATTCAATCAAAACAAGCGCTTCTTTAGCACAAGGTAAACGCAAAGCCGCAATTCCCTTTCCTGCTAAAGTCATTGAGAATAGACCTTCATTGCCAAGCATAGCCGAAGAAGCGGTAGAACGCATCGTAGTGCTTTGATCCACATCATTAGTACAAGCTAAAAATAAGCTCGAATCTAAAACCATTCCTTCTGCCCATTTTTGATGCAAATCCACCAACAAGATGTCGCCATCAATAGGTTCTAAAACAATCGTGCCATTACCAGAATAATAAGAGGCATTGAGTGATTGTCCTGTTATTTTTCCCCGAACCTTTTTATTAAAATACCCAAGAAGGCCTTTATTATCAGCAGTGAGTTGACAATCCCCTACCATCCATTGCATCATGCCTTCCGCTACTAAAACGCTGCTCCCTCCTAAATTGCAAATGAGTTGACGCTTTTTTAAACCACTCACACTTTCTAAATACGTTTTTATGGGATTATCTTGCTCAAGATCCAAGTTTTGTAAATGAGTGATGACAGTAAATGGACCAAGTTCAGAACTCACTTCCACATTGCTACTGCTTTTTAAGTTGTAAATTCGATACATTCTTTTTTTATATCCTCGGCCTAAGAACTAAGAGGATTTGACTCCTTTCTCTTTCTAAAGCTACAAAGAAGACTCAGTGCTCGTAAGATAAATGTGATTTAATCCCTCTAAATAACAAAATTGCTCTTTCGCCTTTTTCTAGGATAGAGATCGGAAATTACGCTTTTATAGTTTCTTCTTTATTATATTCAATTTAAAGAAGAGAATTGCGCGAAACGATGGGATTTTTGAATTTCAAAGTGATTTCTTGAAAAGGAATGCTACTTATCCTTTTTGTACTCTACCTATTTTTTTCTAGCGATCCTTAGAACTAAATCTTTTAAATAAAATCTTCCCTTTTGTCATTTTGATTTAAATTAAAAAAAGGTTGTCCAATAAGATTGAGCAACCTTTTATTTATTCTGTAAAAAGAATTAAGATTCGATACCTGTTACGGCATATCCAGCATTGGTAACGGCTTTGGCTAAAGCGCGAACATCTAAGGATTCTCCTTCTACTGTCGCTTGGCCTTTATCCAAATCCACAACGGCCTTTTGGACACCATCAACCGCATTTAACGCTTTTTCAACACGAGCTTTGCAATGGTTACAGCTCATTCCAGCAACATCTAAGATCATTACAATTCTCCTTTCTAGGAAGAAGTTTCTTCCTAAAAACACTAGAACTCTCTAGCTAAACTTGTTGTACTGCTAAGTAGCTCATCACTTCAAGTTATTTACTTTAGTTTTCTTTCAAGTTTTTCATGTTGTCTTTAAGCAATCGGAAGACCAATTTGCTCAAACTTTTCCTGTAATCCGACATCATCTAAATCAAAACCACAAATTTGAAAAGATAAAGTGGGTTCGTCAAACATAATCCAACTAACTCCATTGTCTTTAAGGGCTTGAAGAAGATCTTCCAAATGTCTTTTATCCAATATGGCTAGAGTCTCTTTATTTTTTAAAACGAATTTGGAACAAACCTGCAAAGAAGGAACTTCATAGCCAGCTTGCTGTACAGCTTCGATACAGGGAGCCTTACTCATCTCTTCAAAACCTTCTAGATAAGCTTGCCCTTTTTCAAGATTCACTTCCACTGTTTTGACTCCAGGAACTTGCCCAAGAGCCTCTTGAACATGGCTTTGACAATGAGCGCAGCTCATCCCATCAACATCAAAGACGGCTTTTCGTTGGGGAATTTCCTCTACTGATTGTTCTTGGCTCCACTGAGCCACAAGTTGAGAAAGGGTAGTCGGATCAAGCATTTCTCCATAAACTGTGATTTGATGATTGGCCAAATCCACCAACAACCAAGAAACATCCTTTTCCATCAATCTCTCAAATAAGGTTTTCCAATCGACTTGGCCATTGACCAATTGATTGGGTTTAAACGGCCAATCAAGGGTAGCTCCTGTAGTGGTCGCCATAGTCTCATAGCCTTCTTCAGCAACCGCTTTAGCTAAGTCTTCTTTGGAAAGAGGTTTCTTGCTTTGAACATAGGCATACTCTGGATGGAGAAAAACCTCGACTTTTTTCACACTTGGAACCATGAACAATCCAATAGTCACATTGTTTTGATCAGTAGATTGGGTCATTCCATGGATGGCAAACAAAGCTACATCCTCAATGTCCTCTCCTTTTTTGGGACTCTCTTTCTTTCCATTTTGGTCTTTAGAAGAGTCTAAGGATTTAAAAGTCTCTTGGGACGATTCAAGACTTGAATCCACCAAAACTTTTATTTGTAACGCTTTTTGTTCTTGTTTTTGTTCTTGAGAAATATCCTGATCTACTTTAGCGGCCTTAAAGAAGCGTAAACGCAAGGCATTTAAGCAAACCGTTATGGAAGATAAGGACATGGCTGCGGCCCCAATCATCGGATTCAACAAGGCGCTAGAAGCCTTGGCACCATATCCCAACAGTGTTAAGGCTAAATAAATTAAGCCCATCGCAAAAGGAATGCCTAAGATGTTATAGAAGAAAGCCCAGAAAAGATTTTCTTTGATATTGCGAATGGTGGCTTTGGATAAATCGATGGCCGTGACGACATCAAGCAAATTGTCTTTCATTAATACAATGTCAGCTGCTTCAATAGCAATATCGGTTCCTGCTCCAATAGCGATTCCGACATCTGCTCGCATTAAAGCAGGCGCATCGTTAATGCCATCGCCCACCATAACGACTTTTCGTCCACGCTCTTCTAGATCTCGAACGACAGATTCTTTATCGGTAGGTAAGACATCCGAAATCACCTCAGATAACTCCAATCCCTGGCCAATCGCTTGTGCTGTGTGATTGTTGTCTCCAGTCAACATGATGACTTCAAGACCTTTTTGACGTAAAAGATGAATCGCTTGTTTGGAAGTTTCCCGCACTTCATCGGCTACAAAGATAAGGCCTTTTAAGTGACCATTAAAAGCGATAAAAAGGGGAGTTGCTCCTAGTTTAGCTCCCTCTTGAGCTTGTTCTCGAACTAAGGAATCAATGAAAATGCCCTGTTCATCCATAAAAGCAAGATTTCCAGCCAAAACCTTTATTTGATTCACGTTGGCTTGTAACCCCCGTCCACCAAAGGCTTCAAAATCGCTCATATCGAGTAAAGAAAGCTGCAACTCTTTGGCTTTATCCACGATGGCTTGCCCTAAAGGATGTTGGGAACCTGACTCTGCACTTGCGACCATTTGTAAGAAGTCGTGAACTTGCTTGGAATCACTTTGGGAAGGTGTTGGCTTAGTATTGAAAAGAGTCACACCAATGACAGTGGGTTTTCCCTTGGTGATCGTCCCTGTCTTATCCAAAACCACTGTATTGATGTGGGCAAGAGCTTCTAAGGCCGTAGCGGATTTGACCAAAATACCATTTTGCGCCGCTTTACCAGTGGCGACCATAATGGCCAGAGGAGTAGCTAGCCCTAAAGCACAAGGGCAGGAGATAACCAATACAGATACGGCACAGTTAATCGCAAAAGCAAAACTTTTACCAGCGACTATCCAACCAATAAAGGTTAAAATCGCTAAACCGATGACCAAAGGAACGAAAATTCCGGATACTTTATCGGCTAATCGAGCAATGGGTGCTTTTGAATTCCCTGCTTCGTCAACCAAGGCAATGATTTTCGCTAGAGTGGTATCGTTTCCAACCTTAGTAGCTTCAAACACAAAGGAACCGTTGACGTTTGTAGAAGCCGACATGACAGTATCCCCTATCTCTTTTTCAACGGGAATAGATTCCCCCGTTAAAGCTGCTTGATCCAAGGTACCACTGCCGGAACGCACAATTCCATCTACGGGAATAGAAGCTCCAGGAACAATACGAATGAGATCGCCAACCTTTACTTGGTCAATGGGGACTTCTAGAAAATCATTCCCTTGTTTGACCATAGCTGTTTTAGGGGCCAGCTTAACAAGACTTGCTAAAGCATCCCCCGTTTTGGTTTTGGAACGAGCTTCTAAATATTTGCCTAGGGAAACAAGGGTGACGATTGTCGCTGCACTTTCAAAGTACAACATATCCATGGAGGAATGAATCATTCCATGATCCATAATTCCATAACCATAGGCCATACGTAATAGACCATACAATCCATAAGCAAAGGAAACTGAGGAGCCAATAGCGACTAAAGAGTCCATGTTAGGGTTGCGTTTCCATAAGGCTTTAAAACCATGAATAAAGAAATCTTTTTGAATAAACAAGATGATGGTCGACAAAAACAATTGAATGACTCCATTGACCATCATCCATTCCATATCCATTAAAAAGGAAAAGACACCAAGCATTGGCAACATCGAAAAGCACATCAAAATCACTAACAAAATTAAGGAGCTGATTAAGACACGCTTTTTGTATTCCATTTCCTCTTTCATTCGTTTAGCTCGGCGATTGTATTCACTTGCGGCACTCATCTCTTCAAGTCCCGCCCCTACCGCACTGGCTTGCAAGGCTGCTTCATACCCAGCTTGTTCTACAGCTTTGACAATGGTTTCAGGATTGGTTTTGGAAGGATCGTATTCGACTTTCATAGTATTTGAAAGCAAAGAAACATCTACACCATCTACACCCTCAACTTTTTTAACTCCGCGTTCAACGGCGGCTTGGCAAGCAGCGCAAGTCATGCCATAAACATCGAAAGTTTGTTTTTCCATAAACTACACTTAACACTTCCTTTCTCAAAAAATTTTATCCTTCTTTTTAGGAATTTCTTTGAAATTGACTTCTCGGAAATTATCTTTAAGTTTCTAAAATCAAGATGGATTTTTGGGAATTTCTTCTTTTAATTAATCTATTGGATAGTCTTTAAAAGATAAAAAAGAAGAACTTGAATGAATCGCGAGAATTCATTACAAGCTCTTTAGAGTTCTAGTCTTTTCCATCCTCTAGGGCTTCCAAGGCTAAATCCGCAATCAATTTAATTTTTTTAGGGACAGGCACATACATCGTGGGAGGAATACTTCGGACAACTTGATTGGTTTCTTCAGCAATCTTAGTAAATTCGTGATGATACATTCTAATTTGGGGACTGAGAAGATACATATCCCATTCTTTTCTTTTTAAGCTGTCTTTTCCTTGGAATTCTCCAAAAGAATCAACAATGTAAGTGTTTCCATCCTTATTGTTGTTTAAAGTCTCTTTCGTGAGTTTAGCGATCAAAGAACTCGTCATTCCTGCCCCACAAATTATGAGGATTCTTTTTGTAGCCATATTCTTTTCCTTATCTAAGATCTAAGCCTCTTCTTTTATAGTTTAGGTCAACTTTTTCAAGAATGGGTATTATACAAAAAAGCTCATAGATTCTTTTGAAATCTATGAGCAAGTAATAGAAAGAAAATGGCTAAACTTTAGCGGGCATTGGAATTAACGACTTTAATACGACTCCAATAATCTGCAATAGCTTTCCGCGTTTTTTCATTGTATTCAAACACTTCATCTTGATCATAGTCCACACGAGGGACATAAGAAGAAATACCATCAAATTCGCCTTGTGCCAATTCGTTTTCTACTTCTTCATTAGTAGCCGTATAGCCCACATAGAGGGAATTCAACATTTGTGCTTCATAAGAGGCGGCATAGTTGATAAAGGCATAGGCTAATTCTTCATTAGCTACTGTTTTAGGAATGCACATGGCATCAACCCAAAGGTTCGTTCCTTCGTTTGGTAAGAAGTAATCCATTTGATCGTTTTCTGCAATGATATACGTAGCATCTCCTGAATATACCAGACCAAGAGCTTTGCGGGCATTAGCCATATTGTCGATGATTTCATCTGTGACGATTTCTGGCTCCATTGTCTGAACACTCTTAGCCAACCAATCATAGGCCTCCTTTAGCTGTTCTGGATCTTCTGTATTCATAGAATAGCCATGACTTTTTAAAGCGGCCATAAATTGATCACGCTCAGAATCGTATAAGTAGATATCTCCTTTATAGTCTTCATCCAAGAAAATACCCCACCCTTCCTTTTCTAAGGTGTCTAGATCAACCTTTTCGGTATCATATACAATTCCTACGGTTCCCCAGAAATAGGGAACAGAGTATTGATTCTCTGGATCATAAGCTAAATCTAAAACAGCCTCATCCAGTTGAACCAAAGCTTCATCTACTTTAGCGGGATCAAGCTTCAATAACAAATCTTCTTCGATAAGACGTTGCACCATGTAATCCGAAGGAATTAAGACATCAAACGATTCGTTGTTGGCTACTTTGATGTACATTTGCTCGTTGGAATCAAAGTTATCCATTACAACACTTGCCCCAGTTTCTTCTTCGAAATTCGCAATCATTTCATCTGAAATATATTCACCAGGCAAATAAATATGGAGCGTTTGCCCCGCAAAAGGCTGATCACCTTGTGTAGAACGGAAAAAGAAGAAACAAGCCGCTAAGCAAACCGCCACCGTGAGAATTCCAAGAACTACTTTTCGCAAACGATTGTTTTTTGGTTTGGGAATGTAGTTGGGATCTTTTTCCCGCTCTTCTTGGCGCTTTTTCAAAATGGGCGGAATGATATTCATCAAAAGCATTCCAATGGTGATGAGTAAAACCAAAACCGTGGAAATGGCATTGATGGAAGGATTGACCCGCTTAGCCATGGTATAAACCAAGA
>CAZTNF010000082.1:0-7547 GCA_964615295.1 uncultured Erysipelotrichaceae bacterium | reverse complement strand
CCTTCCCTCTTTCCCTTCGAAAAAAGGTCCTCTTCTCCTCTTTCCCTCCTCTATACGGGGAGTTCAAAAGAAAAAACAAAAGAGAAAGGACGTAAGAAAAAGACAAACAGTCCAAGGTAAGACAAAAGGAGCCGTCAAGAAAAACGCCTTGACGACTCCTTTTGTCTTACCTTGGACTGAAATCTCTTTTAAAGAAATGAATGGCTAATGTAGCCTAGGTCAAAATTTTAGAGGTTTCAAAAGAATAAAAAAGAGCTAATTTTTTCTTCTAAAATCAGCTCTTTCCTTCATAAATATGAAAAATTATTCTACCGATTCAATAATACTTGGTCTCCAATGTTCATTAGGAGCGACTCCAAGAATTTGACAAACTGTAGCGGCAATGTTAGAAAGGCCCATATCATCGTCTTGTTTTAAGGTGCAAGGATAGTTATAGACGATGAATGGAACTCTATTAAGAGTGTGAGAAGTCTTTGCTTTTAAAGGAGCATCGGGTTTCTTAGCTTTTTCATACATTTCATCGGCATTGCCATGGTCAGCGGTGACAATCAATACCCCATTTACTTCTTTAACGGCATCAATCACACGACCTAACGCTAAGTCAACCGATTCTACACCAATAATCGTCGCTTCAAGATTTCCTGTGTGACCAACCATATCTCCGTTTGGATAATTGGTGCGTAAGAAATCGTATTTGCCCGAACGAATCGCATCGCAAAGCTTATCGGTGATTTGAGCGGATTTCATCCATGGACGTTGTTCAAACGGAATGACATCCGATTCGATTTCTACATATTCTTCCAAGTTTTCATCAAACTTAGCCGAGCGGTTACCATTCCAGAAATAGGTAACATGTCCAAATTTTTGAGTTTCCGAAATGGCGTATTCGCTTAAACCATCCGCTACGAGTTGTTCAGTAAGGGTGTAATGAATTTTTGGTGGTTCAGTGAGGTAATGAGTAGGAATTTGGGCATCGGCATCATATTGGAGCATACCCGCAAATTTTACGTCTGGTACCTTTACTCGATCAAATTTATCAAAGCTTTCGTCCCCATCAAAGGCTAAAGAAATTTCTTGGGCACGGTCACCACGGAAGTTAAAGAGGATAACGGAATCGCCATCATCAATGGTGCCTTTGGGATTGCCATTTTCATCGACCAATACAAAGCCTGGCAAATCTTGATCCACTACGCCACTTTCCTGACGATAAGTTTCAATCGCATCAGTAGCCGTGGGGAATTCACGACCGATACCGCGAACATGAATCTTCCAGCCTTCTTCCACCATAGGCCAGTTGGCTTCGTAACGATCCATTGTGATCTTCATACGTCCACCACCAGAAGCAATTTCGGCATCAAAGGTGTCATCATTAAGATCCTTCATGAAATTTTCGATTTCATCCACATATTGTAAGGCACTTGTTTCGGGAACATCACGGCCATCCAATAAGATGTGAAGACGAACCTTTTTAACGCCTTCTTCTTTGGCTTGTTTAATTAAGGCTTTTAAATGATTGATATGAGAATGCACATTTCCATCGGAAAGTAGTCCCATAAAATGCAAGGTGGAGTCTTTTTCTTTTACGTTTTCTACTAAGTCTTTCCAAGTAGCTGAGTCAAACATTTCACCAGATTCAATGTTTTCGTTAACGAGCTTCGCTCCTTGCGAGTAAATTTGACCACTACCAATGGCATTATGGCCGACTTCAGAGTTTCCCATATCGCCATCAGTAGGAAGGCCTACCGCTAAACCATGAGCGCGAAGTTGCGTGTGGGGGCAGTTTTTCCAGAGTTCATCTAGATGAGGCTTATAAGCCATTTTTACCGCATTGCCAAGTACGTTATCGCTAATCCCAATACCATCCATGACAACGAGAACTACAGGTTTTTTCACCATGTATTATGTCTCCTTCTGTATATAATTCAGCTTTTATTATAAACGTTTTCCTATTCTCCCTGCGCTTCAAGCCTCATTCGATCTTGGTTTTTATTTCAAGCGTTAAATCCTTCCTTGTTCTTAGAGCTAGAATTTTCTCTTCGCCAACAAACTGAGCATAAAGATCTAATTAAGATTATGAAGAATGGTATCATTTCTACATTAGAAAAAGAGAAAGTGTCTCTATTTACCTTTTCCTTTTTCTATCGTTTAATAAAACTCTTTTTTAATTTAAAAAGGGTTTATTCCTTTTTTATTAGTTAAAAACCTATTGTCTTTTATAAAAAAGTATCGCCTTTAACACGTAAAGAAAGAGAAAGGTAAAAGACATGAATAAAAAATTTTTTGCTACTTTAGCCAGTGCCACTATGCTCTTAACCGCTCCAGGAAGTATCGTCTTCGCCCATGAAGAAATGGAAGAGATGATCGAAAGTGGAAACACGGGGAATAATACCAATTCAGGAGATGGCGCTGGATCCGTTGGAGGAGTGGAAGTTCCTAACTCCACCATCGAATTAAACGAAACAAACTTTCCAGATGCAAATTTCCGCACATCAGTAAAACTAGCCTATGCTAAAGTCATGAACATTACTGGAAGTGATTCTGCTGCGCTCACTTCCACTACAGTTGATGCGGCCGTTCCAAATACAACCAAAGCCAATCTGACAGATTTAGCGAAAATTACTACTTTAGCTGCCGATAATGAGGCTCATCCAGGACAGGCAGCGGATTATTTTGATAATGCCGCCCATCCCTTTAAAAATATTGAAGGAGTAGAATATCTAAGTGGCCTTCAATATTTGAGTATTTTAAATTCTCCTCAACTTAAAGAAGCCGATTTATCTAAGAACGCTGCCTTACAATCTATTACTCTGGTGCCTCGTCAAGTAGCTGGTGCTGTAGCTCCAGCTATCAGTACCAATATGACTTTTGCTCCAAATAACGATCCTCAATATCCTCGCCATATTCAATCGAGTGATCTTTATGCTCTTACCTTACCAAAAGAAACCAAAAATTTAACACAGCTGGTTATTGGTGGAGCTGCACAATTTACCTCTTTAGATCTTTCGGATTATTCCGCTTTGGAATATGTGGATGTTCAACTGTGTGAATTAGCCGATCTTGATGTGAGTGGATGCACTTCGTTGCTACGATTAAACGTTTCAGGAAATCAGCTCAATACTCTGGATGTAAGCAAAAACTCCAGTTTAGGCATTCTTCGCGCCAATGATAATGAACTATACGAAGTGAAATTTCCTAAGGGACACAACTTAACGGTTTTATCCCTTTATGGCAATAAATTAACTACTTTAGATGTGACCCCATTTGGAGAATTGATCATTCTTGATGTTTCGGATAATCGACTCGAAACATTAGATCTTTCCAAAAACAGCAAATTAATGACCCTAAATGTTTCTTATAATCATTTAGCCAGTCTCGATTTATCGAACAATCCAAATATTGTTTCCGTAACCGCTCCCTATACCACTGCTTCAGAAACCAACAGTAAATCCGCAGCCGTTACCGTGAGTCCTCAATATTTATATGCCAATAGTGACGATGAAGATATTGACCTCGCTTCTTATGATTCCAACTTCCAAGCTTTAAAGGATAATGTGGGCTGGATCGATGGCCAAGATTCGTTAGTAAACGGAAGCATCGATAAGGGTGTCTTTGAATTTAGTGGAGATAAACTCATTTCTTCTTATAACTACCAAACTGGCTCAGCTTCTGGCTTGCCTATGACTGTCAACATCGTCAAAGCCGAGTTGATGAACCGTCTATACAATCCAAACTCTGGTGAACACTTCTATACCAAAGACCTTCATGAAAAAGATGTATTGGTAGGACTTGGCTGGAAAGATGAAGGAATTGGTTGGATTGCTCCACAAGAAAATAGCGATACCGCTCCTGTCGCAGCAGGATTAGAAGTCTTCCGTCTTTATAATCCCAATGCAGGCGATCACCACTATACGACTGATTCGAATGAAAGAGATACTCTAGTAAGAGTTGGTTGGGACTATGAAGGAATCGGATGGTATTCCGCTAAGCCATATTCTTCCACTCCAGCTACGTCGGCTGCTTCTCGTCAAGTGACAAACTATTCTATTCCGGTTTATCGTGAGTACAATCCCAATGCCAAAGCGGCGGGAGCTCATAACTATACCATCAGCGAAAATGAAAACGATGTTCTTGTAAGCCTTGGCTGGCTTGATGAAGGCATCGGTTGGTGGGCATCTAAATAGTCATTTAAAAGGCCTAATGGATTTTAGAGCTATTCAATCTTAAGATTGAATGGCTCTTTTTTTTCTCATATCTTCTAGCTCTTTAGACCTTCAATCAAAAAATTGGATATAAAGAGAAAGAACGTATTTTCTTGAAGGAGTCCGCTCTTAGCCTATAAAAGTCCCTTTTAGGCCTGATAAAATACGTTTATGAATGAAATTAATTGTATTGTGATGTCTTTAGAAAATGGCTTAACGAATCAATATTTAGATATCCCGCCCGCTACGCTTTCAATTTTAGAAGGCATGAAACAAAGAGGTCTCATTTTAGGCCTATGCTCCTCCCATTCCATTCTTTGGCTGATTAAGTATTTAAAAAATAAACGGATCCCTTCTCTGTTTTCTTTTCTACTTGGATGCGATGGAACCCAATATTGCAATGTAGAACAAGGTCAATGGACAACTCTGTGTGATTTTAAGAAAGATACCCTTTTAAAGGTAGCCCAATCCCTTGAAAGTTTGCCTGTTTCTTGTGGAGTGGAATACAAGAAACAACTTTTCTTCGATAAACCAGGAGTGTATGCCCTCAGTTATACCTTAAAAGCGCGAAAACAGGCTAAAACGCAAGGATTTGCTTCGATTCCAGAAAATGCTTCCTTTTCTCAAATCATCATTACTGGGTCTAAACCCCTCCTTCAAAAAATTGAAGCCAGCTTTTCCATCCCCGATGCCAAAATCATTCACTCTACCTCAAATGTTTTGGATGTCGTTCCCGCTCTTTGCACGATGTATAGCGGCTTAGAACTCGCCTTAGAGCAATTTCATCTCTTGCCTCAACATGTTCTCTATTTTGGAACGTCTGAAAAAGACATTCCCGCTTTAGAAAACACATTTGGGGTGGGAATGAAAGGCGCACCCAATTCAGTGATGGAAGCTTCGGTTCGAACGACAAAATACAATGGTGCTCAAGATGGAATTGGCTATATGATCAACAGCCTTCAAATGGAAAAAAATTGTATTTTTTGTAAACCAAAACCCTTTCCAACGCAAGAAAGTGGACAGATAAACCAGGAAGATGTTGGAATCAACAAGTCTTTAAAAGAACAAACAACTTATAAATTTATTCCTCTAGAGCCAACAGAAAAGCATCAAGAAGAAATGATCCTTTCATCACAGATTTCTCAAACACCAAAGCAAGAGACTTTATCCTCTTTGGATCAGGCAGAAAAGGAAAATGTTGCTTCTTCTCAAGAAAATATTAAGATCCCCTCTTTGGGATATACCCATGCCTATATTGATCCCAATCATGAAATAGTAGATGATGGACAATAGACGGTTTTAAAAATTGAATTATAAGACTAATAAACTTTGAGATATTGTATTTTAGTTTTAATAAAACATTCAATTTTTATGGTGATTTACGGAAATTTTACTTATACTACTTAATTTTTTTCTTCATTTTCTATTTGATATTCTTTACTCTTTGAGAAGATTTTAAGAGAGACTTTAGTTTTAGATAAGAATATGTTTAAAATAAACAGATAGGTTAAACCTTAACTGGAAAAAAGAATCTCTATTTTTAGGATGGCTAAGATAGGAGATTTGAGAATATAGAGAATAGGAAAGGAGGTTTCGACAAGAATTCCATTTTGTCGAAGGAAAATGAAAAAGAAAAAGTATTTTCGTTCCAAAAGCATTTTGCTTCTGTTGACTCTGACCATAAGTAGTCAATGGGGAGCTGGATTTTATCCAATGCCCATTCGAGCTCAAGAAGAAATGTCGAGCGATGAAGACAATACCCATTCGATTGAAGAGATGAATAGTCAAGAAGAATTGTTCGATTCAAATCCTGAAGAAGTGGATCAAGCCCCACTTCACGACTCTACTCTTTTCAATTCTGAGGAAGCCGAAGAAATGCCCGCCCAAGCTCCGCTTCATGATCCAGATCAATCTATGGAGTCAGGCCAAACGTATGGGGACAAAGAAAATCCTCGTCCTAGCGAAACCACTTTAGATGGAATTGATATTTCCAATTGGCAAAGCGGTATCGATCTTGACAAGATTGAAGCTGACTTTGTGATTTTAAAAGCCTCTGGGGGAAAAAGCTTTAAAGACAAGAGTTTTCATCGCTTTGCGAAGCAAACTCTTGAGTCGGGTCGCTTGCTTGGTTTTTATCATTTTGCGAGCGATTTTGGACACGAAGGAACTCCCGAAGAAGAAGCCGATTTCTTCTTTCATCAAGTGGAAAGCTATATTGGAAAAGGCATTCCCATTTTAGACTATGAACAAAGCGATTTATTGCGCAGTGGATCAGATTGGGCCTTTCGCTTCTTGCAACGCTTTTACGACTTATCGGGAGTGCGTTGCATGTTGTATACGAGTAGTTATTTTTCCCGTTCGATTGATTGGAAACAAGTAGCCGATGCTGGCTATCCCTTATGGGTCGCTTGTTATGGGAAAAATGAAGTTCAAGAAGGCTATCGTCCTACTGAAGAGACCAAAACAGATGGATTTGGAACAGGAGCCTTTAAAACATATTATATGCATCAATATTCTTCCCAAGGTCGTTTAGAAGGCTATGGAAGCAATCTTGACTTGAACAAATTTTATGGTACGAAAGCGGATTGGCAAAAGCTTTGTTTGCCTGATCCCGTGAATCGTCCCATGTATCGCGTTTACAACTATTATTCGGGAGAACATTTTTACACCGGTTCGAAATCTGAATACACCCAACTCATTTTGGCAGGATGGAAAGATGAAAGCATCGCTTGGATCTCTCCAAAAGAGGGAAAAAATGTATATCGTTTACTGAATCCCAATACAGGCGATCATCATTACACTATGGATGTCAATGAGCGCGATACCATCATTGGTATGGGTTGGATTTATGAGGGAATTGGTTGGGTTTCAGAAGAAGATTCCAACAAAGGCTATTCGATTTATCGCCTATACAATCCAAATGCAGAAACTGGAACGCATCACTATACAAGCGATTTAAATGAAATTCGTGAACTCGTCGCTTGGGGATGGGAATTTGAAGACATTGCTTGGTATGGTCTAGACCTTGAAAAAGCCGTTCAAGATATTCAAGTTAAAGCCGATGAACCAATTTCTTTAAAACAAGAGACAATTGGTCTTTTGAGTAAATATTGATTTGTTTGATTTAGAATATTTTTAGTGAGACTGATGAAATTTTCATCAGTCTCTTTTTCTTTAGTAAAACCTAAAGAGAGAAGAATCAGAAAGGCCTTAAAATTACAATAAGCTATTTTCGTTAGATAGTTTTTGATTTCTTTAAAAAGAGAATCCTATAAAAAACGAAGACTCAATTAACCTTTAGAAGAGCTATTATCCTTTTAACAAAAAACGGGATTTATCACAAGAAAA
>CAZTNF010000081.1:0-7554 GCA_964615295.1 uncultured Erysipelotrichaceae bacterium | reverse complement strand
CTCTTGAATCCACGGTAAACTCTTTATCATAAATATCCTGAGCGGTAAGATTTGCAGCCATCGTCCAAAACCTCCTGACATTTTAATCTAAATTTTAAAACCTGTTGGGATAATCGCAGGATGAATTATAGCATTCTTTTGTGGTAGATACAATGAAGGTTGATCGATTTGTTAAATTTTAACATTTTATCACAAATTGGTTATTCAATTTCGGGAACTTCTCAACTATTGAAAGCCATTTCGAAGCCAAAATCTTCTATGAATCTTACCAATTGCGGATAAAAAGATGATTGATAATTCATTTATTTGATACCTAAAGCTATTTTTCTCTATTTTGAAAAACAAGTTTAGAGCTTGACACTATCTTGGTTCATTGAAACAAGCCTAGATTTTCTATATACTGTGTCATGTGACAAACTCTATTCAATACCCTAATAAGCTTCATCGTTCTAGGAAAAGTGGTGAACTGGAGCCTAAAGAAAAGCAAGCACCTCTTGATAACCACTCTTCTCGTGGAACAAGTCTTGAAGACGATTTGAATGCTTCAAATCAGTATTATAAGGATCAAAAAACTGCCTTAATTTATAAAAAGCCAACGCCTATCCAAGTAGTGCGAGTGGATTATCCCACTCGTAACCGGGCTAAAATCACCGAAGCCTATTATCGGACTCCTTCTACTACGGATTACAATGGCCTATACAAAGGACATTATATTGATTTTGAGGCGAAGCAGACTCAAAACCCCAATCTATTTCCAAAGTATTTGGTTCAACCTCATCAAATCGAGCATCTCAAACTGGTGCACGAGCAAGGTGGAATTGGCTTTTTCATTATTCGCTTTACTTCCCATAAAAAAACGTTTTTAGTGGATGCTCTTGAGTTAATTGAGGCTCACACAACGATTGTAGCCAAGTCTATTCCCTATCCTTGGTTTGAAGAGCATGGCATTTTATTACGGGAAGGATTATATCCACGAATTCATTACTTAGAGGCGGTTGACAAATGCTATTTAAGCTCAAACTTAAGTTCTAATTTGAAAGGAGAAACCAAAAAAGATAAGGATGCGTAACACAAATCAGGCGAATTCCACCAATCAAATGGAAAATGGAAACGCCTCTCAACCCAATGGGCCTTCTCCCTCTGCAGCTGGATCTGGGAAAAAACCTAGACGAAAACTGGATTTTTGGAATAAGCTCGCTGTTGGGATTTTAACTTTGTTTCTCGTAGGATGCGTCTCGGTGTTCTTTGTTTTGGTCAACATCGTCAACGATCCAGATGGCATGCGCTTTTCAAAGGATGGCTTGTCGACTTTGTCCAATTCGCGAATTTTCGATGATTCGGGAAATATGATTTATGAGTTTGGCGCAGAAATTCGTGACGACATAACCTACGATCAAGTTCCGCAAAACCTCATTGATGCTTTTTTGGCTATTGAGGATTCGCGTTACTTTACTCACAATGGATTTGACTTACCACGCTTTTTAGCAGCGGGTCTCACCAATTTACGCTCAGGAGGCTTTTCTCAAGGTGGTTCGACTCTCACTATGCAGATGATCGATAACGCCTTTACAAAAAACCAAGAAGAAAAGCTATTGGCTGAAAATGGTAGTATTTCTACACTTGAAAAAGTGAAACTCAAAATTCAAGAAATATACCTCGCTTTGATTGCGGAGCAAACCATTGATAAAGAAGATATTATTGAGTATTACCTTAACCGGATTTGGTTTGGATCTGGACGCAATACGCGTGGGATTCAAAAAGCCGCAAAGTACTACTTTAATAAAGATGTTACAGAATTAAATTTAGGAGAAGCTGCTTTCTTAGCTGGAAGCATCAATGCTCCTTATACCAACAATCCGCTCAACAATATTCATACCGCAGGAGACACAAGCGATACGATTGACCACTTAGCGGCTGGTCAACAACGTCGAAACACGACGCTAGAATTAATGTTGAAGCATGGATACATTACAGAAGAAGAATACAACTTGGAAAAGAGTGTTGACTTGGCTTTTGCGCTGGATTGGCGTGAAACCATTACCATTGATCCTAACCAAGCCTACATTGACCAAGTCATTTCGGAGGCCGCTCAGCTTTCCGGTCAAGATCCAGCTATTATTCCAATGGATATCTATACGGCGCTCAATCAAAGCGCTCAAGCAGAATTGGATAAAATTATGACTGGTACTGTTATTGCTTTCCCAAATGAGATGATGGATTTTGGAACAACCATTATTAACAATACAACAGGTGAAATTATTGCGGTTGGTCCTGGTCGTCATTATCATTCGGATTCGGTAAAACAAGATAACTCTTTGAATACCCGTCAACCAGGATCCGCCATGAAGCCTCTTTTATCCTATTGTTCTACCTTTGATATTCTTGGTTGGTCTACCAATCATATCGTTGTGGACCAAGCTAAAGATTATTGGGGAGGTGGAACCAACTTACGTAATGCAGACGGAAAATATGATGGTCAAATGACTCTCGCTCGAGCTCTTGGTGTTTCTAAAAACACTCCGGCGGCTCAAGCGATGATTGATTTAATTTCCGTAACGGGTACAGACTATTGGATTAAGTTTTGTAAAGATCTTGGCTTTGATGATCAAGTCGCTGAATTGTTTGTACCACAATATTCCATTGGAGGAGCCGATATGTTTGCTTCTCCAACACAAATGGCTTCGGCTTATACTATCTTTGCCAACCAAGGCCGTCGTATAAATGCCCATCGCATTCGTCGAATTATTCGTCGTTCGGATAATACCGAAATCAATGGCAATACTACGACCTATGAATTAATTTCCACGCAAGCCGCCTACATGATGTCTACTCTCTTACGAGATGTTGTTTTTGGCGGATATCAAAACTACAATGAAGTTTTAGCCAACCCTAATTATGATGTTTACGGTAAATCGGGAACTTCTTCTTGGGAAGAAGAAGCCATTCAATATGGAATCCCAGCTGGAGTTATGAAAGACGAGTGGTCTGTGGCTTATACAAGTACATATTCGATTGCCACATGGTCTGGATATTTACCTGTTTATTTCATGCAAGGTTATTACATGGGATGGACAGAGCTAGAAGCCGCCCCAGCCTTCCACATTAACCGCTATATGTTGGATTTCTTAGCTGCTGGTGGCGATTATCATGCGATTGATCGTCCTGATGGAATCGTAGATTACAATGGTGGTTTAATTAAAGCGGAATTTGCGAGCCGTGGTGATGCGAGCTCAGCTTACCAAGCGGGAACATCTTTCCCATCGGATGAATTATCAGCTGCTCGCAGTGCTTGTACTGGTTCAGGAGGTTCTTTTGATAATGGGGCTTGTTCGTGTCCAAATGGCATGGAATTGAATGGTTTTTCTTGTGAGGCAAAAACCCTAACGGAAGAACCGACAACGACTCCAAGTGTAGAAACTGATCCCTCGACTTCTTCCCCCGTAACGACTCCAAGTGTTTCTGTTCCTACAGAAACGCCTACCACACCAGATGTTACGACTCCAGATGTCACTCCGCCAAGTGGTGAAGAGCAGCAACCAACTCCAACTCCAACCCCTGGAGAGGATTCCACTCCTACGACTACACCATCCATTACTCCCGAGCAGCCAACAGTTACAAATCCTCCGATCAATCCACCAGAAGAGACACAGGCTCCTACACCTACACCAGATGTGGCTGATCAAACAACACCAGCTGTACAAACCGATGGCGCTGCTTCACAAACGAATAATGGAACGGCTACAACAATTCCTACGCCTACAGCTAAAATTTCTACCGATACCCTTTTATCTCGCTTATCGAAGCAATTTAAAGCGCTTGTTGGGGGCGTATGGGGTATAAGCGATATCGTGGTGGCCGATATGCGTAGCCAATATAACTGGGATCAAATCAGTCCTATTTAATACGAATGAAAAGATGAAGCGTTTAACCAAATGCTTCATCTTTTTTTTAGCTTCAAGCCAAGTTTTTAAGTGTCTTTTATTGTTGGACAAGGAAAAAATTTAAACATCAAAAAGAAAAGAAAAAAAGGTATAAAAACGCTGACCTATTCGGTAAAATAAAACTCGTTATGCGTAAGTTTAGTAAAAGAAAACAAAATTTTATTTTTACTTATAAAAATGTTGCGCAAGTGGAAAGGAGGATTGTACAAAGTCCAAACAAAAGACCAAAGTGAAGAATTTGTTCTTTTTCTTTGTATTTCAATCGACTTTGTAAAAAACATGAACTTAAAAAAATCGATCCATACTCTCCTAGTCATGCTAGTAGGATGTGCTACTCTTAGCTATTCTTATCCGAGTTTAGCCCAAGAGAAGCCAGAAGATGCTTTTGAAATGGAAGAATTGCCAGAAGCCGTCGGTCCTTTGATTTTTGATTCTTCTTATTGGCAAGAGGAAGAAAGAGAAGAAATTGCACTCTTTACTGGTTGGAAAGAAGGATCCTATTACCAAGATGGTGAAATTCTTACCGGATTCCAAACCATTTATGGAACTTCCTTTCTCTTAGATCTTCAAGGAAAGCCAAGGACAGGCCTTATTGATGGTCGCTATTATAATCCCCAAACTGGAGCTTTATTTCAGAATGGTCGTCTTGTTCTTCAAGGCCAAATGTACCAAGCTGATGAAGAAGGTTTTTTAACGCCGGTTTCTTCTTTCTCTCTACAAGAAAAAAATCTTGAAGCCTTTTGGAGCCCCGAAGAAGAAGGCGAAATAAGAGAAACAAGTGGAACTCTTAACCAATGCGTAGTCGTCAGTGCAAGTACTTCCAATGGGCCAATTCAGGGCTTTGAATCTAAAGCCAAAGCAGCTCTTCAAAACAACCAATTATTGGTGTTGAAGCATGATTATTTAGGTCAAGACACTATTCCAGAACAAGAAGCACACACCTTTTATTTAGCTATCAAAGATTATATCGGTAAAGCTTTACCTGTTTTAAGCTTTGAACTGAACTCCAAAGAAACGGGCTTACGCTATTTGCAACGCTTTTTAGATGCTTTTACCGTTTTAAGTCATGTGAAGCCATTTTTGTATGTGCCTAGCAATATGATGTATGAATTAGACTTTGACAAATTTGAGGGGTTGTATCCAATTACAAACAGTTTGACAAGTTTTCCCTTAACAGAAAGTTCTTTTCAAACTCAAATTAAACCTACTCCTCCTACAAGTCTTGAATATATGTATCGCTTATACAATCCTAATAGTGGTGAACATTTTTATACGGCCTCTCAAAATGAGCGGGATACTTTAGTTACCTATGGCTGGATGTATGAACACCTCGGTTGGATTGGCTCCAAAACAGGTAGCCCCGTTTATCGAGTTTACAATCCTAATGCCGGAGATCACCACTATACCCTTGACTCCAACGAACGCTCAACGCTTATTCGTCTAGGCTGGATTGATGAAGAAATTGGTTGGTATTCCTCCAACGATAAAGCCCAACCTGTTTATCGGGCCTATAATCCAAATGCAGAAGCCGGAAGTCATCATTTTACGACCAATGATTCAGAAATTCAGGCGCTTGTCGCTTATGGCTGGAGTGATGAAGAAATTGCTTGGTATGGAACGACTACTAATCTTAAAGATCTCAATATTCCAAGTATTCCCTATATCAATGAATCGTATGGTTATAACGAAAATGGAGTAAAACTTCAGGATATCCAAAAAGTTAATGGAAAGCTCTATTACTTCGATCCCAACCAAAACGGAAAACTCGATACAACTCACCAAGGTGTAACCAATATTGGAAAAGGGCGTCTTGTTTGTTTTCAAGAGGATGGAGCTCTCTATACTGGTCCTTATCAAGTAAATCAAAAGCTGTATTGGTTTTTACCCGATGTTGGATATGCTGTGACTAATGAGTTTTTATTGGTTCCCGCTCAATACAATGAGAAAAAGACTACTGATTTTTTATGGTTTAACGAAAGTGGCTATGCTCAAGAAGGTCAACCTGATTGTAAAACAGAAGCCAAACGTCAGCAGTGGCGTGGGAATACCAGTTGGTTTGTAGATTCTATTACAGGGGCAGCCATTCCTTGTCGGGAATACTTTGACCAACAATATGGAACTTCGAACCTCAATCACTTTATGGGTGAAGCTCTACTTTATGAAGGAACTCCTTATGTTTGGGCGGGGAAAGGCCCAGCTACTGGTTTCGATTGTTCAGGCTTAATGACTTGGTGTATGAATCAAAGATGGTTGATCAATGTCCAGCCTTTCTTTGTGAATGCCCTGAGTATTTATACCAACTATTGTAATCCAGTCGAGACTGGTCAACAAAAGCCAGGAGATATGGTTTTTTGGCGTGGTACTTATGGAAGTGATCCTAATTACGTTTCTCATGTAGGAATTTATGTAGGAAATGGTTGGACGTATTGCGCAGGGGATCCAATTGGCTTTTATCCCATCGATGCGACCTTACGTCCTGATGGATCGATTGCTCCTTCCTTTTATGGACGGATTTCAGCTCACCATTTCAATAGTAATCCTCCAGCTTTAGAACGCGATGGTCGCCCCGCTAAAGTAGAAGAACCAGTCAATCCACAGCCTTCTAATACGACTACTGATAGTTCTCAAAATAATTTATCCACAAATAGTTCTAGTACTTTAAGCGCTTCTAAAAATAGGGCTTCTAACAGTTAAAATTCCCTCACTATCTCTTTAGAGCCTCCTTAAATTTCAATTAAAAAATAACTAAATAAAAGCTAGAGACGCTTTTTCTAAAAAAGCTCTCTAGCTTTTTTTATGAAAAGAGGACTGAATGATTGGTCATTCAGTCCTGATTTAAAGTCATTTAGTTATTATTCAAAGAAAACAGTCGTTTCTTTTAATTTGAGACGCTTTGGTTTAGGTGGATTGATATCTGGAGTGCCCAGAGCAATAACGGCACAAATTTGTTGAGACTCCGGTATATGAAGCATGGTACGAATGGCCTCCGCATTACGAATTCCCATAATTAAGGTACCTAAGCCAAGTTGGTAAGCTTCTAAACAAATATTTTCTACAGCCAATCCCAAATCAAAATAAGACCATCCTTCTTCACATTCATTGGCGAATTCTCCATCAGCTCCTAAACCGCTTTTCCCTGATTCAAAACAAGCCACGATCAAACAAGGAGCTTTCTCCGCATTCTTTTGATTAAAAAGTGGTAAGCCATTTTCCTTTAATTGAGCTAATAAGGCATCTTGAGTTACAACATAAAAACGAGCAGATTGAGAATTTTTCCAACTTGGAGCTAATTGAGCTGCTTTTAAAATTTTCTTTAGTTCATCATGCTCTATGGGTTTGTCTGTCCATCGGCGAATAGAGCGCCGTCCTTCCAAAACTTTATCGAATTTCATAAAAGTCCTTTCTATGCTTTTCTTAATTATAGGCTTCTAATTTAAAGAGACAGATCTATGAATCTTAAAAAGCATATTTCTCTAAAATAAAGAATCAAAAAGATCCTTTTAAATCATTCAAACTCTCTTCAAATACCAGATACACTAAAATAAAAAAGCCTCCTATCCAACACAATGTTAGATATGAGGCTTTTCTTTGTCCAGCAACTTCCTATTTTTGC
>CAZTNF010000080.1:0-7637 GCA_964615295.1 uncultured Erysipelotrichaceae bacterium | reverse complement strand
ATCGAACGAGAACCGACTGTTCGCTTGTGCGAAAGGAAGCCCCCGCCTCTTTAGGCGGGGGAGGATGTCACACGGTTTCAATTCGATCAAAAATCTAGAAAAAAAGATTTTATATCTTTCAAGACACTTGACAGTTTCGATAAAATATTAAGTAGAGATTTTATAATACGAAAAAGCCCACGAAACCAGCTATCCAAAACATAGTTTTGGATCGTTGGCTTTTTTATTTGGGAGATAAGAATCGTTCTTTGTGAACTGAAAGAGGAGTAATCTAAACAAGTAAGGAGGTGGATGGGATGGAGTATTCTGAACTCTTGGATTATATTGATCTATTTCGCGAAAAAGCGGAAAAGGGAAAGCTTGTTATCTTTGTCGGAGCTGGGGTTTCCTGCAATGTGGAAGGGATGCCAAGCTGGAACGATTTAATCATTCAAATGGCTAAAGCGATTGGCTATTCGCGTTGTACTTCTTGTAAACACAAAACAGCGGATTGTGAAAATACCTGTCACTTAAAATATGATTTTTCAACGGAAGATTTTTTAAAAATTCCTCAATACGTATTCAACTACGATCGCACTCTCTACAATCAAGTCTTATCTAAAAGCATTACCTCTACGATTGTGGATGCCCCTTTATCTTCGGCTATCTTCAACATCAATCCTGTCCACATCATCACTACAAATTATGATCAGCTTTTAGAATCTTCTAAACACATCTTTCGGGAACAATATGAAGTCATCGTTCACGATAAAGACTTGCTTACAACCGATAAAAGCAAGTACATCATCAAGATGCATGGAGATATGTCGGATCCAGAAAGTATGGTGTTAAAAGAACAGGACTACTTAAATTATTCGCACAATCACGTCTTGATTGAGCACTTCATTAAATCTTTGGTGGCTGACCACATTGTTTTATTTTTAGGGTATTCGCTTAACGATTATGACATCAAGCTCATTTTGAGTTGGCTTAATTACATGCGCTCTCAAAATGGAGCTCTCGATGAAAATCAACGGGTAGGTTATCTCATTCAAGATCAAGAAACTGTAGATCTCATTCAACAAGCCTACTTTACGAGCAATAATGTCGAACTCATCAACATCCACTCCATGCCTTTGGTTCCTGTCATTCCAAAAAGTTTGACCAATGAGCTTGGAAAACGGCTCTATAGCTTTTTACAAGTGATTGCTGATCCCGCTTTGGAGAAAAATCTTTCTTCCATCAAAAAGGCTATTCACTTCATGTGCCAGTTTAACTTTGTGAACTATGAACAAATCCTGAATTTTTTGCATGTCAAAAACTATAAGATACAAGGTACGAATTTGCGCCTTTTTTCTGAACACAACTATACCCGTTTAGTGGACTTTATGAATTCCAAGGAAAAAGAAGCGGATCAATTGAAGCAGTTGTTTCTCAATGCAGGGATTGAAGGCATTTTAGGGGTGAAAGATCAAAAGACTAATTTTTACTCTCTCACTCAATTTTCCCAAAACAGCTTATTTCAAGATAAACTCTTTAGCCTTTATTTAACAAATCAATATGACAAGCTGCAAATAGCTTTACAAGCGATTCAAGAAAAAAAAGATCCCCTCGACTTCAATCAATGGGTCTTTTACCAGAGCCTCCTTCATGGCTATGATCATATCCTCAAGCAACAGCCGGAAATCGATGTTTCCCTTTTAAAACTAGATCAAAAAGTGGCCTATTTGTATAACACTGCCGTTTTAGCTCAACAAAGAAGTTTTACGTTTGATTTTACTCAAGGTCGGCAATTCATCGATAATCTCTCTTCGCGCAAAGAGCGTGAAATGTTTTCAGGGTATCTCGATTTGGATAGTGGAAATTCAAAAGAGCGTTTAGCGATGCACAAAGCGCTACAAGTTCTCAAGGAAAACATGAGTCACCATAAAGTATATTTAGAAATGCGAATGGTCTATGAAAAGATTTATACTCTCAAACAGATTGCCCTGACTCAATACTTTTTCTACTACAACAACTATGCCCTCTATCAAGGAGTGAAGGGAGTAAAGAGCTTTTTTCATCCTTATATTGAAGCCATTTTATGCGCCAACAGCGATGCAGCTGAAAAACCTTCTTATGTGTTAGGGGATCTTCTTTTACCCAATCAAAAATATCCCGTGGATTATTTGGACATTGACATTTTAAGCAAATTCATCGCCCCCAAAGATTTGAGCACTTTAATCAAAACGTACAATGTGAGCCGTTTGAATATCGGAGTCCAAGAAGTAACATTTTTAACTGATTGTTTCCACAATATTTGTCAGTCTATCGTCAAAGCTCATACCTTTGGTTTTAAAAAATCATCTTTTTCTCTTCTCTCCAATCTCATTATTTTGTTGAATTTGGTGGATTTGGACGAAGAAAATCAAAAAAAAATCGTGATTGCGATTCAACAATTGATCAAAAGTAAAGAAATTATCACCAAATTTTTCTCCATTGACTGGCCCGATTTTCGCCAAAGCTTAAAGGAACTCGCCAAGCTTTGTCGGAATCTTCCCTTTGAGCGGGATTGGGATGTGTTGGAACAGATTATTACCATTGTCAGTCGAAAACATTTTTTAGAGTACGCTAATAAAGTCAATTTTGAAAGTTTACGCCATTTGTTGGGATATTTTTTAACGAAAGACGAAGAAACAACCTATCGCATTGAAAAGATTGTCGACCAAACTGAAAAGTTTCAGGATAAAGTGACACTGTTGAGGTTGTTTTATCCATATATTTCTATGGAAGAGACGCAAACAAAATACAAAGACTTCTTATCCAATCACTTTGCCTTGCTTGAACCAGAAGCCATTTATGACTTTGTCTTTTCTGGATGGCTTGCTCTTGAAGAGCACTCCATTTCCCAATTTTTAAGTGAAATTTTAAAAATGAGTAAAAAAGAGGGAATGGGATATTCTTTTGAACAAGTGGAAACAAAACTTGACTGTGTCTATCTTCTTTATCTTAACCAAAAAATTGAAGACATTCACGTTTTAAAAGAGCTCGCTCCTGGCCGACCCCATTTGCAATTTTTATTGGATCCTGATCACTTTGATTATTCTCAAGTCGATTTCTCCAATTATATGTGGAAAAACTTTGCCCACCATCCTCAATATATGGAGGCCTTCGTAGCTCATCGGGATCAGCTCATTCCAAAAATTCAAAATCGAATTGAAATGGATGAAGCCAGTGAAACGGAAAAGAAAATTTTGTATGGCTTCTTATTGCCCAAAGAGGAGATTTGGGCCTAAAGAAAAAGACACCTCGCCCATAGAGGTGTCTTTTTTAGATTACGTAGTTATTTCCAACTTCTCCATATTCCATAAGATCTGCGATCGTCATGCCACTCAAATATTGATCAATAACTTCATTCAAGCCATTCCATAAAGGCAGCGTACGACAAGAAGCCGCTCGTGGACAGCTTTGTCCTTGAGCTTTTAAACAAGGAACGGGAGCTAAAGAATCTTCCGTTAAGCTTAATACTTCCTTGACAGTATATTGATCTGCTAAACGTGTAAGTCGATAGCCTCCTCCTTTACCACGTATTCCACTGACCAATTGTGCTTTCACCAACAATTTGATGATGCTTTCTAAATATTTTTCGGAAATCTCTTGACGATTAGCGATCACTTTTAAAGGAATGAAGTCCTCTTTCTGATGCTCCGCTAGATCAATCATCACCCGTAAGGCATAACGGCCCTTTGTAGAAATCAACATTTTAAATACTCCTTTCTTACTCATTGGATTCAATCTCTGGTTAAACCATACGTTTCAAACAATAAGAAAGCAATAAAGCGATTTTTCTCACGATTTTTTGACAGGCGAGAAAGGGCTTTAGTATAATTCCTATAAATCTACTATGTTAATAGGTTTTAAAAATAGGGACATCTTCTCTATAACTAAAAGCCCTAAAGATAAGGAGGCCCTATGGCTAATATTTTTTCCTCGATGGATCAATTGATCGGTAAAACTCCTCTTTTAGAACTTACTCACATTGAAAATGATGAAAAACTCAACGCCAAAATTTTAGCCAAGCTTGAGTATTTGAATCCAGCCGGAAGCGTAAAGGATCGAATTGCCAAAGCCATGATTGATGAGGCGGAAGCGCAGGGATTGCTCAAACCTGGCTCGGTGATCATTGAACCAACGTCTGGAAATACAGGAATTGGACTGGCTTCAGTAGCCGCTGCTCGTGGCTATCGAATTATTATCGTAATGCCCGAAACCATGAGCATCGAACGCCGACAATTGATGAAAGCCTATGGAGCACAAGTCGTTTTGACGGAAGGAGCCAAGGGAATGAAGGGGGCTATCGCTAAGGCTTCTGAATTGGCTCAAGAAATTCCCAATAGCTTTATCCCCGGTCAATTTGTCAATCCCGCAAATCCAGCAATTCATAAAAAAACGACTGGACCCGAAATTTGGGAGGATACAGATGGACAAGTGGATATCTTCATAGCTGGAGTCGGCACTGGAGGAACGATAACAGGAGTGGGAGAATACCTTAAAGAAAAGAATCCGAATGTTAAAATTGTAGCTGTGGAACCTGCAACCTCTCCTGTACTCAGTAAGGGAACGCCAGGGGCGCACAAAATTCAAGGGATTGGGGCTGGATTTATTCCTCAAGTCTTGAATACAGATATTTATGATGAAATCATCACGGTAGAAAATGAGGACGCATTTTCTACTGGAAAATTAATTGGTCAATCAGAAGGGATACTTGTAGGCATTTCTTCTGGTGCGGCGACATGGGCCGCAATTCAATTGGCTAAACGTCCTGAAAATGAAGGAAAAACCATTGTCGTTCTCTTGCCTGATACAGGAGATCGATATTTATCTACTCCACTCTTTAGCTAATCTTTTGAACTGAGCTAAAAGGGAAATAGTTTTTCAAGGAGACGAGTATGCTTCATATTCAAAATCCAGAAATTCGGCGCCTTTTGTTGAACGGAAACATTGGTTTAGAAAAAGAAAGTTTGCGTGTGAATGAAGAAGGATTTTTAGCTAAAACGCCCCATCCTTTTTTGACGGAAGATCATATTACGCGGGACTTTTGCGAAAACCAAATTGAAATCAACACACCAGTGGCCCATTCTCCTCAAGAAGCTGTAGCCTTTTTGGATTTCTATTACAAAAAAATTCAAAAAAAATTAGTTGAGCAAGCTTATGTGGAATATCTTTGGCCTTTTTCTAATCCCGCCTTTATTCGCAAGGAAGAAGATATTCCCATTGCCCTTTTTTCCGGAGAACAAGCCTCAAAAAGGGAGTATCGGCAATATCTCTCCAATCGGTATGGTCGCTATAAAATGACCTTTTGTGGCATTCATTTTAATTACTCTTTTGGAGAAGATCTACTCCAAGCCGATTTTGCTTTAAGTGGAAAGGAAGACTACCAAGAGTATAAAAACGAGTTTTATATCGATCTCGCCCAAGGAGCAGCTGAATATGGCTGGATTTTAACCGCTGTAACAGCGGCTAGCCCCTTGTTGGATTCTTCCTTTATAGAAAAGGGTCGTTTTGGAGACGATGCCTTTCATGGAATGGCATCCATGCGGGCTTCTGAACTTGGATATTGGAATTCCTTCTCCCCTGTCTTCGATTACACCAATCTCTCTACCTATATCGATAGCATTCAAGAATACGTCACCCAAGGATTGCTCGCTTTTCCTACCGAACTGTATTATCCAATTCGACTCAAGCCGCGGGGAAAAAACCTTCTTGAAACCTTGCGTGAGCAAGGCGTGGATCACATTGAGCTTCGCATGATCGATTTAAATCCCCTCGTTCCGGTTGGAATCGACATTCGAGATGTTATCTTTGCGCAATTGTTATTGGTATGGTTGGCTTGCACGCCTCGTGAAGCTTTAACAATTCAGGATCAAGTTCAAGCTGTACAAAACTTTAAAAATGCGGCGCACTACGATTTGAAAACGGTAAACATTGTTAACCATCTAGGAAAAGCGGTGCCGGTGGCCGATGCAGCTTTAGACGTATTGGATCAGATGATGGCCTTTTTTCAAGGTTTCTCAGAGGAAATCCTTCAAGTCTTAGCCTTTCAACATACAAAATTTGAAAACGCCGAAAATCGCTATGCTTGGCAAATTCGAGAACAGTACAAAGAGGGATTTGTAAAAAAGGGATTGGAATTAGCTAAAAAACGGCAACTAGAGGCTTTAGAGGAGGCAGCGGATGTGTGAGCTTTTCGGAATGTGCGCCGAAAAAGCATTTGATTGTCAAAGCTTGCTTCACACTTTCTTCTCCCATAGCGATCACCATCCTAATGGTTGGGGACTTGCTACCTTTCCAAGTGGAACTGTGTTAATTGAAAAGGAACCCATTCAAGCCTCTAAAAGTCCTTATTTAAAAAAATGCTTGGAAGATAAATTGGAGGGAAAAGCTTTATTGGCTCATATTCGCTATGCCACCATTGGACACATCGAATATGAAAATTGTCATCCTTTTACCAAAAAGGACAATTTTGGTCAATCTTGGACTTTGATTCACAATGGAACCATTTTTGACTACCCACCCTTACTTCCCTATCAATTACACCAACTTGGGGAAACGGACAGCGAGCGAATACTATTGTATTTCGTAGACAAAATCAATCAGCTTCAAAAGAAGTTAGAAAGAAAGCTTGATTCCAAGGAGCGATACGTTTTAATCGACACCTTAATTTCTCAAATGGCCCCTGGCAATAAGCTCAATTTGATTTTGTATGATGGAAAACGTCTGTATGCCCATACCAATGCGGCGCATTCCTTATATTTTAAGCAAGAAAACAATGCGGTAGTGTTAGCGACGGTTCCCCTCGATCAAGAATCTTGGCAACCACTTCCTTTTACCTCTCTATGCGTCTTTCAAGATGGTCATCTCGTCTATCAAGGCAAGCCCCATGGAGCAGAATATGTTGCCAATCCCTTAGATATGCAATATTTATTCATCACCTATTCGGCTTTGTGATCACTTAAAGCTGTACTTTTTACGATTGTCTACCAATCGAAAAGAGTACAGCTTTTTTTGTATTTGAGTAGCTACTCGCTTATAGGCCGAGTACTAGCTCGCCAGAAAAGAAGGAAAAAAGGCTAGCCAAGCCAAAGGAAACCTTAAAGAATGCCTCCCTAAATACGAACTATCGTTATCCTTTGATCTCAAGACTGACCATGGAGAATCGTATAGGCAAGATAAGACCAAGGCAAAATAAAAGTCCTCGATCTTTTTTTCAGATCAAGGACTAGGGAATTATTCAACTTTTCCAGCTGCTGTTTTTAGCTCATCAATTGAAGTGTATTTCTTGGAATACAAGGTTAAAGGAGCGGAACTCGTATCGCCAATCGCTACGAGTTCATAGTCTTGGGAAGCCACTTCAGAAGCGAGATACGCTTTGTGTTGGAAAGAATTGAGGTCGATTTCGCCATTGTTTAGGGCTTCGTTTGGAAGATTATACGCATCAAAGACTACTACATCGAGAAGAATGTTCTCGTTGGAATCATCCAATTGTTTTTGAACCGCTTTGAAGATTTCACCGGATCCGCAAGTACCGATTTTAACCATCGTGCTACCATCGGCTTTGGCTTTGTACCGTTGCTTTTCCTTAACTAATATAACTAATAGTAGGCTTATTAACTATTTAT
>CAZTNF010000079.1:0-7662 GCA_964615295.1 uncultured Erysipelotrichaceae bacterium | reverse complement strand
AAGCTTATCAAGATCCCAAAAGCAATGTAGTGTATCAATCGTGGCATACGGCTGAGTTGCCCGAGACTCTTTTTGACGCTCCTCTTTGATGGCGTCGACGGCGAAGAATTAATCGTTCAAAACTACCATTCTCAATGAATTCCGCTAGGGTAAATTGTTCTAACATCGTGACGGTGCAGGACAATTTCCCAGCGGTTTTTTCGTATTGGTCCAATAGAGATTCCGGTAATACCATATACCCTAAGCGTAGAGAAGGTGAAAGTGACTTGGAAAAGGTGTTGATATAAATAACCCGATGGCTAGAATCCATCGCATAAAGCGTTTGTAAAATCGGTCCATGTTGAAAAAATTCGGAGTTGTAGTCGTCTTCGATTAAATACCCCTGGCGTTGATCTGCCCAAGAAAGATAGAGCCGTCTACGCGATGGAGAAGCAGTAATTTTGGCCGGAAAGCTTGAAAAAGGCGAAATATGCAAAAAATGACTCCTAGATTGAAAAAGAGCGGTTGGATCTATGCCATCTTCATCCAAGGGCAAACGCTCAATTTGTGCATTCGAGGAATTGTAAATGTGTTCAATAACTGGATAGCCTGGATTTTCTATTGCGACATGAAAGTCGTGTTTAAACATCCGACACAAAATAGCATATAATTCTTGGGCTCCCGAAGCGATGATAATTTGGCGAGGTTGAACCATCATTTGCCGATTTTTATATAAGTATTGAGCAATGACATTTCGTAAGCGGGCACTCCCCGCAGCTGGAGAAGTCTGAGTCAAAAACTCTTGATCACGACTCATAACCAAACGCATCGTTTTAAACCAAAGCGAAACTGGAAAATCGGGATCGGGATTGGCTTGATCGGAAGGTAACAAATCGAGTTGAAAATCATCGCACATTTTTAAGCGGGTATTTCCTGGAACAACGAAATAGCCTTGTCTTGGTTTGGCCACAATGTAGCCTTCTTGTTCCAAGACATTGAGAGCTTGTTCGACAGTAGAAAGAGAAAGATGCAAATCGAAGGCGTATTGGCGTTTGGAAGGAAGTTTACTTTCCCCCTCTAATACGCCTTTTTCAATATCTTGCCGTATAGCTTGATAAAGCGATTGAAAAAGAGGGGAAGTAAGAGAATAACTGATCACTGGTCTGCTCCTTTTTTCTAAAATTGAATCTTTTTATCGGATCAGAAAAGAGTATACTCTTAGGCATCTGTCCATAACTATTGACGCAGAAAAAAAAGAAAAGATGCTTTTATTTGAAGTATAAAGACGAGCAATAAGGAAAAAAAAAGGATAACGAAAAAAGAAAGGAATAGTCTATGATGATGACTTCTTCAAAGCGGAATAACTTTACTGTACCCCGTCGAGATTCCGTTTTATGGATTACCACTTGTGGAATGTTTATTGGCTTAGTGATTTTATTATCGAGCTTTGGCATTCCAGTACCAGGAGGAAAACTCTATCTTTGCGATATTGCGATTGTCACGGCCTCCATTTTACTTGATCCCATTGGCGCAATGATTGTAGGAGGACTAGGCTCATTTATCGGTGATGCCTTGTTTTATCCAACTCCCATGTATGTTTCGCTTGTAGTGCATGGTCTCCAAGCGTTCGTGATTAGTTGGTGTGCTCACAATACATTTCAAAAAAAGCCCCTTTATGGAGCCATTTTAGGAGCTGCTTTAGGCTGCATCATTTTGGTGATCGGGTATACGCTTGGTAAGATTTATATTTACTCTACCTTTGAATATGCTATGTTAAAGCTTCCTTATGAAATCGCTCAAGGATTAATTGGCGCGATGGCTGGCGTTTTATTAACCTATAAGTGTGGCTTACGAAAAATTTGGATTGAGATGATCCATCATAACGGAAAGACCCTTTCCTAAATAGAGTTTAAGGATCTTGATTCTAGTTTAGAGTCAAGATCCTTTTTTTGAACAGGAAAGAATCGGCTAAAAATTAAAGAAATAAATTTGTTACACTAGCTTTATGAACTATGCAGCTGTAATTGTGGCCGCAGGCAAAGGGAGCCGCAGTGGCCTTTCCTATAACAAAGTCCTTTTTCCTTATCAGGAAAAACCGATTTTGCGCTATTCTTTAGAACAATTTTTACAAGATGAAGAGTGTCGACAAGTGATCATCGTTTGTGCGGCTTTAGAACTGAATACCTTTCAAGAGCTATTTCAGGACTTAGATGAACGCATTTGTTTTGCTTTTGGAGGAAACACACGAGCTGAATCGGTCTTTTCTGGTCTTTCTTTAGTGAATACACCTTATGTTTTGATTCACGATGGGGCGCGCCCTTTTTTAAGCCAAGACCTCATCACCCGCCTTAAAGAGGCTTTACTCACCAATCAAGCGGTGGTTCCAGGTGTTGAGGTGATTGATACGATTAAGGAAATCAATGAAGAAGGGTATGTGATCTATACTCCCCCAAGATCCCAATTACGAGCCATTCAAACGCCTCAAGCTTTTTCCACCGCTCTTATTCAAGAGGCTTTAAAGAAGGTTTTAAGTGAGAAAATTGAGGTGACGGATGATGCTATGGCCGTAGAAAAGGTCTTGGGGATTCCTAGTCGTCTTATTCCAGGTGATCCACTCAATCAAAAGATCACTTCTGCCCAAGATATTGAATCTCTCGCTCAAAATATTGGTTCTTAATCTAGAAAATTCGAAAAATACAAATGTAAGCCGCATGTAGGCTTATTGGACAAAAACCTCGCTAAAATAAGAATATGGAACCTATACATCTGCAACACGAAACCGATCTCGCTACTGGTCTTACTCAAGCACAGGCTGCCGTAGCGAAGAAAAACTTAATCGATTCGAATCCTCAAAAGTCCATAGGAAGACTTGTAGTAGAGGAATTCTTTTCGTTTTTCAATGTTGTAAACTACATTTTAGCTTTTTTGGTGATCTTGACGGGAAGCTATCGCAACTTATTGTTTATGATCGTGGTGCTTTCCAATACGATCATTGGGTTATATCAAAAGATTCATTCCCGCCGTATTTTAAATCAACTAGCTCTAGTTCACGCTCAGAAGTATCTAGTTTTACGTGGGGGAAAATATGAAGATTTGGCCTCGGATGAAATTGTGGAAGGGGACTTAGTCAAACTGAGTGCGGGGGCGCAAATTCCCTGTGATGGGGTGATCCGCGCTGGAGCGTGCCAAGTCAATGAAAGTCCACTTACGGGAGAATCCGATGCGTTAGATCGGGATTCCGGCCAAACAATTTATGGAGGTTGTTTTGTAGTGAGTGGTAGTTGCATCATACAAGCGGCACTTGTCGGCAATGCTCAATATATGGCTTCTATCGTTAAAGAAGCGAAACGAGAGAAGCAATTTCCCAGTCAATTACGCGATACCCTCAATCGTCTCATCCAATTTTGTTCCATCATTATTTTTCCTGCGGGTCTTTTATTGTTTTTAAAGCTTTATGTTTTTGGCCATTCAGTCACCTTAAATGCGGCTCTTTTAAATGTGACTGCATCTATGGTGGGAATGATTCCAGAAGGACTCATCATCCTGACGTCTACAGCGCTAGCTACTGCAGCGGTTAAAATGGCTCGACAAGCTGTACTCATTCATGAGTTGTATTGTATTGAAAGCCTAGCCCGTGTGGATACGCTGTGTTTGGATAAAACGGGCACCATTACAAGTGGGGCGATGAAGGTTTATGATTTTGTACCCGTAGAAGGCGTGAGTAAAGAAGAGATGAAGGTGGATTTAGCCAATATCTTGAATGCTTTACAAGATGATAATTTAACCTCTCAAGCTATTCGCAAAGCCATTGAAGGAACCAGCCCTACTCAAAGCGCCATTAAAACCTTTCCTTTTTCTTCAACCTCAAAAAGTTCAGGAGCTTCTTTTAAAGAGGAAGCCCTTTTGATGGGAGCCTATCGCTTTTTATTTGAAGATCTTGATCCAAGCGTATTAGCTAAAATTGATCAATGGGCCAATCAGGGCTTACGTGTGTTAGTCTTAGCCAAAAGCAAGCCGATTGAAAAGCTTCAAAAAGGAAATTATACGCTTTGTGGCTTTTTGCTCATCGAAGATGAGATTCGTCCCAACGCTGCTAAAATTTTGGAATATTTCCATCAACAAGAAGTGGCTTTAAAAGTCATTTCTGGAGATATGACTGCAACGGTTCAAGCCATTGCTTCTAAAGCTGGGGTGACGGGAGAAGCGATTGATATGTCTACCGTGGCTCAAGACCAAATTCCTGAAGTTGTAAAGAAGTATTCCATTTTTGGACGCGTCACCCCAATACAAAAAAAGCTCATGGTGGAGGCGCTTCAAAATCAAGGCCATACAGTGGCTATGACGGGAGATGGAGTAAACGATGTCATGGCTCTCAAACAGGCGGATTGTTCGATTGCGATGGGGAGTGGAGCACAAGCAGCGATGGCTGTAGCGTCGATGGTTTTATTGGAAGATCAATTTTCAGCTTTACCTCAAATTTTGTTGGAAGGTCGTCGAGTGATCAATAACATCCAACGAACCGCTTCCTTATTTTTGGTAAAAACCTTGTTTTCGTTTTTCGTTACGATATTGACTGTAGTTTGGATGAAAGTCTATCCTTTTGTGCCCATTCAGCTAACGCTGGTATCTTCGGCAGGAATTGGAATTCCCTCTTTCTTCTTGACTTTTGAAAACGATACGAAACGACCAAGGGGAAATTTTCTCATCAGTGTTCTTTCGCGGGCTATACCAGGAGCGTTAGCCATTACCTTCGGCATTGCTATCGCTTATATTGTGCTCATCCATGGTCCCTTTGAAATTACCTTGGATCAGTATCAAACCATCTGTACGTGGCTTGCGGCCATCAATTCTCTTGGCATTTTGTCGTTAATTTGTTTCCCTCCTTCTTCGTTGCGTTTAGGAGTTGTCATTCTTTCGATTGTAATGATGACAGGCGCTCTATTATTGTTGCCCTCCGTCTTCTTTCTTGAGAAACTTTCTTGGCCCCTTTTTGCGGTACTCGCTCTCATAGCAATCTTAGAAGAAAGTGTACTTTGGATTTTATGGCATCTTAAATGGTCAAAAATTTTAGCCGTCTTTGCTTCTTTAGATCCAGGATCAGCTCGGAAAACCAAGATTTCACATTAACCTTTTGAAAATCGGACGAAAAAGATAAAACATAGAAAATAACTCTTTTTCTTCCTCTAAAATAGGCTCAAGAGTAACTCTTGGGCTTTTTTTTTGAAAAAAAAAAAAAAAAAAAAAAAAAAAATTTTTTTTTTCTTAAAAAAAAAGATAAAAAGAAATTTTTTTGTTTTTTTTTTAAAAAAAAAAAAAAAAAAAAAAAAAAAAAAAAAAAAAGGATACACTTAAATCTCAAGGAATTCAAATTTCTAATATTAAAGGCACACATTATGAATTGCATATAAAGGACCGCAAATATAATTTAGTGAATTTTTATAAAGAAAATCCGCCAGAAATCAAGTTTGTTGATCAATCAACATTACAGGGTAATCTTTATGTGACTATGAAAGATAGTGCTAATTTCAGATTTTCAGAAGAGCAATTAGTTAAATGGACATGGGATAATGTGGATATAAGTAAAGAATCTCAAGGGATTACAAAAGAGAAAGATTCCATACAATATTTTACCATTCATAAACTGCTTAGTGATCGAAGTTATGAAGTTGTATTTAATGATGATAATGCAGGAGAAATTGCGGATATTGTAGCAATAAAAGAAAAGGATAACGAGATTCATTTTGAATTTTACCATTGTAAGTTTGCACATGGACCAAAGGCGGGTAGTAGAGTAGCCGATTTATATGAAGTATGTGGACAAGCAGAAAAGTCCGTTTTATGGAAACAAAATATGTGTGACGTTATTGAAAGAATGAAATATAGAGAAAGTCGTCGGATGAAGTTGAATGGTGTTAGTAGATTTGAAAAGGGTGATTTGAAAAAACTATCAAAAATAAGGAACAAACTGAAATTTCTTCCGGCCAAATTAGATATTTTTATTGTTCAACCAGGTGTGGTAGCGTCAGCTATTACAGAGGATATGCATCAGATTTTATGTGGGACACAAGCATACCTGTTGGATACATATGGGATAACGTTGCAGATGATTTGCAGTAAGTAAAAAATATTTCTTGACAAATTGGCAATTCAGAGTGATTACTGGACTATCAAATTTGTTAAGGAGCTGATGTAAAATGACAAAAGAACAGCAGAGAACTATTGAACGTCTTCGGAATATGGGGTTAGGCTACCGAAAAATAGGAATTGCATTAGACCTTCCAAGGGATAAAGTCAGGAATTTCTGCAAAGTAAATGGACTGGATGGTTATGCCAAAAAGCGTCTTCAAGATTGAGAAGGAAGGCAAATGGAAGCGGTCTGTGCTGACAGTGTATGTAGACAATGTGGCAGTCCGTTAGAAAGGAAAGATACTGGACGTAAAAGGATTTATTGTTGTGATGAATGTCGCAGATTGTGGTCGAAAAATCATCCGCTACGTTACAAGCATGAGTGTATGTTCTGTGGAAAGGAATTTGAGAGCCAAACCAAAGAGCAAAAGTTTTGCAGTCATGATTGTTATATCCATAACAGATTCTGGCGGCAGGAGGACACCGAAGAAATTATGAAACTAATTCTTGCCGGGAAGAAAGTTCCGATGATTCCTAAATGGCTTAAAGACATACTTAATGGCGAAAAAAATGAGGAATAGTTTTATTAAAGTGTACAGGTGGGGTTAAGCTTTATGTAGAGGGATGCAAAATGCTAAAAAGGGGTGAAAATTGTTAGGTGGGGTTAATCGAATGAGAGTTATATTCCCTGGCAAAAGGTGGGATAGTTTTGAGTGATAATTTTTGCCATGTAGTATTCTACTTCCGTTCTCATGCATGTAGAGTCGGTTGTACTTCTGTCCCATAAATCATCAGACAGCCATATCAATGTGAAAGTAGAGTTTTGAGAAGGTGAGGGGAAAGTTCCTTAGAATGCGATAGCAGAGCGCGCAAAGAAATATCAGCCAAAACCGAAAATCACATATAAAATGATACAGGAGTATGTTGAGAAGAAATACGGATTTAAGGTGTATACTGCATATATCGCAGAGGTAAAGAGATTTTTTGGACTGGATGCGCCTGATACGGTGGAAGAATTAAAACAACCAAGAAAACATCTGCAAAAAGAAAAAGTCGAGGCAATAAAAGATGCACTCAAATATTTTGAGGTGATTTGATGGAAAAGAGTATATTTCAAATTGCAGAACAGATAAATCACCTGCATAAGAAAGCCTATGATATCTATTTGCCATTAGTTGATAATGTATGTAGGCGGGAAGTATTAGAGGAAGAATTATCATATTTGCTTGATTATTTGTTGGACTTTGCCTGTGATGAAAACATATTGGGCTTATATAAAAAAGCATGCAGAAGGTATTTATATACATATCCGAGTTGTGTTAAGTCTTATATTGATGCATGTCGAGAGATGTGGAAAGATGAAACTGAATGATTGCCTAGCGGAATTTACTAATCAAGGAAGTAGTAGACAAGATGTTTAAGAAGTTAAGGATATGATTATAGGAGGGACAATGGGAAAAATAGTTAAGGAAACTATTCATGCGAAAGGTATTGACATTGGTATTTATACAACAAATTTTGAAAGTGAGTTTATCTCATTGACGGATATTGCTAAAT
>CAZTNF010000078.1:0-7715 GCA_964615295.1 uncultured Erysipelotrichaceae bacterium | reverse complement strand
ATACTAGCCGTTGGGTATCAAACTATAAATAGTTAATAAGCATACTATTAGTTATATTAGTTAAGGAAAAGCAACGGTTTTCATTAAAAATAGTTGTTTCATTAGATATATGTTTTCTCTATGATACTTGTAGGAAATACAAAATAAAAAATTGTGGATTTCTACAAATATCATCTATTTTTGGATCAAAGCCATCTTGGTTAGTCAGTATTCACTTGAAAAAACAAAAATTCCATCTGCCCTTATGAAGTAGAGCATTGATATTCATAAAAAGGTAAAGCTGTTTAAAGGCTGAATTCCCCGTATTTTAAGAGTATGAGTGGCTTTGCTCTAAGCTTTTATCTCTACCTAAAAAATCACAAGAATGAATAGAATAAATATATAAGAGGGAATTCAGTTTTAAATTTTGTATATCTATTCTCTATCTTCCCCCAACCAAGAAGACTTCATGTAGCGAGGGCTACTCCCTCAACTATTTTCGAGTGAAGAGAATAAGGAAATATGGGCCAAAACGACCAACATAGTTTGAGCAGATTCCTAATTGCGCTAAAAAAGAACTGGAATAGCTTAAAGAGCTGGATTGTATAGCTCTATCATCCAACAACTTATAAGAACTCTTTTCGTCAAACCGGAGGTCAGAAATATTCTGGAAGGGCGGGTTCTGGGTTTTGGTGACTGTTAAAGTCCAATGAAGTGTAGTACCAGAAAACAAGTTGGTGCCCTTAAGTAGGTCTCAGATTAAGACCTGAACGCGGTACAAACCATTTTGAAAGAGAGCTAATTCTGTTGAGATGTGTCCTAGATATAGGCAGTACACAAATACATATGGTAGGCTAAGACATACTCAACCTTATGCTCTTGCCAAAAGTGTGGAAGTCCTCGCAAGTGCAGGTGGTAAGTCAGCCAAGCGAAGCTCTCTAGGCTTAACCTCAGGAAAGTGTCAAACTATATATCTAATTAAGGATCGCTTGAAAAGTGATCTTCAATCTAAGAACAATTTGGAGGAAATATGCGTGATCAAAATGATATCAAGCAAAGCAATCCAAAGGATGAAAAAATAGACGATCAAAAAACGACCGTTAAGGTTGTAAAACTCAATGGAGTTGTGGTGGAAGAGCCCAAACAAGAGGAATTAAAAGAAAAAGAATCCAATTCTTTGCCTTCTACTCCTACACTCCCTCTTCCCACCTTACCCGAAGAGTCTACTCAAGAAAGTTCGAAACCATCAAAACCAGAAAAAAAGAAAAAGACCAATGAGAGCACCTTTTTAGGAGATGTGTTGGATTTTGTCAAAATCTTAGCAGGCTGTTCGATTTGTGTCTTGTTTTTTCTTAACTTTATTGCCCATCCGGTAAATGTCTCTGGTCACTCCATGGATCCCTCTTTAGCGGATGGAGAATATGGTTTTACAAGTATCATCTCAGTGGCTTTGTCTCAGCCTGAACGAGGGGACATTGTCATCATCAACCAAGAAGGAGCCAATGGAGAAACAGAGCGTTGGGTAAAACGTGTTATCGGCTTGCCGGGAGAAACCATCGAAGCAAAAAATGGCGTGGTCTATATTGATGGACAACCTTTAGATGAAAGCAGTTATTTAAATGAAGACTACATTGAAGAAACATTAGCCAAATATCAAGCGGAACATGGACTAAGTTATGGACCCTTTACTTCTGATTTTGGACCCGTCACCCTTGGTGAAGAAGAATATTGGGTAATGGGCGACAATCGACCTTACTCCAAAGATTCGCGTTATATCGGTCCTATCAGCAGTGATACCTTATTTGGTAGGGGATTATTAGTGTTATATCCATTTAATAAGGCGGGGGTGAAATAATGCCTTCTTCAATCATTCAATGGTATCCAGGTCACATGGCTAAGGCTAAGCGACAAATGGAAGAAAATTTAAAAAAAGTGGATTTTATCATCGAAATTCGAGATGCGAGAATGCCTAGTGCATCGAAAAATCCTCTTATCGATGAATTAGCTCAAAACAAACCGCGTCTTGTCATCTTGTCCAAGAAGGATAAAGCCGATCCTAAACTCACACAGACCTGGATCACCGACTTAACAAGTGATGAATCAAGTGCGCTAGCCATTGACCTCATTAAGGAAAACTTCAAAAACAAAATCATTTCGGAAAGTTTAAAGCTCAACGCCCCACTCATTGAGAAACAAAAAAAGCGCGGCATTCGTCCTAGAGCGTTGCGTGCGATGGTAGTAGGTATTCCGAATGTCGGAAAATCTACCTTTATCAATTCGCTAGCTAAGCGCAAAGCTGCTATGACGGGGGATAAACCTGGGGTAACCAAATCGTTGCAATGGATCAAAGTGGGAAAAGAACTCGAAGTTCTTGATACACCTGGAGTATTGTGGCCCAAATTGGAAGATCAAACCGATGCCTTAACCTTAGCGGCCTTAGGTTCTATAAAAGATGACATTGTCCACATGGATGACTTGGCTCTCTATTGTTGTGATTACTTATCTAAATATCACCCTGAAGCGTTGCTCAACACTTATGGTATTGAAGCTCTTGGGAATACGCCTTGGGAAACGTTACAAGCCATTGCCCGTAAGCGAGGTTGGTTACAACGGGGAGATGTGGACGAAAACCGCACTATGCGCTCCTTTATTCAAGATATTCGCAGTGGAAATTTAGGACGCATTACGTGGCAATTGCCTCCAAGGATGCAAGTTCTGGCTCAAGAAAATTCCGAAGAAGCAAGTGTGGATGAGACTGCGGCAAGGGAAACTGTTGATTTGGTAGAAGCGGCGATTTTGGTAGATGAAAGCGCCAATTTGGATTAAATTGAATTCAAAATGAACCAACCTCTTGAATTGGAATACTGGTCGCACTATCCCCTTATTTTAGGCATGGATGAAGCTGGACGTGGCCCGCTTTGTGGACCTTTAGTGGTGGCAGGGGTCATTTTCCCCGCTGGATATGTCAATCCTTGGATTAACGATTCTAAAAAGCTTTCTGCTTCCAAGCGAGAAGTCCTTTTTGAAGTGATCCAGCGAGATGCCTTGGCCTATTGGATTGTGTTTGTAGATGAAAAGACGATTGATCGTATTAATATTTATCGCGCCACCCAAGAAGCTATGCGTCAAATCGCTCAAAAAGCCCAAGCGGATTTTATCCTCAGTGATGCGATGCCCTTACCTACATTTGCTAATTCCTTATCCGTAGTCCGTGGAGATCAAAAAGCCATCTCCATTGCCGCGGCAAGCATTTTAGCGAAAGTCAGCCGCGATCATTATATGGAAACCCTCGATTCTCTGTATCCCCAATACGGTTTGAAAACACACAAGGGCTATCCCACCAAAAAACATTTAGAAGCGCTCAACCAATATGGTCTGCAATCGTTTTATCGTCACTCTTTTTCTCCTGTGAAGCGATTGCTCCTCATGGAACCGTCTCTTTTTTAATTTATTTTTCATCCTTTGACTCCCCGATTTGATCGAGGAGTTTTTTAGCGCTCTTCTTGGGTTCGTCTTGATCTTTTTATCGCCCTTCTTTCTGGTCTTCATGAAAATTTTCTTGCTTTTTTCATGATTTTTCCCAAACAACCTCATTGAAAAAAATGAAAAATGCATGAAGAACATTCTATTTTATTTGATCATTTGAGCCGCTCATGTTAGAAATAAGGACGATTTATCGCTCACTTTCTTTTGGTGTCAAAAGAAAACATCAAGAGTTTGAAAGAAAAGGCGGTGTGATATTGTTGGTATCCTATCTTTTCTTTGTTCTTAGCCTTAAATTAGCAAAAGCGGTGTCGGCCATCGCCTTTTTTAATGTTGTTTTTTCTTTCTCTTAGAGCAAAAATCAAACCTTAGTCGTTTTAAGCAGTAGGATAAACAGTGTTTTAACGAACTTTACAAGCCAATCGAATTCGATGTTTAGCTTGTTGTATAGAAAGGATGCATATCCATTGAAAAAGAATCTTGTCATTGTTGAATCGCCTTCTAAAGCGAAGACAATTGAAAAATATTTGGGAAAAGACTATAAGGTCGTTTCCTCAAAAGGTCATATCTGTGACTTGGCCACATCAGGAAAAGGTGGACTAGGCATCGATGTGGAAAATGACTTCAAACCTACCTATCGTATTTCCAAAGAGAAAAAAGAAGTCGTAAAAGAATTAAAAGAACTAGCCAAAGATGCCGATAAAGTAATTTTGGCAAGTGACCCTGATCGCGAAGGAGAAGCTATCGCTTGGCATTTGGCTCGTGAGCTTGGTCTCTCTGAAACTGACAACAACCGCGTCACCTTTCATGAAATCACTAAACCGGTGGTTACCCAAGCGATTCAAGAACCGCATCAAATCGATATGGATTTAGTCAAAAGCCAAGAAACCCGTCGGATGTTGGATCGCATCATAGGGTTTCGCCTTTCCAAGTTGCTTCAAAACAAAATTCAATCCAAATCTGCAGGGCGTGTTCAGTCTGTGGCTTTGCGTTTGATTGTGGAACGCGAGGAAGAAATTCGAAAGTTTAAGACGAAAGAATATTGGACTGTAGAAGCTCAAATCAAAAAAGGCAATTCCACTTTTGAAGCGGATCTCATCAAAGTAGATGGCAAAAAGCCAAAGCTTTCCAATCAAGAAGAAACTGATCAGCTCTTAGCCTTGTGTCAAGGGCAACCCTTCATGGTGGAAAGTGTCACAGCTAAAACGAAAAGTCGTGCCCCCAAGCCACCCTTTACTACCTCTACTCTTCAACAGGAGTCGTCTACGAAGCTTGGGTATGGGGCACGTAAGACGATGTCCATTGCCCAAAAACTGTATGAAGGAATCGATTTAGGCGGGACACCTACGGGATTGATTACTTATATGCGTACTGACTCCACCCGTCTTTCTGACTTGTTTGTGGAAGATACTGAACTGTTCATTCAAGAAGAATATGGAGCCGAGTACAAAGGCAAAGCTCATCAAAAGAAAGTAGCCAATGCTCAAGAAGCTCACGAAGCCATTCGTCCCACCGATATTCGTAATACTCCTGAGAAGGTGAAAGACTATTTGACCAATGAGCAATATCGTCTCTACTCTCTCATTTATGCCCGTACCCTTGCTTCTGTTATGGCCGATGCTAAATTCAATACCACTACAGCTAAATTCAAGGCCGGTTCTTGTCAATTTAGTGCGAGTGGTCAAGTGGTGGTATTTGATGGATATATGAAGGTGTATTCCAAATACGAAAAAGCTACGACCATGAATTTGCCTGCGTTGAAAGTCGATGAAGTGCTAAAAAACGTCACCATTTCGGGCAGTCAACATTTTACCGAACCCCCTGCACGCTATACCGAAGCCAAACTCATAAAGGAACTCGAAGAAAAGAGCATTGGTCGTCCTTCAACGTATGCCACTATCATCGATACCTTACAAAAACGTTCCTATGTCACCCTTGATAAAGTTAGTGAAACTTCAAAAACGAAGGTGTTTAAACCCACCCCACAAGGCGAACTGACCAATGAAAAATTGCAGGAATTTTTTAAGAAAATCATAAACGTGGAATACACCGCGGATATGGAAAAAAATCTCGATATCATCGCTGAAGGCAACGAGGACTACGTTAAATTTTTGCGCGAATTTTACGATGATTTCGAACCGCTCGTGGCCAATGCCTATGAGCATATGCCCAAAAAGGAATTAGAACGCGTAGGACGTAGTTGTCCAAAATGTGGGGGCGAACTCGTTTACCGCAATGGTCGCTTTGGCCGCTTCATTTCCTGTATCAACTATCCAGAATGCAAATACACTGAAAATGCGGAAAACGATTTGCAAGAACTGGAAAAAACAGAAAAGCTCTGCCCCGAATGCGGCAGCCGTATGATTATTAAAAAAGGTCGCTTTGGTCCTTTTTGGGCTTGTTCCAATTATCCAGAATGCAAGCACAACGAGCCATTAAAGGAAAAACCAAAACCAGTTTTCACTGGTGAACTGTGCCCTGAGTGTGGCCATGAGTTGGTAGAGCGCATCAGTCGATATGGAAAAACCTTTATTGGCTGCTCTAACTATCCTCACTGTCACTACATTAAAAAATCTCCAAAAGAGGCTTTCTCTACTAAGGAAGAAAAGACCAAAACCTCAACGGATAGCATAATCGATCAATCGGCGACTCTTGATTTTTCCGACGATCAAAACACCAAGCTAGATCTTCAAGACGCATTTAGTGAAGTTCGCCTCGAAAATAATGAGGCTCATCATGAATAACGCTTTGCCTACCGTATCCATCGTGGGAGCGGGACTCGCTGGTTGTGAGGCAGCTTGGCAATTGGCTAATCGAGGCATTCCAGTCCGTCTATATGAAATGCGTCCCAAAAAGTTTGCTCCTGCTTTTCATACCGATCAGTTTGCAGAACTAGTCTGTTCCAATTCCTTGCGTTCGGATTCCCTCAATAACGCTGTGGGTGTGATGAAAGAGGAAATGCGTCGCTTGTATTCGCTCATCTTGCAAGCAGCAGATGAAAATCGCGTGCCGGCTGGCAGCGCCTTGGCTGTGGATCGGGAAGGCTTTTCCAAAACCATCACCAATCGTATTAAGGCGCATCCCCTTATCGAAGTCGTCTCAGAGGAAGTCCTAGAGATTCCTCAAGGACCAACCATCATCGCCGCAGGACCCCTTTGCGCTGAAACTTTAGCCCAAGACATCACGAGGCTCACTGGACAAGAGGCGATGCACTTCTTTGATGCCGCAGCTCCGATTGTGGAAAAGGATTCCATCGACTTTTCGAAAGCGTATTTCAAATCACGCTATGACAAAGGCGAAGCTTCCTATATCAATTGTGCGATGAATCAAGAGCAATACGAAGCCTTTTATCAAGCTCTCATCAAAGCCCAATGTGTCGAACTTCACGAGTTTGAAAAAGATCCAAAAGTATTTGAAGGATGTATGCCTGTGGAAGAAATGGCGCGTCGCGGGTTTCAAACGCTTCTTTTTGGGCCGCTCAAACCCGTAGGGCTTGAAAAAGAGGGAGAACATCCCGTAGCGGTGGTCCAGTTGCGTCAGGATAACGTTGGAGCCACGCTCTATAATATAGTAGGGTTTCAAACCCACTTAACTTGGCCAGAACAAAAGCGAGTCTTTTCCATGATTCCAGGGCTTGAAAACGCCAAGTTTGCGCGCTTTGGAGTGATGCATCGCAATTCGTTTCTTTGTGCTCCCACAGTTTTAGATGAACAATATCGCTGTAAATCCCGCAAAGATCTTTTCTTTGCAGGCCAAATCAGTGGGGTAGAAGGGTATGTAGAAAGTGCAGCTTCTGGACTTTTAGCGGGAATTTCCTTGGCGCGTCAATTGCTTCGAAAAGAACCAATTGTGCTAGGACGCCAAACGGCGATTGGATCGCAAGCGTATTACATTTCCCATGCCGATCCCAAGCACTTTCAACCTATGAACGCGAACTTTGGACTCTTTGAATTACCTCAAAAAGTGCGTAAAAAAGAGCGCAAGGAAATCCTAGCGCGCAATGCTTTAACTCGTATTGATGAAGTCGCTCGCATCGTCAATACCGATTTAGTGGAAAAAGCGACTCATTCCTTTTAAATTTCCATTCAGCTCGCAGTCTTCTTGTCAAGAGACAGGTTAAATTTTTGTTTAAAAACAACAACAAAGGTTGAAGCTACTGCGAGCTTTTGTTATACTTTGCCTTGCGGTTTAAGACTGCAAATACACACATCAGGAATCGGAATGTCCGTGCACACAACGTGTTGCATTCCTTG
>CAZTNF010000077.1:0-7770 GCA_964615295.1 uncultured Erysipelotrichaceae bacterium | reverse complement strand
CATGCCGAAAAGGAATAGGCAAGCGCTTTTTGTGAATATTTTTAAATAATTCACATATTGAGATTTCTTTTGGAAAATCAGCCTAATATTTCTCGTTTTCCAAGTTAAACTTTGAAAACGATCTTTTTGTTTGTACCATAAAATTTGAAATTTTGTCAATTATCTAAATTGATCTATAAGTAATAACAAGTAGAAAGGAGTTTTCATGTGCTCTTCTAAACGAATTTTGTCTTTTCTTCTTTGCATCTGCCAAACATTGGGTTGGATCTTATCGCCAACTTTCGTCTTCGCCTTGGAAGAAAAGGAGGAAATTTCCTCCTTTGAGGATTTTGATGTCTTAGAGGAAGAAATAGAGATGGCCCCTTTCTTAAATCAAGAAGAGAAAGAGTCTTCGGCCTTTGCTACTTGGCCTGACAATCCCACTTTAGAGTTACCGAGTGCAAAAACCGCCAGTCAAATTCAAGGAACGCGTCCTAATCGTCATGCCTTACGTCAAACCATCATCGCTTTAGAAGCTCAAGAAACTAATACAAATCCATCCACTTTACAAGACTTAAAGACGCAATTGAATCAACTGGCCGTTCGTCCTCTTTACCGTTTGTATAATCCGAATAGTGGTGAACATTTTTATACCCCCATACTCAACGAAAAGGAAACCTTGGTTTCTTGGGGTTGGAAAGATGAAGGAACCGATTGGAATGAAATGGTTAATGATCAATCGATGCCTGTTTATCGTTTGTATAATCCCAACGATGGGGATCATCACTACACAATGGATTCAAAAGAGCGTCAAGCTCTGATTAAATTAGGATGGATTAACGAAAACATTGCTTGGTATGCCGATCCCACTAAGTCTGTTCCGGTCTATCGTGTTTACAATCAAAATGCCTTATCAGGAGCTCATCATTATACGACTCGATTAGAAGAATATACTGCTCTTGTAGAAAATGGATGGATTGCTGAAGGAATTGGTTTTTATGCTCCTTTCCTCTATTCCTTTTGCGAAGAAGAGATAAATGGCCAAAAAGGTATTGTAGTTTACAACGAAAACGATGAAAAACTTTTGGGAAGTCAAAAGATTGGTGAAGACTGGTATTATTTTGATCCTACGACGGGGTTTATGCTTCAAAATTCCTTCTTTAAAGCTCCAGAGGCGAAAGATTATCGCGTGTATGGACCAGAAGGAAAAGCTCTAGATGGAAAAGTTATGGTACAAGGCGAGATCAAAGGATTTTCTTCTAAAGATGGATATCTCTTGCGCAATTGCAATTATGCCTTTTTAGATGGGTCTGCCTATCGCTTTGATGATCAAGGCAATGTGCTTCTTAGTAGTTTTGAAGCGGGAAAGGCTCAATTTGTGCCCAATGCGACTGGCGATTTGACTAATGTTTCTTTAAGGGGCTTAACACTCTATATGCAAAACGATATTCGTTGGGCTTTTGCCCCTTTTTCTCACTATACCTTTTCCGATATTGGGTGTTTACCCACCACTATGGCGACCATCATCAATGCTTTGAGTGACTCCAAAAAAACGCCTCTTCAGATCGGACGTCAATTGGAAGCCCGAGGATATTTTAGTGGGGACTTTTACAGTTCTAAGCCTCTAGGTACTGTGCAGGATGCCATTCCTTGGCTGGCTTCTCAATATAATTTAAAATTGCGTGATTTGCATTCTAAAGAAGAAATGGCTACTTTTTTGAAATCTGGAGGAATGATTGCGATTTCTATGGGACCTGGTCTATTTGGAAGTTATAGCTTTAGCCACGAAATCGTGGTATTTGGGTATGCCGATGGCAAGGTAAATGTTCATGATTCTTGGGATGGTCGGAAATCCGGAGTCTATTCTTTGGATATGGTCTACGCCCAGCGCAATTTAGATCAATATGGAGTGGCGACTAACGGTCCTATCTTTGGTTTTTATAATCCTGATACGTATTTTGAAATCGAATTTTAGGAATGTGGCGAATCCTAAGCAGGGCTTCGCCTTTTTTTGTTCCATAAATAAAGAAAAAAAGCGGATAAGACCTCAAGAGGTTTATCCGCGTTTAAAGTAAAATGATTAAAGACCAAGACGGCGTTTCATTTCTTCTAGTTCAGAATCAACAGAAGGATTCGATCCGTAACCAGAATATTTTTCTGCTAAGTCTTCTGCTTTTGTAGTGGAGTTGAGTTGTGCTTCAGCTCTTGCAGAGTCGAGAGCTTTGTCAGCTCTAGCTTCCATACGGGCGAAGGCCTCTAAAGAAGCATTGGTATCGGGCAAGTGGGACACCATTTTATTCATAGACTGTTGAGCCTTAGCAGCAGCTAATTTAGCTTTGATGGAATCTTTTCTCGCTTCTAAAGTAGAGATATCGCTAGCGAGCTTATCATACATTTGACGCATTTTATCGGCATTTTCGTTGGCGAGATCAGCTGCTTGTTGAAGAGATTTGAGTTTTTCTTCCAATTTTTGTTTTTGAGCAATAAGTTTTTTGGCATCTCCATCATTGCGAGAGATTAAGGCGTTTTCAGCGGCTTTTTGATAACGGCTAATGTCAGCTTGGCAAGAAGCCACTTCACGATTGGCTCTAGCGGCATCAGCCATAACCTGAGCGGTTTGGGATTTGACTTCGGCAAATTGTTCGCGGGCGTTGCGAAGCATTTGGTCTGTCATTTTAGCTGGATCTTCGGCTCGATCCAAGACGCTGTTGATGTTGCTCTTCATGATTTCGCTAAAGCGGCTAAGAATTCCCATTCGTTTTATCCTCCATATCGTTTGAGTAGATCGTCATCATTAGGATCATCTGTTGCTAAAGGTGTTTCTAAAATCGCCTTTGTTTCAGCGGCTTTTTCTCTTTCTCGTTTATGTTTAAGCTTCACATAATAAAGGCCAAGTAGACCAAGAAGGACAACGCCCGCAATGATGACAACCCATAACCAAATGTCTTTAGAGGTCGTACTCTTTGTCATAATGCGTTTAGCGGTTTGGTCATACACTTTGACAAATAAATCATCTGTTTCTAAATCACTGCGCCACTCTTGGTCCATATAATCCCAGAAGATATTAACCGCAGCATCGTCCATAACCGATTTGATGTTGTTGCCTCGATAGACGACCATAGCGCCAGGAGCGTCGTCTTCGCTATAATCTGCATCTCCCATATACATATAGAGGAAGGTATTTTGATTATCGATATTGGCCTCATAATATTTTTGGGCATATTGTTCAAGTTGAGCATCGGTATTCACCCCAGGAACCGTTTCACTGATCACGATATAAGGTTGGACACCAGTCAAGTTATAGAACGTTTTTAAACGTTCTCCAGTTTCTTGAGGATTCACAAAGAAACCAAGTTCATCCACAATACAATCCGCATCGTAAGCAATTGGATTATTGAACTTTTCACGATTGTAATCATTAGTAGGTCCGCTACTGCATCCAAATAAGCTCATCATCATGAGTAATAAAAAGATGAAGAATACTACCAGAACAATCGTGGCAGCTCCAGAACTGCGGCGTTGCGGTTGTTGATATTGGGGCGGGTATTGATTGGGTGGATATTGATTGATTGGATATCCTGTAGGAGGATATTGGTTATAGGTTTGACGTGTATTCCGGCGCGTCATGTTGGCCAACATGCTTCCAAGAAAAATTCCGGTCCAAGGAGAACTTCCACGATTGACATTCGTCGTTCTAGGTGGGGTGGGCGTTGGTTGCGACCGATTGGGCTGAGAACGCGAAGAAGAACTAGGGCTTGGCGTTTTGGAAGCTGACCCTACGCGATGGGTGTTGACGGATCCGGTAGATTGTCTTGGGGAGACGTTTCCTGACCCCCCTTTTGGTCTGGGCATAGGAATCAGTACTCGCAGAAAGAAAAGGTGCTTTTAAAGCACTAAAATCTATTTCACCAAGCTTATCTGCGAGCCATCCCTTTCTGCTTACCACAAGGTGTCTTTGTGGAAACCTCAGCTGGTGAAATTAAGAGAAAGAAAAATCTTGCGTTCATCTAAAATCTTCTTTTCATTCTTTATGGGAAATATTATGAAAGCCTTTTCATCCAAAAAGATAAAAAAAGAGGAAATAGAATCAGCATCATCCTCAGGCAAAAGCTTACCCTTCTAAGGTACTTATTCGAGTAAACTAGAGGGCTTTAAAATCTTACTGCTCAAATTATCCCTAACGTCTTTTACTTTACCCCTTAGGATGCTCAAATTTTCTTGGAAAACAAACCCAATAATTCCCAAAAAATTCGTATTTTAGCCTTATGGATTCAAAACAAAAAAATGGATAAAACGGATGTCTCTAGACTAAATCTTTAATTGCTCACTATTATCATCAAAAACGAGCCTATATGACTGAAAAAATAACTATGCACTTTATATGAATTTTGTCAAACCTTCTTCCTATAATTGGATCAGTAAAGGAGGTTTGTATGAATACCTTAGAAGAAACGCAACGGCGCCACGTCATGTTGGGCTGTTACTTTCTCATGTTTACGATTGCTGCCTATGGAATGTCTCTAGCAACCATTCAACAACCCATGTTGAATTCTATGGGTGGTGGATCGGCCTTTTCTCTTGTTACCCTTATCGCTTCTATTGGAATGACTATTATGACTCCAGTAGGTGGTCGTTTAGTGGATGGTCTAGGAAGTAAAAAATTAACCCTTTGGGCCGGATCTATTACGCTGATTTCAGCCTTGATTATGGCCTTTGTACCTAATCTTTGGGTCTTTATGATCATGCGCATTATTTTTTCTATGGCACAGGGAACCATTGCTTCTATCCCCTACATTTTGGCTCGTGAAGTGAATCCTCCCCAAAAGCTAAATACAGTGTTTGGTATGTTAGCCACTATTATGGCTGTGGGTGGATTTATTGGATCATGGTTAGCTGGGATATTGATGCAACAAAATTTGATGTCCATCGCGGTAGCTTTTCCTTGTTTAACGCTTGCAGTGGGCATTTGGCTTATCGTTCGCAATATGAGTGATGATAGCCATGCTCGTACCTTGCATATGGACTGGGTTGGATTAATCTTGTTATCAATTACTTTAGCTTGTCTACTCTTAGCCATGAACTTTGGACCTAAAATGGGTTGGTATAATGTTTGGGTTATCGCTGGCTTTATGGTGGGCATTTGTGGCTTACTAGGTCTAATTTATTGGGAAAATAAAACGGATTCCCCTTTAATTCCAATGTCTCTTTTCCAACAAAAAGAATATGTTTTGCTCTTAGCCATTGCTTTTACTTTAGTGTATTACACCATTGCCATGAATACCTACTTACCCATGGCAGTTCAAAACATCTTAAAGGCCAGTACCTCCATTTCTGGATCACTCCAATTGCCTAAGACGATTGTATTGGTATTGGTTCCTTCCTTTATCGGAATGTGGGTAGCTCGCCATACGTCTAACACTTGGAAAGCCTTGGCGTTAGGAGGCCTTTCCATCCTTATCTCTTGTGGTGCGCTTGTCTTTACAGGAACCCATATGCCCATTTGGTTTATCATGGTTATGGTTGGTTTAACTGGCTTTGCCGATGCTTTCCGCTCTGTCTCCATTACTCCAGCCGCCCAAAAACTTCTTCGTCCTCAAGATATGGGTATTGGAACATCCATGATTGGCTTTTTTATAACACTCGCCAATACTATTAGCGCCACAGTAGATGGTATTGCGTATGATTCCTTAGTAGTGAAAACTCCTGGTCTTGTAGGAGTCACACAAGGCATTGATACCACATTCCTACTCTCTGCAGGTGTAGCTTTAGTCGGAATATTGTTAACCCTCTTATTCTTCCGTCCTATGTGGGATGCGAAGATGGCTCAAAAAGCTTCTACTTCTCAAACCGTAAAAAAATAATAAAAAAGAGTCCCAAACTAAAGAGGACTCTTTTTTTATTTGAAGTGTCATTAAGACAAAAGACCTAAAGTAAACTATTCATTGCCTAAAATCATTTTTTTATTGGTCTCATAACTGATTATCTTCACGTTATTCAGTTCGTCCCATTTTTATGGTTCTTATCTTAGTCCAGATAGTCCATCTATTTCCTCGTCTTCCCTTAACTCATCTTATAAAGCCCGTGGGACTTTTTTCAAGGTACAATGAAGAAAGCCAAAGAGAACTAACCAAGGGAAGGAAAAACAAAAACGATTCACCAACGGTTGATCGTTTAATGAAAAGAGAATGTATATATGATCACTTACTATAAAACTGATGAAGAAGGTGTTCTCCAAGGATTAGAGGGACCAGAACGGGGCTGTTGGATTAGCGTCGTATGTCCTAATGGAAGAGAACAAGCAGCTTTACTTGAAGATTTTAATTTACGTCGCGAATTTTTACGAGCTGCGTTAGACGAAGAAGAGAGTTCCTATATCGATCGCGATGACGATGAAAACCAAACGTTAATCATTGTGGACTATCCGGAAGAAGACGAAGACTCGAGTTCTTCTACAATTGTGAGTTATATTACTCGTCCCATTGGCTTTATTTTTACCGAATCGTACCTTTTTACCATTTGTACTCGTCCAAATAGCACAGTAGAACAAATGGAAGCAGGTGAGGTGAAAGGTCTAGATACTCGCTATAAGACCCGCTTTTTGTTGTATGTCTTGTTGCTCATTTCCCAAGAGTATCTACAGGATTTGCGTCGTATCGAACGCTTAAACCAATCTACCGAACGTCAACTCTTTAAAAAGATGCAAAACCAAGCGTTAATGGATATGTTGTTGCTTTCTAAAAGCTTAATTTATTTTTCTACTTCTCTTAAAGCGGAAGAACTCACTTTGCGTCGAATTGTACGAACTCGGCAAATTCCAATGTATGAAGACGATAAAGATTTGTTGGAGGATGTCCTCATTGAAATTCGTCAGGCCATTGAAATGTGTACGATTTATAGTGATATCAATGCCCGAACATCGGATGGATTCTCGAATGTCATCAATAATAATATGAATGACATTATGAAACGTTTAACTGTTTTAACTCTCGTTCTTTCTATTCCCAATATGGTGTATGGCTTTTATGGAATGAACGTCGTCGATCTCCCCTTACCTCTTGTTTGGTTTCCTTCCATGTTATCCGTAGTATTGAGTTTGGCCGCCTGGCTGTATTTCAAACACAATTCTGGATATCGTTCTTAACTTATCAAAATAGTAGCGATTTTAATCAGTTAGTGTATACTAACTTTTGAAAAAGAAGTTAAAGAAAAAGTGACTTCAAAAGAAAGGCCTTTTAGATACACTATGACTGGAACAGACTGGATTATTCTAGGAATTATTGCTCTTTTAGTTGTCTTGGGCTTTTGGTATGGTCGTAAGACATCCTGTTCAGGAAATTGTCAAAGTTGTCATGGCACTTGTACTCCAAGAAAACCAGGAGAAGTTCCCAACTTTGTGAAACGATATCGCCAAGATCATCCCAAACGCATTTCAAACGATTCAACGAGTCTTTAAAAGAACTTTCAAGTGGCCTGCTTAGGGAAAAAAGCAGGCCACTTTTATTAGAGAAAATCCTACACAATAAAACCTTGGGCATTCAAAATGGAGTCAATCTTTAAAAGAGACAAAAATAAAACAATAAAAATCAAGTTAAAAAGAAACTGAGGATAGCCTCTAGCTTGTAGAAAAACATTAAAGAAAGGAACATGACCTAAAAATAATGAACCACGATTATCAAAAATATATAGAAAAATTAGCTACTTTAGCCGTTCAAAAGGGAGTTAATTTACAAAAAGGACAAACCATTTTTATTCGTTCCTCTATTGAGCCGGAAATGGCGCGATTAGCTCGAG
>CAZTNF010000076.1:0-7775 GCA_964615295.1 uncultured Erysipelotrichaceae bacterium | reverse complement strand
AGATGGCACCCACACCGTCCGGCGCTTTCACGTTCAACAAGGACTCAAAAGTGCCATGATGGCCCAACGCTTTGAAAAAGAAGAACTTGTCAACGTCAATAAAATTGATTATTTCATAGATGGAATTCGGCAAGAAAAAATTCCTTTAGGTATGGATACAGAAGTCTTTGACATGGAAATTGACCTCTTGTATGCCGATAAGGAAACCGTCTATGCCTATGCTGCAATTGTCGAAAAAGCTGGTTTACAAATCCTTGACTTAGTTTTGGATATCTATGGGGCCGCCAAGGAAACCGGGGCCTTGTTGCAATCCAAAGATCGACCGGTGATCTTAATCGATCTCGAGGCGGATCACACCACGCTGGCGTTTTTAAACCAGAACAAATTGGCCTTCACTACGGTGCTTAGCAAAGGATACTCTTCGTTCATTCAAAGCTTGAAGGAAGAATATTCTTTGTCTGATGCAGCCGCATGGCGTCTTTTGGAAAACTTGTTTGATTCCAAAGAAGTCGAGGCGAGCGATGTTGTCCTTTACATTGAACAACAAGAAGATAAACGCGTCGAGATCACCAAAAAGCAGCTCGCCGAAGCCGTTCTCCCCAAAATCCGCAGTTGGATTGGGGACATCAACGCTGGATGCATGCCCATTTTAGAATCCACCCCCGCACGCTATTTGATCACGGGGCAGGGAACGGGCATCCCCGCTTTACGGCAATTTGTGAATGGCTTCAATGCGCCGGCTTCGCTTTATCACGTCACCACCATCGGCGCGCGCAATGGCGCCTATGTCGTTCCCTTGGGTATGATGTATGCTTGGGAAGACATCAATCAAGTGAGCAACCGAGAAGTAACCTCTGTCAACAACAACGAACTCGAAGAGAGCATCGAATCCATTACGCGATATGGCAAGGAGCAGGAAGGCGGCTTTACTAAAAAACTGCGCAAAGCCATGTTGTCGAATACAAATAAAGAGTAAAAGCCAAAAGGAGAAGCCGAAATATGAGTATGTCAGAACTAAATAAAAATGCGGATATCCGAGTAATCGGAGTCGGGGGCGGTGGCTCTAATGCGGTCAATCGCATGATCTCAGACGATGTACAGGGCATCGAATGTTATGTCGCCAACACCGATGTGCAAGTGTTAAAAAGCTCTCCCGCGGACAACAAAATTGTTTTGGGAAGCGATGCCACCAAAGGCCTAGGCGCAGGCGGAAACCCCGATGTGGGTCGTAAAGCTGCGGAAGAAAGCGAAGCCGATATCCGCGAAGCCATCAAAGGCGCCGATATGGTGTTTGTCACGGCTGGTATGGGCGGTGGTACGGGTACAGGAGCCGCTCCCCTTGTCGCCAAACTTGCGAAAGAAGAAGGGGCTTTAACCATTGCGGTAGTCACCCGTCCCTTTGCCTTTGAAGGCAAACGCCGCTCTAAAAATGCGGACGATGGCATTGAAGAGCTCAAAAAATACGTCGATTCCCTCATCATTGTCTCCAACGACAACCTCCTTGAAGTCATCGGCCGTAAACCCATTGAAGAAGCCTTTCAAGCAGCGGACAACGTCTTGCGCCAAGGTGTTCAAACCATCTCCGATTTGATCTCAGTAGAAGCGCTTGTCAACCTCGACTTTGCCGATGTTCGCTCCGTTATGCAAAACCAAGGCCGCGCTATGATCGGTATTGGAATGGCCGATGGGGAAGACAAAGCCATTGCGGCGGCCGAACGCGCCATTCAATCGCCCTTGCTCGAATCGAGCATTGCTGGAGCGAAGAGTGCCATCATCAACATCACCGGTGGTGATAAAGTCTCCCTATACGATGCCCAAAATGCCGTTGCTGTGATCCAAGATGCTGCGGGTGGCGATGTGGATACCATCTTTGGAATTGCGATCAACGAACAACTCGGCGATGCCATCATTGTCACGGTCATCGCCACGGGATTTGATGATACGGTTCCTCCTGCATCCAACAAGAAGTCCAACAAGTCTTCTGCTCCAAAAAAACAAGTCTCCGAAGCGCGTCAAACCGCTAAGACAAACAGCGCTTCGCGTCCAAGTGGCGTTTCGACTTCGGTTTCGGAATCTGAATCCGATGATTCCATCCCCAACTTCTTTTTCCAACGCTAAAAAGGCAGAGAAATCTGCCTTTTTTCTTTTGGTGTTTCGAAAGATCCTTTTTCTCTTATTCTTTTTTGGCGAAAATAGAATAAAAACAACAAAAAGGCATTGCAGAGCTAAATAAGAAAGAAAAGACTCAAAAATCAAGCATAACTCCCTTCCAATTTGGCTCTTGTGCTTACAAGGGGAATTTGGAGGGTGTTGCTTTTGTGAAAAGCGTTCTTTATGATGAAAACTGAGTTTTTGTGACATGTTTTATTGAAATGGAGGGTCTTTATGGCAGCTGCATCAGAATCAGCTCAAACAAGAAGAACGGCAGCCACTTCCCAGCGAAGAACTGCCCCGCGGGCGACATCGTCCGCTACCCAAAAAAGCAGCGAACCGGAAATCCCATCGAGCGTTCGCGCAGATAGACCCAGACAACCCAAGAAAACTACTGCTAAGAAGCAATCCTATTCGGAACCCGATATCCCACAAAGTGTACGCGCAAACGGACAAAGTCAACAGCGCTCGCCTACTCAAGCGGCAAGGCAGACCATGCAACAGGCCAATTACGTCTACGACGACGAATTGGACATTCCAACGAGCCGCTCCCGTCAAACCAGTGCGTCCCAACAAACCCGGACTACTCAACAAACGCGTACGAATTCGCAAACGCGTCCCAATGCCCAACGCACTTCGCGTCAAAGCACTGGAGGAACAAATGTCAATCGAGGCCCTAGTGGTCGTCCCAACAATCGAACGACCCAACGCAAACCCAGTCAAGGAAGCTCGAACACTTCGAAAGGGAAACGAAGTTCCAATAATTCAAAAGGGAGCAGAAAACCGCCCCATCGCTCCCCCACTAAGCCCAAAGCCAAACGACCAGGACTCCTCTCTTGGCTGATCGCTTTGATCGCTTGTGGAGGATTGGGATGGTTTATCTTGCAACTGATGCGCATTGACATCTTGCCTACTGGCTTATTTGTCATGCTCACGGCCCTGCTGGTGATTGTGATGGGGCTCTTGGTCTTTGTCTGGCTTCTTCACACTCGGCGCCAAGTGTTTAAAATCATCTTGGCCGTCTTGGTTTGTGCCATCGGAATAGGTGGACTCGTAGGGGGCTATTATTTAAACGATACCGATAAGATGTTTTCGCAAATCACCAACCTCACCGACAAACAAGCCAATACCATGACCGTGTTTGCCATGCAAGAAAGCGACATCGTCTTGCCCAAACAATTGACCAGCACTACGAAAGTCGGCATCGATCCAAGTGACGATGCGATTGGCACCGAAGGGGCGATTGAGCAACTCAAAGAAGCCGGAGCCAATTTTCAAACCGTCACCTACGATAATCCCTTTACCCTTGTCGATGCCTTGTACAATCACGAAGTCGATGCGATCATCTTCCCGGAAAACATGCACGGCGTGATTTACGAAGAAGCCAACGACGACAACAAGTACAACGCGTTGACGACTTTTACTAACGTCGTCGATCAATTCGTCTACTACAGCGAGCGCGATGAAACCACGATCAACCAAGCCAATCCAGTCAAAAACATCATGACCGATCCCTTTACTGTCATGGTGTCTGGAAACGATAGCTATGGAAGCATCAACCAAGTGACGCGCTCCGATGTCAACATGTTGGTTACAGTCAACCCCAAAACCGCCCAAGTGCTCATCTTGTCCATACCGCGTGATGCCTACTTGCCCGTTTCGTGTAAGAAAAACCCGAGTGCTTGTAGCAGTGTGGTGGGTGAGTTCGATAAATTGACCCACTCGGGCTTATATGGCGTGGCCGCAACGGAATCCACCTTGGAAGATGCCTTTGATGTGGAAATCAACTACTACGCCCGCATCAACTTCTCCTCTCTCATCAACATCGTCGATGCCATAGGAGGAATCGATGTCGAAGTCGAACCGGGCTTAGAAGTGGAACGCTTTTACGCCAATGGTACCGAAGGGGTAAAAGCGGGGATAAACCACCTCAATGGCGAACGCGCTTTAGCCTTTGTGCGGGAGCGCCATGCCTATGTCGATGGTGATAACCAACGCGTGCGCAACCAACAAATCGCCCTCAAAGCGCTCTTAAAAGCGGTGTTATCACCCCAAATGGTCGTTAACTACTCCAAAGTGATGACAGCTCTTTCCACGGCCTTTGATACCAATATGACAGCCAAAGAGATCAAGTCGCTTTTAACCCTTGAACTCTCGCGCTTCCCCGATTGGAATATCCAGCTCTACTCCTTGCCAGGAGAACCCGCCGTGGCCTATTCTCCAGCCGCACAAGCGGAGTTATCTGTGGTTTACTTAGGCACAGCGGAAGTCAACTTTGCCAAAGGGCTCATCGACGATGTCATCGCCGGAAAGACCATCGATCCCAACACCTTCCCCGCTTCCACAGCGGGTACGGCCCAATTTGTCCCCTATTTGCCAGGTTCGACGAGCACGAGCAGTCAACACGTCGATGGCTTGTGGACGACGAGCGAGGAAGAGGATCCCTACGCCTATGATCCCTATGGAACAGGGGCAAGCAATGCCTATAACAACTACTATGGAGCCACCAATTCCTATGGTGGCTACGATGCCACAGGGGGATATGGCTATGAAAACAGCCCCATTGCGCCAAGTGATTTCGATACTCTAGAAGAAGGAAGCGAAGAAAATGTGGATGCAGGAATCGAAACGAATATTCCAAACAATGGCGATGGCAGTGCCATTGAGCAGCCCATCGTCAATCCCGATCCCTACAATCCCTATGGATCAACCATCAATTCCACCCGTTCCTCGCAAGCTTCGAATTTAGAGGATCCCTATGGGATCCGCACTCCTCAAGAATCGTGATATTCAAAGGACTTCAATCGAGAAGTCCTTTTTCTTTTGGCCTAGGATTCGTTTTTCTTTTGCCAAATGGCTTTGGCTTTGTTAGCGTAAAACGTATGGAAAAACGAGATCCTTTCTCAAACCAACTTATCGGGTCCGTTTAAACGTCTGGTGCCATGGCATAATAAAACCAACATGTGCCTAAGTCTCTACACCTTAGAAAGGAGAGACAATCCAAAGAATTTGGATTGTGCCGTTTATGAGCCATACCGAAAACGATTCCCCTGAAAAAAATGAACTTGTCTCCCTGAGTTCGTCTCCCGTCTCGCGACCAACTCGTTTAAGCGTCAGCTCCATTCCCACGATTGAAAACTCTTCCCGCTCCAACAGTGCCGCCGAACGGCGCAAACGGCGCAAAGCCAGTCAAGAAGGCGAGAGTGTTGAAGAGATTAAACGCCCTTTAGAGGAATTACCCGAGGACCAAGATGAGTTAGCTGCGGATGCCGTGATGCAATTTCACATCACCCCTCAACCCAGGGCCAAAAAAGTCCAAGCTTCCGCTTCTTCTACCCCTTCTAAAGCCAAAAAGCAGACCACAACGAAAACCCAGAAGACAAAAAGAGTGCCGCGTCAATCCAATGATTCTCTCGACATTCCTTTAGGCGATAACCAAGCGAGTTCCATCATCCCCATTCAACCTCTGCGCGAAAGCCAACCGCGCCCCATCTTGACCGATGAAGAAAGGGAAAAAGCCGCAAAAGCCACCCCGAAAACCAAACGGGCGGGTTCACTTCAGCGCCTTTCGCAAACGGGATCGGTGTCTACCCAACTTCCCGCCACCATAGCGAGTGCCAACAAGAAAAAGAAAAAGCGCAAAAAACGCCAAGGCACCAACCTCATCTTGTTAGCGGCATTGGCCTTGTTGGTAGCGGGAGGCGGCTTTGGCGCCTACACTTATTGGTGGAAGCCCTACAGTGAGGAACAAGAGCGCTTGCGCCAAGAAAGCATTTCCGTGGAGCAATCCATCGCTTTGCAACAACAATACCAAGAAGTCATCAGCCGCATCCAACACGCCACCGCCGTCAACGACATCAGCGATGCCGTGTTGGTCCACTTAAAGACGCTCGCCGTATCCAGCTATCTCGTCGATTCGAGTACGGGGGAGATCAGCCGCGATGAGGCCAACGTGCAGATCAGCGATCAAGCCCTCTATTTTTTGGACAACCTCGCCCAATACGATGATGCGATTTTGTTATTTTACTTGGCCAATCCCGAGCGCTTTGAATTCGTCAAAGCGTATCCCGAGCGGGCCGATTTGCAAGTTCCACCCGAGACGTTGAGTGAATCCTTGGATAGCGTTCCCGCCTTGTTGCAGTGGGATGTGCGCTGGGGATATGAACCTTATGGCGATAGCACCGTCTACTATGCCGGATGTGCCCCCACTAGCCTTTCTATGGTCGTCTCGTATCTCACCAAAAATGCCTCCATTACCCCTGCTGTGGTCAAAAACTACTCCGATGAAAATGGCTATTATGTCTCAGGAGCGGGAACGAGCAATCAATTGCTCAGTGATTATCCTGAAACCCAAGGAGTCGCTGTGGAAACATTGTGGGTAGATCAAGAGTCCATTTCCCAAGCGTTGCAGGAAGGAAAAGTTTTAATCTTTAACATGATGCCGGGGATCTTTACCCAAACCGGTCACTTCATTGTGGTCACAGGGGAAGAAAATGGTCAAATTCGAGTGCAAGATCCCAATTCCATCAGCCGCTCACGCTTGTGGTCGTATGAAGAAGTCTTACCCGAAACCTTAGCCGTCTGGGCTTATTCTGTATAAATAAAAACACTTCAAAAAGGGAAGAAATTGAATTTCTTCCCTTTCACCTTGTTGTTTTTTCGAAATTAGAAAGAAAAGGCGCTTCGCGCTCGATAACGCCCATGAAAGAGAAAAAAGCCATTGCTCACAAGCTTGAATACTTTTGTTGGATCCTCCTTTTCATCTTAATCAGCTTTGTGGTGGGCATTCTCGTCTATATCAAGAAAGGATAGCCTGTCATGGAAGTCAAAAAAACCGCCATCGTCTGCATATCCGATACGTATCTAGAACGCGGGTTGCAACTGCGGGCGTTTTACCAAAGGCTTGGCCATGAGGTGATCGTGATCACCCCAGATTATTCCCATCGCCACAAAGCCTATATTGAAAATAGACAAGAAGGCATTGTCTACTTGCCCCACAAGGCCTATACCAAAAACTTGTCGTGGCAGCGCTTGTATGGTCACTATGCCTTTGCCAAAAATGTTCGGCATTACTTAGAAAACTGGCAGCCCGATCACATCCATTGTCTAATTCCCGCCAACTCGTTGGCGATGCAAATGGATCAATACAAACAAAGCCATCCCGATACCACCTTGTGTTTTGATGTCATCGACATGTGGCCGGAATCTCTGCCTGTAGGCGATTGGTTTCAAAAAACGCCCCCAGCCCTAGTGTGGAAAAACTTGCGCAACGAGCATTTAGCCCGTGCCGATTATGTCTTTGCTGAATGTGGTTTATTTGCCGATCAACTTGAAGCCCAAACTGGGGTGCATGCAGATGTACTGTATTGGACTTTGTCCGATGAACTTACCAATGATGTCCCCAATCTTCCTAGCGATCACCTAGCCCTTTGTTATCTCGGATCCGTCAACAACATCATCGATCTCGATTGGATAGAAGCCTTTTTAAAAGAGCTCACCACCCTGATTCCCGTCAAGCTTCACTTGATTGCGAGTGGCGAAAAAAAAGAGGAGATGGTCCAGCGTCTAAGCCAAGTGTGTCCGATCATCGATCATGGCCATGTGTACGATGCCCAAGCCAAACA
>CAZTNF010000075.1:0-8038 GCA_964615295.1 uncultured Erysipelotrichaceae bacterium | reverse complement strand
GCCAAGTGTGTCCGATCATCGATCATGGCCATGTGTACGATGCCCAAGCCAAACAAGCCATTTTTTCTGCGTGCCACTTTGGCTTAAACATCATGAAGGAAACCGTCATGGTTGGCCTTTCCATGAAGTCCCTTGACTACTTAAAAGGGGGCTTGCCCATCATCAACTCGCTCGAAGGCGATTTGCACACCTGGATTGAGGAAGCCTTTTGTGGATTGAACATCCGCCGCCACGACATCCCCTATACCGTCAACAAGCTCGTGCATCTCAAGCCCTTGCAACATCTACGCATGCGTCAAAACGCCAAAGCGCTCTATGACACCGTCTTTTCCCGCGATGCCTTTGAAGAGCGTTTGTTCGAAACCCTTCAAAAGTAATGTAAAAAAATGCGCCGCTCGGCGCGTTTTTTCTTGGAATAGGAAAAAGCTTTGAAAGCCTGTTAGACTAAACGGGAAACGAGCCTTGTTTAGGAGGGGTGTTATGCAAATCAGCTGTGCCATGACCACATACAATTCCAATCCCACCTTTTTAAAAAAACAACTCGATTCTTTGCGCCTTCAAGAGCGTCCCTTTGATGAAGTGATCATTGTGGACGATGCTTCAAGTAACGATACCGTCGATTTTTTAAAAAACTACATCAAAGAGCACCACTTGTGGCATTGGAAAGTGATCGCTCAAAAGAAAAATGCTGGTTTTGTGCGCACATTTATCGAAGCCTTAGGCGCTACGACCAAGGACATCGTCTTCTTGTGCGATCACGATGACATATGGCATCTCAATAAGACCAAGCGCATGAGTGCGATCTTGGAACAAAACCCAGAGCTTTTGGCTTTAGCGAGTTCCTTTGATCTCATCGATCAAGACGATGCTTTTTTGGATATGCCTTGCGATTCGCAAAAAGCCAATCACAACTTAATCCCTTATCCCATTACGCAAGAGTTGACTTACATGAGTTTTCACGATCTGCGCGTGCATAATTTTGCCCCTGGCTGTACGCTGGCCATCAAGCAGAGTTTGATCAAAGACTATCTCAAACAAGCCGACAACATCGATCTGCCCCACGATTGGGCTCTATGTGCTTTGGCCACGCTGCGTAAGCCAGAGTCACAAGAGGAGTTAAAGAGTTTAGCCTATTTAAACGAGGCGCTGATCGACTATCGCCAGCATCCAAACAATACCTTGGGTCTAAGCCGGCGCAAGACGTATTACAGCCGCTTAGAAGGGGCTTACCAAGACTTTTTGGAAAAACAATCCCTGTTGTATTTAACTCAAGTTCTCTTTTATGCCCCCAAGGAACAAGTGGAAATGGATCGCATCTTTGAGGTGTATCACAAGCGCTACGAAGCGATGCGCGATCTCAACTACGTCGTTCTCGTTTGGTTGCTCTTCACCTCTAAAATTCCAGGGCTTTGGAAAACACTCGGTATGGATTTAAAAGTCGTACTTCCTGAAGCCTTAAAGCCAAGAAAGCCCATACAAAGACAAACCAAGGGGCAGATTTTGAACCAGGTGCAAGAAAAAGACATTTTATGACAACAATGTTCTCCGGCGAAGTGCGTACTTCGATAAGCCAAACGCCAATTTCCATCGTGTTAGCTGCTTACAACGGTCAAACCTATTTATCCCAACAGCTTGAAAGCATCTTTGTCCAACTTCAAAAAGGAGATGAACTCATCATCAGCCTTGATCCCTCTACGGATAACACCGAAGCCCTAGTCTTGGATTTTCTCAAGACCCATCAAGATCAACCCGCGCATCTCACCTTCTTGCAAGGACCAGGAAAAGGAGTCATCAAAAACTTCGAACACGCCTTGCACCACGTGCAAAATTCGATCGTCGTCTTTTGTGATCAAGATGATGTATGGCTCGAGCATAAACTTGCGCGTTTGCGCCAAGCTTTTCAAGAAAATCCCAAGCTACAAGGCGTAGTGCACGATGCTATTCTTTGCGATGCCCACTTAAAGCCAATCGCCTCTTCGTTTATGGACTATCATCACAGCCAAAAAGGCTTTCTTCAAAACGTAATGCGAAATAGCTTTATCGGCTGTTGTATGGCCCTGCGCAAAGATGTCATCGAGCAATCCCTGCCCTTTCCGCCCATTCCAATGCACGATCAATTTTTAGGCCTACAAGCTTTGCGCGCTGGAGAGGTCTTGTTTTTAAAAGAACCTTTGATCTACTATCGCCGCCATGAAAACAATGCGAGCTCTCTTCATCCAGCGAGTCTTTCTAAGCAATTGCAATGGCGCCTTCAAATTCTCAAAGCCTTACAAGCGCGCCCCATCCAAAAAAGTTTTGGTGTTGATCATCTTCCATTTAAAGCGTAGAAAACCTCTAGGCCGTGTTGATTTCAAGACCAGAAAGAAAAAGAGAATCGGCTAAAAAACACAAGAAATAAAGGAAAACAGCCTTATAAGGCTAAGCGCTATAGTATAGATAGTAGGTTGAACCTCTCTAGAGGTTTTGGAGAGAGAAGAAAGGAAGGTGCGGGTTTTCTCTCCAACCCGCCTCAATATGAAAGGCATCATTTTAGCCGGGGGCTCTGGCACCCGTCTTTATCCTTTAACCAAAGTGACCAGCAAACAGCTCTTGCCCGTCTTTGATAAACCCATGATCTACTACCCCATGTCCATTTTGATGGAAGCGGGCATCCGCGAGATCATGATCATTTCTACCCCTGAAGATACCCCTCGCTTTAAAGAACTTTTAGGGGATGGCCATCAATTTGGCTTAGAACTCACCTATAAAGTTCAACCCTCTCCCGATGGCTTAGCCCAAGCCTTCATCTTAGGCGATGAATTCATTGGCGATGATTCGGTTGCTATGATTCTTGGCGACAACATCTTCCATGGTCATGGCTTATCCAAACGCCTAGTGGAAGCCGCCCATCGCCAAGAGGGAGCGACCGTCTTTGGCTATTATGTCGAAGATCCCGAGCGCTTTGGCGTCGTGGAATTTGATGAGGAGGGCAAAGCCATCTCCCTAGAGGAAAAGCCCGCTGAGCCTAAATCCAACTATGCCGTAACCGGTTTGTATTTTTACGACAACGATGTGGTGAAACTCGCGAAGTCTTTAAAGCCCTCTGCTAGAGGAGAGCTCGAAATCACCGATCTCAACCGCATCTATCTCGATCAGGGCAATCTCAACGTTACCCTCCTTGGAGATGGCTTTACCTGGTTGGATACGGGAACCCATGAATCGCTGGTCGACGCCACCAACTTTGTCAAAACCGTCGAAGAGCATCAACACCGCAAAATCGCTTGCCTTGAGGAAATCGCCTTTCGCCAAGGCTGGATCAATCTCGAAAAGCTCAAGGAAGCCTATGAGATTTACAAGAAAAACCAATATGGAACGTATCTCAAAAAACTCATCGATCGCAAGTACATCGATAAGCGTTCCAATTCCTAATCGCGTGGTAAATGGAAATGCGCAGGAAGCTTCCTGCGCATTTGTTTGCATAACGTTTTCGAGTTGCTTATTATTTAAAATTAAGGCCTCGACCTTTTTAGAAAGGAACCAACTATGAAAGTTACCCCAACTGAAATTCCAGGCGTGTTGATCATTGACACCGATGTGTTTGGTGATCATCGCGGCTACTTTAGTGAAACCTATTCTAAGCCCAAATACGCCAAATTTGGCCTCGATATGGAGTTTGTGCAGGACAACATGTCCTTTTCGGCTCAAGAAGGCACTCTTCGCGGCTTGCACTTTCAAAATCCACCCTATGCCCAAGCCAAACTCGTCAGCTGCACCAAAGGACGCGTCATCGATGTGGCAGTGGACATTCGCAAAGGTAGCCCGACTTATGGCAAGTGGGTATCGTGTGAACTCTCCGAGGATAACCATCGGCAGTTTTTCATTCCCCGCGGGTTTGCCCATGGCTTTTTGACCTTGACTCCTGATGTGGAATTCCGCTACAAAGTCGACAACATCTACAACAAAGACTCCGAGGGCTCCATTCGCTACGACGATCCCACCATTGCGGTGGATTGGGGCACCTTATTGGAAGGGCGGACTCCTATTTTATCCGATAAAGATAAAATTTCTCCCGTCTTTGAAGAGGCCGACAATCAATTCGTTTATCAAGAAGACTAAAATCCTCTACACTACCAAGATGGGTTTAAAAGGAGAATTGTATGAAAATTCTTGTTACTGGTGGAGCTGGCTTCATTGGCTCCAACTTTGTCAATTATATGGTCAATGCCTACCCAGAAGATGAAATCATCAACTTGGATGCCTTGACCTATGCGGGCAACTTGGAAAACCTCAAGGAGGTTGAAGACAAACCCAACTACAAATTCATCAAAGGCGATATCGCTGATCGAAAATTCATCTTTGATCTCTTTGAAAAAGAGCGCCCCGATGTCGTGGTCAACTTTGCGGCCGAAAGCCATGTCGATCGCTCCATTGAAGATCCCGAAATCTTTGTCAAAACCAACGTCATGGGTACTACCACTTTGCTGGATGCCGCTAAAGAATATGGAGTGAAGCGCTATCACCAAGTGTCCACCGATGAGGTGTATGGCGATCTGCCCTTAGATCGCCCTGACTTATTTTTTACCGAGCAAACCCCGTTGCATACGAGTTCCCCCTACTCCTCAAGCAAGGCCGCAGCCGACTTATTCGTGCAAGCCTACCACAGAACGTATGGCTTGCCCACGACCATTTCGCGCTGCTCCAACAACTATGGGCCTTATCACTTCCCCGAAAAGCTCATTCCGCTCATGATTGCGCGCGCTTTAGCCGATGAGAGTCTCCCTGTCTATGGCGATGGCGCCAATGTGCGCGATTGGCTCTACGTGCTCGATCACTGCAAAGCCATCGATCTCATCATCCGCAACGGAAAAGAAGGCGAAGTGTACAACATCGGTGGCCACAACGAAAAATCCAACCTCGAAGTCGTCAAGACCATTTTGGCCGCCCTCAATAAACCCGAAAGTTTGATCACGTTTGTGAGCGACCGCAAAGGACACGACCGTCGCTACGCCATCGATCCCGCCAAATTGGAAAATGAACTCGGTTGGGTGCCCGAAGAAAACTTCGATACCGGCATTGCCAAAACCATCCAGTGGTATTTAGACAACGAAGACTGGTGGAAAAACATCTTAAGTGGCGACTACCAAAACTATTTCCAAGACATGTACGTCAACAAAGGACGCGTTGAGCAATAAAGGAACGATCTCATGAAAATTTTAGTTACAGGCAACAAAGGCCAACTCGGCCACGATGTCATCTTGGAAGCCAAAAAGCGTGGCATCGATGCAGTTGGCGTGGATGTCGCCGAAATGGACATCACCAACCGCAACCAAGTGGAACAAGTCATCTCCCGCGGCAATTACGATGCGGTGGTGCATTGTGCCGCATGGACCGCAGTCGACAAAGCCGAAGACCCCGAATTGTTTGAAACCGTAGAAGCCGTCAATGCGACGGGAACGGGTTATATCGCCAAGGTGTGCAAAGAGTTCAACATCCCCTTGATGTATTTTTCCACCGATTACGTCTTTGATGGCCAAGGAAATCGGCCTTGGAAAGAGGACGACGAAAAAAATCCCCTCAACGTCTATGGGTTGACCAAGTCAGAGGGGGAAGATTACGTCAAAGAAAATCCGAAGTTTTTTACCCTGCGCATCTCGTGGGTATTTGGTCTCAATGGAGCCAACTTCATCAAAACCATGTTGCGCTTGGGCAAAGAGCGCGACAGCCTAACCGTGGTGGATGATCAAGTGGGCTTGCCAACCTACACTCCAGATTTAGCCCGCTTGGTGTTGGATATGATCGTCACCGACAAATATGGAGTCTATCATGTCTCAAATGGTGGAGATTACATCTCCTGGTATGACTTTGCTAAGGAAATCTTCAAACAAGCGGGTATGAAGGTCAAAATCATTCCCGTAGGAAGCGATCAATACCCCGCCAAAGCCAAACGGCCCACCAATTCGCGGTTGGACATGAGCAAATTGCAAGAAAATGGCTTTGAACCCTTGCCCACTTGGCAAGATGCTCTTGGACGCTATTTAGACGTATTGCAAGTCGAATAACTTTAAGGCTGCTTCAGGGCAGCTTTTTTGTATTTCCATAAGGCTAAGTTTCAAGGTCCAAAAGACATCGGACGTAGCCATGGGAGTATACCGTGCCATACGAGATTGAAAACAAATAAGCATCTTAAAGAGCGGATAGAAATATTAAAGTAGCCAACCCACTGGCATGAGCCTCTAAACTAGGTCCATTGAGTCTTCGCTTCTTTCTAGAGGAAGCCTTAACACTGTATGAGAAGAGATTAAAGTCCTGGGGATACACCTGCAGAATGCATCCGTATTGTGTATATGGTGGAATTGTTCTCAGATCAGCGTAGGGATGTTTAGAGGGCAGCTGCTCCATACCAACAGCCTTTGGAGCGGATGCATTCTGGCTGTATCACGCTTTTAGAAGGGCCAAATAGAAGTATAGAAGTACAGAATGGAGAACATATTTCTATGATTTGTGAATCAGCGTCTTAAGTCTCATCCTAAAAGCGAACCAAGAATAAAGGTGTGAACTAAAACCAGTTCACACCTTTATTCTTGTATTCTTGGATAGAAAACATTTTTGAAAGAAACACTAAACTTTGAAGATATGAGCATCCGCGTCTTTAATGGCTAATACCTCTATGATGGGATGGCGATTGCTCTCTTTTCCTCCCAAATGATAAAAATGCGAAATAGGAATCCATTTAAAATCATTCCAAAATTGAATTAAATGTGTATTCTCTCGAAATTTATTTTCCTTCCACATGGATAAACATACCGTGGCCGGAGTTTTATGAGCGTAGTCAGAGAGTAGCTCTGCTTCAAAATCTGGCCATTCACCCACATAGGAGGTATCACGACCAATGTAGGGCGGATCTAAATAAATCCAATCCGAGGAATGCGCCATTTCAAACGCTTCTTTCCAATCCCCACAAATAAACTCCCATTCTTTGTCTTTCATCACCTTGGCTACACTATCTACTTGGTTACAAATTTTTGTGATATAGGCTTTTGAAAAGCGATTGGGTTTTTGACAAAAGGGAACATTAAATTCTCCCTTTTTATTGAATCGAATCATTCCATTAAAATCTGATCGATTTAAAAACAAAAAATAGAGAGGATCCCCATTTTGATTAAACTGTGAGCGCATTTCTAAATAATACTCTTTTCCCTGGTCTTGAAGTTTTTGGCCATGGTATTCTAAAAAATCTCTCACCGTTTGCGAAGTAATCGTCCCGTTTTGAATTCCTTGGTAAAAGTTAATGAGGTGCTTGTTTTTATCGTAAACACGTGCTTTTTGTGGAGCAACATTGAATAAAACCACTCCAGAGCCTAAAAAGGGCTCAATCCAAACGCCATCAAAGTTTTGAGGGAGAGTTTGAAGGATATCAGGCACAATCTTTGTTTTGATTCCTTGACATTTAATCGGGGGTATAAGAACTTTCATCTAAAACTCCTTTCCTTTCTGGACTTCTATTTAAGGAATAAGCCATTTTCACAAAGATGTTTCTTTTGATTTAGAAATTTTATTCGATTTAATTTCAAAATAATTAGATAACTGCTTTAAAAGTGACGCATAATCTAAAGTATAAAGATAAGGTTCAAGGATTAACCCATTTTTGAGAGCTTCATAAAAAGTTTTAAGATCACTAAAGCGTTTATTCTCTTCAGCATTTGCCGGATAATTTGTCCAATAAAGATGAAATACATTTTCGCCCAAAATTGAAAATGGTCCCAGACCATCTTTAAAGTCAGAAATTTTATCTGTTTTTATGGAACCAATGTTATCAGTATTGCCACTGCCCTTCTTTTCTCCGGCAATCTTATATTTTTCTTGTACAAAAAAATCTTCAAGAATAAAAGGACATGGAATTTTATCGAGTTCTTCTAAAGGAAGTTCTTGGCTATGTTGAGCTTCGGCATTTCTATGATATATAAAGCCAATCACATAGTATTTTTTATAATCTGTATAAAAACCATCCAAATTGTTTTGATTCTCTCTCATAAAAGAGCTAAAGGCCCCTAAGGTAAAT
>CAZTNF010000074.1:0-8050 GCA_964615295.1 uncultured Erysipelotrichaceae bacterium | reverse complement strand
GTAGAAATCTGGGATGAAGACAACAATCGTAAGGCTTATCAAATCTTTTTAGATTTTGATACCCATGAAGCATTTTATAAGCCTTACGACTAAACCTATGCCGATCAAAAAAGGTCAGAATTTCAATTGAAATTCTGACCTTTTTCTTTACTTCCTCGCTTTAAAAAAGGGGAAGACCAAGTTCTTTGAAACAATGTTCTAAACGTTTTTGACGAATTAAGGAAGGAACTTCTTTAGGGTGCATCGCCCAATGAGCTAAGGTATCGGCATCCTTTAAAGCTTCATCCAAGGGATCATGAATCAATTCCTTTTTAGAATGATTTCCAATCGCATACACCATAGCTTGGATCTCTTCTGAAGAAAATAGACCACTTTCCTCCAACAAAGCCTTTGCTTTTTTGGCTCCTGCTATGGCATGTCCTTTGCTGATGTTGTCATGGTACCGAGCATAATCATGTAAAATAGCCGCAATTTTTGCTCGTTCTAAAGGGAGCCCTCGTTTTTTGGCCAAAAGCGTGATGTAGCTATCAACTGTGGAAGTATGCGCCAAAGCATCCACTCTTAAAGGGAGCCACTGAATCGCAGCGTATTGATCAAAGACTTGATCTCGAATAGTTTCATAGCGGATTAAACTCTGAGGGGTTTCAAAACAAGTCGAATAAAGAGAAGACATATCGATTCCTTTCTTAACCCATAATATTAACAATATTAATTTTTATGGATATTGTTTTTTCAAAACAATTAATCTATAATTTAAATAAATAAGGAGAGTAGAAAAAAATAATGTCTATCATTTCTTATCCGGCCTTTTTTTATCCAGAACTTGACGGACGATTTGTAGCAGTCTTCCCCGATCTTCCCTATGTCATGACTTGGGGAAACGATTTTTTAGATACTTATCGGATGGCCATTGATGCCTTAGCTGGTTACATCGATATATGTCGGCAGGAGGGAGATCCGATTCCTGATCCTTCTAATCCTCTTACTTTAAAAGAAGAAGAGGAAAATTGTTTTGTAGTGGTGGTCACGGTGGATGTTGATCACTACATTGAAACAGTTTTTAACGCTCCCAAAAGCGAAGAAGAGATCTTCGAGTTAGAAAACGATGTGGAAGATCTAGAGGATGTAGAATTTCCCGACACCTACACAAAAAAACTGCTCGAAATCCTCAATTTACCTGAGTAACTTTACTTCCAAACTCGCTTATCTTAATAAGCGAGTTTTTATTTTTATCCCCTTCAAATTCCATGGATATCCCAAGGCTTTTCTAAGCTTATCTTGTTTGGATACTTGTAGAATGCTATGATAAAAAAAATAATAAATTTCTAAACTTAACTATTTTTCATCATTTTTTTATATTTTTGGCCTGAAGAATATGCTTTTTTTTGTTTTGAAGAAAACCTAGGAGTTTGATATGACCAAACCACGAATTATTTCAGGACTCGCTGTCCTCAGTCTTTCCCTGTTGAGTTCAAGTTCCATCTTAGCCCAAGCCACAGAGTATGAAACGTATCGAATGTACAATCCCTTTAGTCATGAGCATTTTTATACTCAAAGTTTAGATGAAAAAGAGACTCTTTACAATTTAGGATGGGCTTATGAAGGTATTGCTTGGAATGCACCGAGTCAAGGCCAACCCGTCTATCGCTTATACAATCCCAATACGAGTGAACATCACTATACCGTAAATTATACTGAACGCACGAATCTCTTAGCCCTAGGGTGGAAAAATGAAGATATTGCTTTTTATAGCGATGGACAAAATCGAGTTCCTGTCTATCGTCTATACAATGCTATGGGGAACAAAGCGGGAAGCCATCATTACACAGCTGATTTCAACGAAAAAGAGCAACTAAAAAAAGCGGGCTGGAAAGAAGAAGGCATTGCTTGGTATGCAACCCAAGGAGCTCGGTTGTTGACCAAACCCGATTTTAAATCCTATATGGCTAATTCCTTTGCTACTTTTGATCATATCATTCGCTTAGAAGTTCCCCAATACATTGCTGAAACAACCTCTTGGAGTGGTCCCGCTGCTTTACAAATGGTCTTGGCCTACTCAGGAATATCCGTTTCCCAAACACAACTCGCTAATGCTTCCCACACCAGTACAAATGGAACAAGCCTTGAAAATCTCATGCGCGTTGCCAATCAATATGGAAAAAAGAGCTATCAAGTGACTCTTTTACCCGCTTGGACCAATCACACAGATCAACGCTTTGCCTTTGAAGCGAGTGCTTTAGCCGATTTAAAACAAGGAAAACCGGTCATCATTTCGATTAACAATCGATTGGCCTATCACACCGCACAAGATGAAATCACTCAAGTGGTTCTTTATGGAGCAGAACTCGATACTCTAGGAACGCCTACAGCCTTTTATTATTTGGATCCTTCCTTGGCCGTTCAAGATCCCATCTACCAAGGGCGTAAAACGATTTCCGCTACCCTGTTGTGGCAATGCATGACCAACAACTCCAATCCAGGCTACCTTTGGTAGGATACTCAATTTAGCCATAAAAAGAGGCCTTTGTCCTTCTTCTTTATGGCTTTTTTCTTTCTCTTCTAAAAAAGGGCGATTTCGTCAAGCGTTTTGGCGATGTCCTCAAAAGGGAGGTTTAAATCCAGAGTTTTCACCTGCAAAGTATGACCATTAAGCTGATAGCACTGATTTAAATCGATTCCCTGATCGCTTTTAGCGTATAACAATAGGCCATCCACTTTTTGATTTTCTTGGACGGGCCAATTTTTTAAATAGGCAAAAAGTTGATACAAATGAGCTGAATGCAAAGTTTCTTTTTGACCAAAGGGACTATGCTGAAGAAGGTTGGAATAATACTTCGCATCCAAAATCAAGATGTGATTTTTCTTTCGAAGCACGACATCTGTTTGCATACGGGGTAAAAAAGGATCCTGTCCTTCTTGAATGACCCAGCGAATTTGAGGAGAAGAGGGATGCAACTGCGGATGTTCGATTTGAAAATATCCCAACAAAAATTTTTCGTAGAGTTTAGGCATCGATTTTTCATCCAAGAGTTCTTCTAAAAAAAGCTTTCCTTGCTGCGGCGTTTGTATATTTCCTTCTAAAATCAGTCTACACACGTTACAAAGAGTGATTTCTTTTTTTTTGCGCCCTTTAGTCAGCCAAGCCCATGGGATGGACGCTGAGACTTCTAATTTAGGAACCTTTTTCAATCGCTGTTTCCATCGCTCCACTTGTTTTTGATGGAGAGGAGTGAGTTCTTGTGTGGATAAAATTTCTAAAGTCGTTTTTACCACTTGGCTCAAGAGCTGTTCGGGTTCCAAACGCTCTTCACTACAGATCAGTTGATGCTTAGCGAGAAGACCTTGTTTGATGCTGTCTTCAAAATAAAATTTGCCATGCAAAGAAGATGTTTCATTTTTATAGCTCAAAAATTCACTCGGTAATCCCTTCACTAAATAAGGACGAAGGCTTTGAAGAAAGAGTGTGGCTAAAAGATCCTCTGCGTTTTTAAAGGGTTCTTGAGCTAAGCGACGAAAGCCTTGTGGAGACATTAATCCCCAGGCATAGGCCAATAAGTAATACACATTGGAGATAGGAATCATGAAATCGCCTGCTTGAGCCGTTCACGCCAATTTTCGAGGCGTTGGGGTTCATCCACCCAATATTCCTGGAGTAGGGCTAGAAGCTCAAAGTTTACCACGCCTTCTAAAAAGGCATCATCCACTTGTTCACTCATTAAATAGCTATGCCCAATTTGAAAGCCTGGACCTAAAATTTCATCTTCTCGGATTTCAGCATTCAACGCTTCAACCTCTTTGACCAAACGATCCAATTTGGGATTGTTTATTTTTTTTTGGTACGCTTGAAATCCTTGGGATAAAAAAGCGGGTTCCATTGTAAAAAATCCAAAACGACGACGCAGCGCATAGTCCATACTTGAAATGGCTCGATCGGCTGTATTCATCATTCCAATTAAGTACACATTGTCAGGAATGGAAAAAGATTCCTTGGTATACAACAACGGGAGAGATTGCCCCCGCTTATCGCTTTCCAATAAGGAAAAGAGTTCTCCAAAGATCTTGGCCAATGGAGCCCGATTGATCTCATCTATGATAAAGAAATGCGCTCTTGGATCTTGTTTGGCTTTTTGACAAAAGGTATAAAACACTCCTGGTCGCAAAGCAAATCCCGTTTTGGTCGGCCGATAACCCATGATGAAATCCTCATAGGTATAATTCGCATGAAATTGTACGCTACAAATCAAATCCTCATTTTTCTCTTGAAGCATCAAATACGCTAAGCGCTTGGCCAAGTACGTCTTTCCTGTTCCAGGAGGCCCTTGTAAAATGAGATTTTTTTTGCGTTTTAAAAGGGAACATAAGGTCTGGCTTTGTTTAGGGGTTAAAAAGACTTCCGCTTCAAAGTCTTCTTGCTTATACCTAGAAGGGACAGGCTTTGGTGGTAAGCTCTCGCTCTTTTCTTTTTTATCCTCTTCTTGGTGAGTAGAAGGCAAGGAGTCTATCGATTCAAGATGGCTTTGAGCTAAAGAAAAATCCCTCTTAGGCAAAGAAAGGGAGGATAGAGGAGGTTGAGAAGGCAGGGATTTAGGAATAGAAAAAGGAAAATCGTTTTGGAAGTTCACCTTTAAAATTTCCTCATCAAAGCGCATGGCGATCTCATAGCGACTCGCCAATTGCTCTAAGGCCAAACGCAAGTCTTTAGGATCTTGGTGAAACTTGACATAACTTTGATGGAGGCTTTCCTGTAGGGTCCAAAGGGCTTGAGTTAGGCGTTCTTTTCCATAGTCTTCCTCAATGCGTTCTAAAAAGAAGAGCAACAAGCCATAAAAAGGCTTTTGTCGTTTCATGGAATCCAAGAGAAAAGGAGTGTGGTTCATTAAAGCCAAAAACCAGTTGACCAATTGTTGCAACTCCCTTTCCTCTAAAAAAGGAAGCGATTCTTTGAGAAGTTGAATGGCTCCTTCTGGTAAGGCTTTTTCCTCTTCATGAGTTAAAAGAGCCGCTTCACTTTCCATCAAAACCCGCTCTTCATAGACTAATTTGGATTGTTGATACAAAACTTGTTCAGCTTGGTATTCCAAACCAATGACCGCTTTGACTCCCCCTTGGGCATCCATATAGTCTTTTAGCCCTGAGAGCGCACAAAAACAGGCAGAGAGTTTAGCGGAAATCGTTTGATTGGGATGCTTAGCTTTTAAATGTTGACGAAGCCTATCCTTGGCTTGAAGAAGGCTCTTGGAAGATTCTAAAACAGACCAAAAGGAAGGAACAAGAGTATGGGTATACAAGTAAAAGGCTCGAGAGACGGTTGTTTTGCGGGTAGAAATCGACCAATCGGGATGGATCTTTTCTAAATAGGCCTCATAGTTTTTACGAACTGTACGCAAAGTGAGGGGATTGTCCATAAAGTTCCTCCTTTCTAGTTCACGTGAAAAAGAAGATCTTTATTTCCTTAAGAAAGATCTTCTTTGTGGTTAGGTGTTTTTAATCCTGAGTAGGATGCAGTCCACATTGAGTTTCTAAGAACGTATCGATTTCCTCTTGTAAAAGATGAAGTTTTTCCTCAAAGGAGGGCGTGGCTGGAATGGTGCGTAAATAGGGATGATTTTTCCAGCAGGATAACAAGCGATCATCTAGCCGTACCGCTTGAGCGGGCGTTTCGGTACGAGTGTGGTTGTTATCGAGCGTGTAGTCTTGCACGGCCCCATTAGCCGCAGTTACTAGATGAAACACTGCATCGTAGCGATCCAAAATCTCTTTTTCGGTGATGTGTTGGCCTTCTAAAATATCCTCAAATTCTTCACTAGGTAAGTAGGCTTTATTATCCAAAAGACCACGATCTAAAATCAATACCACTTGAGGATTTTGGTTGATTTGGGCGCACTGTTCATAGATGTCTTCTTTGGCAATTTGAAGGCGAAACAAATTGCGTTGAAATTCCAACATGGAAGCGCAAGTCCAAGGAGCTATCCCCGCATTAATCAATTCGGTTGCGGTTTCGGGTAAAACAATCGTTGCCAATCCATATTTTTGGAAGGTATCTTTCATGTGAGCAATGGCGGTGGTTTTTCCCGCTCCTGGCCCTCCAGTTAAAACAATTTTATAAATTTTAGGGGTGACATTTGGGGTATTCAAAGTTGGAGAAGATGGCATAAGATCCTCTTTCAAGCGCTTAGGCGCTTTTTTTCCATTGTAAAATGAATTTCAAACTTTGTTTGGTGTTCTGTTCTTTTGGAGGGTAAAAGTTTTTTAAAATTTTTGAAGAAGCCTTGAAAAGGCATTGACACCTCTCCCTAAAATTTGTATTATTAATGAGCCTTAAGTGAGGCAACATTTTGGCGATCGTGGAGAAGTGGTTAACTCAACGGATTGTGGCTCCGTCATTCGCGCGTTCGAACCGCGTCGATCGCCCCATGTGAATATTCCAGTCCTTTCGAAAGAAGGGCTGTTTTTTTTATTCCTGAATATCCACGAGTTGATCGCAGCTTGTCAAATTCATGCGAAATCTAAGGCATTGAATCAAAAAAGTTGCTTTTAGATGAGGATAATTGAAGCATGAAAGGTTATTAGGTATGCGAACATTAAAAAGAGTTTTGCCTGGCGTGCTTTATATATTAGCCGGAATCGTGTTTTTATGCATTCCCAATAAAGTGGAACTTGGACTAGAAAAAGTCATCGGTTGCATTTGTTTGGTCTCGTCTTTACCCTTTTTATGGCATGGAGTAACCCAACATCACTCCATGAGTCTCATCGCTTTTTTATTGGATTTCATCTTTGGCATAGTGTGCTTTGTTTCAGGACCTGATTTGATCTCTTTGTTATATACGATTTATTTATGCGGGATTGGAGTAATCTATTTAATTCAATGGGTTCTCGATCAATACAATTGGGCCGAAGGCCTTCCTGGTTTCCTCTATCTTATTGCAGGTCTTTACTTTTTAGTTTGGCCAAAATACGTGGGTTTCGTCTTTGGCGTTTATTTAATCCTTCAAGGCGTGCAAAGTCTTATCGAAGCTCTGGTGTTTTCAAGCAAGCTCGATTCCCGCTATTGGTCCATTAGCCATTGGATCAGCTTGCCCTGCTTCATTGTGGGAGTCATCCCCTCTTTTATTGTGGGTCACTTGCAAAATGAAGCTATGAAAAATAAAGATGTACACTACGATGCGCGTAAAAACGATTTACCAGCCAATGTTCAAGTTTACATTCACACCGGTACCCATGGATCTACCGTTTATGGGCACATGACTTTTGCTGCGAATGGCGTCATGTATTCCTATGGTGACTATGATGTGGCCGAGGAAAAGTTGTTCAAAACTATTGGGCCTGGCATCTTCTTTACCGCTGATGCTAATTTATATTCCAATAACTGTTGTGTCATTGAAAACAGTCCTCTCTTTGAATATGGCTTGCATTTAAGCCAAGATCAGCTTGAAAAACTTCAAGAAGTGATGGATAAAGTAGTGGAAGATACCATCCCTTGGCAGTGTGATTTAGCGAAACTTTCTCCTGCCGAGCAGAAAAAACAATTCCCCCAATACGAAAAAATTTATGCTAATCGCTTATGGTATCGAACCCGTTGCAAATACCGGATGTACACCAAAGGAAAATGGCATTGGTATACACTTCTTGGTAATAACTGCTCCAACTGGTCGGCTTCCAAACTCAATGAAATCGGTTTAAATCTTCCCATTCAAAAAAGCATTGTTTCTCCTGGGGAATATTATGAAGTCTTTGAAACGATGTTTCGAGATCCCGATTCCTGTGTGGTTTCCCGTTCTTGGCATTCGGTAGACGATCCCAAAACGCTTTTTGAAGTCGATGGCATTCAAGGCTATGCTGGCTATGATACGACAGAACCTTCTCCTTCTCCTGCTTTTTGGCAGGCTTTAGACGCCCCTGGAGCTTTAGCTCCTAGTGATACTATCATGAAGGTAATTGAAGCTCACAAAGCGGCCAAAGCAGCACAAAAACAAAAAGCGACATTAGAAGAGAAAAAGTAAAAATAAAAAAGTCAAACCAAATTGGTTTGACTTTTTTAGCGTGCCTTGCT
>CAZTNF010000073.1:0-8100 GCA_964615295.1 uncultured Erysipelotrichaceae bacterium | reverse complement strand
ATCCTTATATTAATGTGGATCCCGGCACGATGTCTCCTTATCAACATGGTGAAGTGTTTGTAACGGATGATGGATTGGAAGCGGATTTGGATCTCGGACACTATGAACGATTCATCGACGAAAACTTACATCAATACTCCAATCTCACTACGGGAAAAGTATATTGGAACGTTCTCAACAAAGAACGTGAGGGAAAATACTTAGGCCAAACCGTTCAAGTTATTCCTCATATTACCGATGAAATTAAAAATTTTGTGATGTCCGCTGGAAAAATGAGTGGTGCGGATGTAGTCATTACTGAAATAGGAGGAACTATTGGTGATATCGAATCCCAACCCTTCCTAGAAAGTATTCGACAAGTGGCTTTAGAAGCGGGCCGTCAAAATTGCCTCTTTGTCCATGTCACTTATATTCCGTATTTATCAGGATCTAAAGAGTTTAAATCAAAACCCACTCAACATTCCGTAAAAGAACTTCAAAGCTTTGGAATTCATCCCGATCTCATCATTGCACGGTGTAATGAAGCTATTCCTCAGTCTGTACTCGATAAAATTTCACTATTTTGTAACGTTGAACCACAAAGTGTTTTTGAAAATCGTACCCTTGATTCCCTTTATGAAGTGCCTTTGATGTTGGAAGATCAAAACATTGCGCCCATCATTTGTCAAAAACTTGGTTTAGAAGATCATGAACCGGATCTCCAAGACTGGAAAGAAATGGTTGAGCGCATTCATCAAGCGGATCAAAAAGTCACTATTGGGTTGATTGGTAAATATGTTCAATTGCATGATGCTTATTTGTCTGTAGCCGAAGCTTTGCATCATGGTGCTTTTGAAAATGGAGTGGATCTCGAAATAAAATGGATTGACTCGGAAAACCTTGAAAATTTAGATGAAGTTTTTGAAGGACTCGATGGAGTGATTGTTCCTGGCGGTTTTGGTGGTCGAGGAATTGAAGGAATGATTCAAGCGGCAAGTTATGCCCGTAATCATAACGTCCCTTATCTGGGTATTTGTTTAGGAATGCAAATTGCGGCTATTGCTTTTGCCCGGGATGCTCTTGGTTATGAAGATGCTAATTCCTTTGAGTTTGATGAGGAGTCGAAACACACCATCATTGACTTTATGGCCAATCAGTCTAAGGACATTAAAAAAGGTGGAACGATGCGCTTAGGAGGATATCCTTGTCACATTCATGATGGCACTTTACTTCATGATTTATATCAAGCTGACCATACAAGAGAACGCCATCGCCATCGCTTTGAATTCAACAATCTATACCGTCGTGAATTTGAAGATCACGGTATGGCCATTAGTGGCACCAGTCCAGATAATTCTTTAGTAGAAGCTATTGAATATCAAGATCATCCTTTTTATGTTGGTGTGCAATACCATCCCGAATTTAAATCTCGTCCCAATAAACCCCATCCTTTGTTTTCCGGCTTAGTGCAAGCTAGCTTAGAAAAGGCAAAAGCGAAAAAGAAAGAAATCATTGAAGAAATTGAGATTTCAACTTTTTAATTTTGGTATTTCTTTGAGCTTTCTTTCGCTTGTTTCTTCTTGGAATGATTAATATGAATTTACATAAGCCATAAAGTTCTTGGCTTATTTGGAGGAATAAATTCATGAAATCACGTGTTTTAGCGGCTTTGGCTCTGACTAGCACTTTATTAGTGGGATGTTCGAGTGGTACAACCGACACCTCTAAAGATGATGGAGCTGTAAGCAATACTGCCTATGTAGAAACCGATGATGGTGAAATTAAAGCGACCGTTACTAAAAAAGATGGAAAAGTGACTGCAGTTGAAATAGACGAAACCACTTCTGATGGTGATTCCAAAAAAGATCTGGGAACTAACTATGGCTTAAAAGACAAATCAGGTATTGGAAAAGAATGGAATGAACAAATCGAATTCTTGGAAAATTACTTGGTTGAACATGGTATTGATTCCGTTAAATTAAATTCTGATGGCTATGCAGAAGAAGAAGATGTAAAAACGGGATGCACAATTAACTTAAAACAAATCATGGAAGCCGTTGATGCGGCAAACGCAAAATAAAAGCGAAAGGGGCTGTTAAATATTTAACAGCCCCTTTTTTTAGATAAAAATGTTCAATCGCTCTTTATAAGGCACTTAATCCAGTATATTGAGCTTTTAACATATTTTTAGCCCATGTTTCATAAAATGTGGATAAAAAGTGAATACCATCGGGGGCATAGATAGGCGCATTTCCATTATCAGCTAATGAGGAATTATCTACATAGGTCCAACCGTTTCGTTCACACATCTCTTTGATTTGACGATTGAAATCATCCACTTTATCCCAACGTGGAGCTGCGGCGATGGCCGCAGGAGTTGGATCAATAATAGAATTAACCACAATTTTTGAATTAGGAGATTTTTCTAAAATCGCTTTAATATTGCGCTCATATATAGTTTGGTATCCATTATCTCCCTCTTCCCGTCCAATATCTAAACCCATATCATTTACGCCATAGGATAAGTAAATAACTTTTGGTTGGGTTGCGGTGATGGTATCAAGATATTCCGTGATGTTGTTGATGGTATACCCAGCTTCGGCTAAAACTTGATTTTCAGGTAAAAAACCATAACTTTTAAAGCCATAAACTCGAGAATCTCCCATGATGATGGAATCTTTAAAAAGTGTCCAAACCGATCCAATCCCTTCATTAACATTGTTAAAACGTGTAAGAGCATCTTGGCGATTGCGCTCATCTACTCGCGAATTGATTCCAGCTAAATCGCTATTTTCTTGAGTAGTTAAAAAATCAAGTCCCACTTTCATCGTTCCTTGGCGCACTTGATCCTTGTAGTACCAAACGCCTCCAAGAATTCCAACCAGAATAAGTGGAGTCAACCAAAGCGCAATACGTCCCCAAGATTTTTTTGAACGAGCCTTCTGGTTTATTTTTGGCTTATTTTTAGGAGTAGCTGAGGGCACACTCGCTTTAGAAGTTTTTTTCTTGGAAGAGCGTTTTTGAGTTTTTGGCGCTTGTTTTTTCGGTCTAGCCATACTCCCCTCCTCTTTTTAATAAAGCTATCTTTTTGGGTAAAAACAGTCATTCTTTCTTCAAGGACAACCGCAAAAAATTTCTTAGAAAGCCACTCTTTTTTTTGTAAAAGTCACTAGATGGCATCGATTTGAGCTCGAAGCATATTAATAGCCCATATTTCGTAAAAATATGAATAGAAATGAATGCCATCTCCCTCATAAATGGGAGCATTTCCGTTGTCGCAAATTTCATCGTTGTTGACATACACCCATCCATTACGGGCACACATTTCTTGAAGCTGTCGATTGTATTCGGAAACATTTTGCCAAACTGGATTGGAGTTGGTTAACCAAGTAGCGGTAGGAATGATGGAATTGACAACAATTTTCGAATTAGGCGAAACAGTGAGCAATTCTTGAATGAAACCTTCCATCATAGACCCGTAACCATTTTCTTCTTGCGTGCCAAGGCCATGCAACACATCGTTAATACCAAAAGAAATATAGATTACTTCTGGCAAAGCCTGTTCCACACGGCTTATAAAGTTAGGAATAGTTAAACAACTTGTTCCAATTTGGGCCCACACAATAGTCTCGGGTAAAAATCCAAATTCTGAAAATCCTTTTGGTCTAGAATCGCCTAAAATAATAGAATTTCCAAATAAAGGCCAAATGGATGTCTCTTGGTTGATCGTATCTTCCAAGGCCGCATTTAATTTGGCCCGTTTTTCTTCTCTATCACGCTCTTCAAGTTTGGCACTGAGGGCTTGAAGATCTATTTGATCTAAGTTTATAAGGTAACTGGTTCCTTCTCGTAAGCTGGATTGATTAGACAAAATGGAAGTGAGTGTAATGCCACCCACCACGCCTAAGACACCAACACAACTTAGAATCCAAAGGGCAGCGCGACGAGCGATTTTATGGGATCGCTTTTTCGAGTCGCTTTTTTGAGTGCTCATTATAGTCATTCTCCAAATATCAAATATTAAGATGTGAAGCAAGTCCACAACGTTTTGCGTTCCCAACCCGCCATAATTTGAGTGGTTGGAATAGCATCCTATATCATAGCGAAAAGTTTTAGAAGCTGAAACCACTCTATATTAGATTAAAACGGTTTCTCGTTTTTTATTTTTGACCTTAAGAGCTATTTTCCCTCATTGGCTCTTTTGGAGAATGGCAATTTTAGAAAATCTTTGAGTTTAATTTTTAATATTTTATTTTCTAAAAATAGTTTATTTCTTTCTAAATTACTTTTAGCTTTATAAATATTTTTTCTTGTTCGATGAATTCCTCATGAAAGCCTTGCAAAAGAAGACGAAAAAGAAAAAATGCAAGTTTAGATCACTTTAGAAAAAGAAAAAGTCTATTTTTAAGAAGACTTCGGTATGATGTAAGGTGCTTCCTAATTATTATTTATTGAAGGAAAAGGTCGATCTTCTCTTGCTTTTAGGGATAGAGATGTGGCCATTAATTCTAAGATTCTTATTTCTGAAGAATTTGTGCTTGAAAACCAATAGAATCTTTTGCGTTAGACTCATTTAGATATTAAATATGGAGCAAGACGCATAAATTTTTAAATCCCGAAAAGGCTATCGCAAAGAAAGGAGGTTCAGGATTCCCTTTCACGAGTCAAGGGGTTCCATCCTGAGATTTATGAAAAACTCTCGAAATCCGTATCTATGGATACAATGCCTGTTATTAGCGGGACTATTTATTTTCTTATCAACCTTTATTTTAGGCGGAAAGATTAATTCTTCGACTCCTTTTGAGTATGTGGAACAAAGTGTCTTGAGTGTTGTAGATCAAAGCCTGTATCCCAAACAAGACAATCAAAAGTTACGACGCTACTTGAATTTGGATCCTGCCCAAGCGATCAATATTTCTTTTTATCGATTAGATGATGCTATGTCAGCCAATGAAATCGTATTGGTTCAATTTGATCCAGCTAGCGCGGATGTCTTTGAATCAGCGATCATCACCCGTAAAAATTCGCAAGAACAGATTTATGAGGGGTATGCTCCAGAACAAGCAGAGTTAATGAAAAACGCACTCATTGATATGGAAGAAAATTATGCTTTGTATTATGTAGGAACTCAAACGGAGCAAGTCAAAGAAGCCTTTCAACAGGCTTTAAAGGAGAACTAATATGCAACTAACCGATATTGTCTTTTTGATTGGCTTCTTTCCAATTACCTTTGGCTTATATCAGTTGTTGTTGCGAGCAAAGATAAAAATAAAAACTTTGAATCTTTTTTTATTGATTGTTTCGCTTATCTTTTACGCTTGGGGTTCGCTTCAATCGTTTTTTATCTTGATCTTTGTCTTGTTGTGGAACTGGGTGACGGCTAAATCCTTAGCCTATGAGGAAGAATCTCCGTTAGCTCCTCAAAGTAAAAAGCGTAAACATGTGCTTTGGTTTGGGGTAGGGGTAAATTTATTCGTTCTTTTCATTTATAAATACTTTACTTCTTGGATTGGTGGCTTATTTCATTTGTTTGGTTTATCCATAGCCTTGCCAGCCTTTCCATTGCCAATTGGCTTATCGTTTTATATCTTCTCTAGTCTTTCTTATGTATTTGATGTGTATTACTACAAAGCCGATCCATGTTCTTTAGTGGACTTTGGCTTATTTGCTGCTTTTTTTTCTCGAGTCAATCTGGGTCCTGTAGGACACTATGCACAATTTAAAGACCAACTTAATAACCATCCTGTAAACCAAAAGCTAAAACGAGAAGGAGCTGCGCTTTTTTTACAAGGGCTGATTTTTAAAGTTATGCTAGCTAATAACTTTGCGCTCGTCTTTTCTACTATGGATTCCAATACAACTTGGCTAGGCAATCTAATCTATGGATTTGCCTATTTCTTTGAATTGTATTTTGATTTTTGTGGCTATTCGCGTATGGCGCGGGGTATGGCTTGTTTCTTCGGTTTTCGAATTGGACGCAACTTCAATCAGCCTTATCAAGCTACGTCCGTCCAAGACTTTTGGCGCCGTTGGCACATTTCTTTAACAGATTGGTTTCGAGATTATGTTTATATTCCTCTTGGAGGCAACAGAGTTTCCCAAAATCGCTGGGTCTTAAATGTTTTAACTGTTTGGCTTTTAACTGGAATCTGGCATGGCTCGACGTGGCCATTCATTCTTTGGGGTCTTTATCAAGGAGGAATAATTTTATTAGAACGCTTCGCCCTAAATCAGACTCTTCAAAAACTTCCGGGATTTTTACAACATACCTATGTAGTTTTAACTCAACTCATAGGCTGGACGTTTTTTTCCTCGACCACACTTGGAGTCGCTCTTTCACGTTTAGGACGCTACCTCTTTATTGGCGTAAGTGGTGTTTTTGACAATGCCGCTGTCTTTACTCTTTTAAGCTCTTTAGTACTCTTTGGAGCGGGAATTTTCTTATGTACTCCACTTCCAAATAAACTTGTTCAACGCTGGTCTCCCTTCTTTGGAGGAAACTCCAAGGGATTTGTCGGAGCTCTAGGCTATGGTTTGTGCTTTTTAATCTGTTTAGCGATGTTGATTTCTCAAACCTCTCAAACATTTTTATATGCTAACTTTTAGAAAGGAGAATGCAGCATGAGTCCAAAACCAACTCAGTCAGGCACTAGTCGCTACTGGAAATATTTATCGACAATGTTGATCTATCTTCTTTCCTTTTTGTTTGTGTTGAATCTTATTATGCCGGATGCAGCCTATTCCGCAGTGGAAAATCGGCCTTTAAAAAGTTTTCCAAGTCCCTCGATTGGAACTGTAGTGGATGGAAGCTATGGCTTAGAAGTAGAAAGCTATGCTTCCGACCAATTTGTAGGGCGAAATCTCTTGTTCCATATAAACTACTTGGTTCGCAAGCTAGGTGGTCAAAGAGAAATTGATGATGTTTTCCTGGGGCATGGAGCCCTTTTACAACAAAATGCTTTGCCCGCCGCTGGCTTTTTGGAAAACCAAATTAATGTGATTAATCAATTTGCTGGTTTAACAGGAATCCCCACTACCGTTTTAGTCGCTCCTTCGGCAGCTACTATTCAACCTTCAAAATTACCTATGATGGCGCCAGTGAATGATGTGAATGGCAGTTTGGATATGTTGTATAACGGATTAGGGACTTTAAAAACCGATGTTCGTAAAACGCTACAAGACCACGCTCAAGAATATATCTTTTATCGCACAGATCATCACTGGACAAGCCAAGGAGCAAAATTAGCCGCTATTGAATTAATGGGGACATTTGGTCAAAGCATTAGCTCAGAAGAATTTGACTCCTACAAAGTCTCTGATCATTTTGAAGGAACCCTCGCTTCTAAAACAGGTTCAGTAAATTTGAAGGATGATATTTACATTTGTCCAGATAAGAAACGAACAGAATATATTGTCACATGGGGAGATGGATCCAAAACTGCGAGCATTTATGATCGAGCGGCTTTGAACCAAAAAGATCAATATGAATTGTTCTTAGGCCGGAACCAATCTCTTGTCCACATTGAAACGTTATCAGACTCACAAGAAAACTTGTTAATCTTCAAAGACAGCTATGCCAATAGCATGATTCAGTTTTTGATTCCATATTATCGGAATATTTATATCGTTGACCCTCGCTACTATTACGATGATCTAGCTTTCTTATTAGCCATTGGGGAAATTAGTCAATGCGCCTTCATCTTCTGTGGGAATACTTTCTTTACCGATTCTTCTTTGCAGGATGTATTGAATCCCTATATTACAGAGCTTGCTGCAGCTCAAGCGCCAGCCGAAGCCTAAAGGTAAAGGTAAGCAACTTAATTCTAGATTTGGAGCTATAACGAATTTCGTTGAGCTCCTTTTTTAGTATCTATAGGGATTAAAATTGATTCCTTTTCTAATTTTTAGGAGTGAGTCTAAAATTAGAATTAAAATATATCGAAAAAGTAAACTTTAAAAAGTAAAAGGGTTTCCTTGAAACTAAAAATTGTGTATGATACTCTACAATGAATTAAGAAATTAGGATATGGATTTCTAATCTTGTGAAAATCAAGAAAAAATTAACAAAAAAGTGCTTGCCTATTCCTTTTCGGCATGCTACTATATCCAAGCGTTAAGGAA
>CAZTNF010000072.1:0-8121 GCA_964615295.1 uncultured Erysipelotrichaceae bacterium | reverse complement strand
TTGAAGAAGGGTCACAATCTCATTTGGATCTGTAGGCCCAATAGACCCACTTTCCAAAACCAGACTATCTTTATTTTTATCAAGATAACGGGGAATGACATGCACATGGAAGTGATCCACTGTTTGGCCAGCCACTTCTCCACAATTAGCAATGATATTGACTCCCTCGCAATGTAAACTACTTTTCATTGCTTTTCCAAGAGCTTGGCCAACTTCAAAGACATGACCTAATTTCTCGCTTGGATAATCCAATAAGCTGGACGCATGATCTTTAGGTAAAATTAACGCATGGCCAACACTTGCTGGATTGATATCCAAGATGACCCGTACGTCTTTGTCTTCATAAATGGTAGAGGAAGGAATTTCTCCTGCTGCAATGCGACAAAATAAACAATCGTTCATACTTTACTCCAATTCTCTTTTTTCACTTCAAGATCTCTTTTTGAGGTCTCTTGACTAGAATAGCGCAGCCTTAGAATATATTTAAGGCTTTTTTAATAGGTCGCTTTGTTCTTTAAATTAACCCAATTAGCGGGACCATCTTCTTGTTTTGAAACCTGAGTTCCTTCTTCTGGGTTTATGAGCGATTTGACTTCCATCATAGGATGGGGACTAACCCACAAAGCTGTACTATTGGGGATATGACCAAAAGTATCCAAAGAAAACCAATCGGTATAATTTTCACATAGGGGTTTTAAAAACGAAACGATGGCTTTAAGTGTGGCTTGACGAGAGCCAAATTGCGTTTCCAGCACGTTAAATCGTCCAAGGACAATGCCTTGCAATTCTTGAAAAGCTCCCGCTTGGCTTAAGTGGGCACTCATAGAGCGAAATGCATTCCAATCAGCTGACATCGATTCCAAAACTAAATATCCGCCTTTGCAACAGGGCATATAAGGAGTGCCTGCAAGCTTTAAAAAACAGCGAATGTTGCCTCCAGCGAGCCGTGCATGTTTAGGCCAAGGCACTGGTCCATTTAAACTTTGAACGGGCATATCAAGAGGCTGACCTTGGAATATACGAATCGCTTGTTGCATGGAGACTTGATTCCAAAGCGGAAAAAGTAAAGCACGCCGTTGAGCTTTAACAGCCAAAGCATTGACAATACAAGTTCCATCAGAAAAGGCACAATAGATCGTACGGCTATGGGCATATGCTTCATAATCCAAATAGGGTAAAACCAAATTGGCCAAATCTCCGCCAGAAACATCCGCAATCCAAGCATATCGGCCACTGCGTACGGCCTTATTGAAATCGGCTGCTTTGGTCATGGGGGGTAAATCTTGTTCAAGATAACGGGAGAGTTCGAGTTCGATGCCTGCTTGAGCAAAAATAGCCACGAGGCGTTCGTATTTGGTACGATCCGAAATGGGATTAGATAAAGCCACTAAATAAACACGAATGGCTGACATGAAATTCTCCTTCCTCTTTTAAAGGGGACTTACAGAGCGTATGGGACGAAAGTCAAAAAATAAGTCGTAAAATACAATCACAAGCAAGGACTAGCCTTTCTTTGCTTGTGGAGGTGATAGCAATGGCTAAAACATTTACAATTACTATGGACAACGGCGATGTCATCAAAGGCGAACTCTATCCTGACAAAGCCCCAAAAACCGTTGAAAATTTTGAAACTCTAGCCAACCAAGGATTTTATGATGGTTTGAAATTTCATCGAGTTATTCCCGGATTCATGATTCAAGGCGGCGATCCCCTAGGCAATGGGATGGGCGGTCCTGGTCATACCATTCCTGGCGAATTTTCCGCCAATGGTTTTGCTCAAAATGACATCAAACACGTACGCGGCGTTCTTTCTATGGCTCGTTCACAAAACCCAAACTCAGCGGGTAGCCAATTTTTCATCATGCATGGAGATTCTCCCTGGCTCGATGGACAATATGCCGCTTTTGGCAAAGTGACTTCTGGGATGGAAGGAGTTGACAAAGTGGCTCAAGTGAAGACCAACGCCATGGATAAGCCACTTCAAGACCAAGTTATTCGCTCCATTCGCGTGGAAGATTAAGAGTTTCAATTATCTTAACGCTTGTAATAGAGGAAAAGAGCAGTTAGGCAAAACTGCTCTTTTTTTTTGTCAGGAATCACAGGAAGGCAAATATTTTGAAGACTTTGTAGAAGATGACCACAAAAGAGGCTCTATTTTCGGTCGCATTTGACACAACGATTCCAAAATCTGACATAGACGATTGGCTTCAACATAATCTTCTGCTTGCTCTAGTTCATATAACTGAATGCGTAAGAAAAAAATAGCGAGTTCACGAGTAGCAGGTAACGTTTTAAGATATTGATGCCAATGGCGTTCACATCGCCTACAAAAAACATGGAAAAGCTTTTGACGCTCTACTCCGGATGTCATAGTGCGATCTAAAAGAGGCTGAAAAATATCTAAGACTTTTAAGTCTTGTTCACTGGTCGAAAGGCTGGATTTGAAACGTTTTAAAGCTTCTTGACCTTCTTGGATTTGTCCAAGACGATAAAAACAATACACTTGAAAGACAAGATTTGAATTTGGAAAGGCACCGAATTGGGTTTCAAGATGGCTGGCTTCTTGAAGACTTTGTTTAAAATCTTGAGCCATTAAATAGCACCAAATCAAATTATCTTGAATGACTGGGGATAGAAAGTGAAGAGAAGAGGGCAAAATGGATCGCTGAAGTTGATGGAACAACAAGCGCGCTTCTTTATAATTGCCAATCGACATCAAATAAACTCCTTCGTCAAAATCAAGGTACATTAACCGCAGGTAGTTTCGTTGGCGATGAGCAATATCTTGAAGATGTTGAATGAGATGATGAACCTCCACCATAGAATCTGGAGCTACGGCTAAAGATTTGGCTCGGTAATAGGCCACTAGAGGAATCAAACCTGGAAAACGAGCCATTTCCTGATCTAAATTGATGGTTTCAAAGAAACGCTGACTTTTATGCCATTGATGAGATTTGGTAAACCACATTAAAATAGCCAGGGCATAAAGAGTTTGTAAATCGCTTGGAATATCGAGTATGATGCGTTCTAAATAGCGTAATCGGTTAATGAGTGGTTCTTGAAGCTCCTCCTTGGCTAGAGCGATAGGAATTTGATCAATTTCTATCAAAATTTCTAAAAAAACTAAATAAAAATATCCGTCATGAAAATCTTTTTGGCGATTAAAGTGTAGCTTAAAAAAGCGCTGGAGAACATCTTGTTTTTGGAAGTCGTCTAAGAAATACAAGGCTCGAATAAAGTCAGCTACTAAATCCAAAATTTCTTCACGCTGAGCTAAGCTCAACACTTCAAAATGGGCATTCATATGGGCCATTCCCGCTTCAAAGACTGGGACAGAAAAAGTTCGCTTCCCATTTTCCATGTTGGATAAAACACTTTTGGAAATGGGAATGGCTGAAGCCACATTTTCAATCGAATATCCCTTGAACTGGCGAATGAGACGAAACAGTAAGCGTTTGATTAGATCAATATCAAAATCCATATCACAAGATCTTCTTTCTTATTCAATTTAAAGGCGTTTATCTTCTTGTAAAGGCTAAATTTCATTAAACAAAAAAGCTTCAAGTCTATCTCAAGTTTGAATTTCACTGTCTTTTTGAAATAGTTTCTAATTTCTAGCTTTATCCTCAAAAAGTCTCTATACGGAGGAATTTTATGAAATTTTTTTCATTTCGGTTTACGAGTATCATGCGTCCTATGATTTATCTCTTTCTTTTCTCTTTGGGATATGGACTAGGCGAGTTGTATTTGATTCAATTTATGGCTCCTTGGAATACTCTTTTAGAGTGTGGTTGGTTAGCTCTCTTTGGCCTTGGAGTGTATTTTGTCTGTACCCTAATCTGGGGTAAAAAACGACAGACACTTGCTCCTTTAAAAGTTTTAGAAGTATTTACTCTATGTCTAATCCTCAATCTTTTTACGGCCTATTGTCTTTCTCCCCTTTCTTTAACAAGTGGATGGCGTACTATTTTAGGGGCCATCTTAGGCACAAGCTCTCTTTTGTTTGCCTTACCTACCCTTATTCTTTTCTTTAAAGCCATTTATGAGGATCAAATGAATTTCAAATTACAATTTCAAAGCGTTATAGCCGTATGGAAAACAAAATTTTGGCTTATTTTAAATATATGGCTTTTTTTGTTTGCCTTAATGTATATTTGGGATAATTTCATGGGTGGGCCTTTATATTCTGCAACACGCTTCGATGCTCCTTCTCTATTTACTTCGTTGTTGTTTCTCAAGGAGCCAACCATTTACTTAGAAATGATTTTGTACTTCTCTTTAGGAGCTCAAGGAACATATGAATTGGTGATGTTGGGGCTGATGGAAGCTATTTTAGGCGTGTTTTTAGAATGCAACATTCTTTCTTGGTATGGGCAAGCTTACAATGAGGTCAAATTCTCAAGTTCATTTCCAAATGCAAATAAAGGATCTGATTAAAGTGATTTATACCGTACAGGACGTTTTGTGCTTTAGCATAAAACGTCTTTTTTGCTGATCTTGGTCATCTATAGTGGTCAAATAGGTTAAAAAAAGATATGATTTTGTCTCTTTTTCTTACACCGATGTCAGAAGAGAGAAAACGTTAAAAGAAATAAAAAACGTAAATTATAAAGAGAAAGAAGGTGAAGGGATGTCGGATACAGCCTGGAATGGGATCAAAATGACTTCCAATCAAAAGAAATTTTTAGAAGAGCGGCACATTCAATCTTTAGATGCGCTTCTTCACACTTATCCATTGCGATATATTCCTATTCGTCCCTTTAGCGAGTGGGAATCAGGGCAAGAAGTCCTCTTTCAAGGCCTTGTACATAGCGTATTGAGTAGCCAACACATTTCAAGAGGACGCATTGCTACCAAACTCCTTGTCATAGCTTATGAAGAAACAATTGAAATCACGCTTTTTACCTATGGCTATTTTCCAAAAATTGTGCCTGGTCGCTTTCTTACTGTATGTGGATATTATCAAGGAAGAAAATCGGTTATCGCTTCCTGGACAAGTTTAATAGAGCTTGATTTCTCCAAAGATCTCTATCCCATTTACTCTATGCCAGCAAAAATGAGGCGAGACACGATGATGCGTTTAGAGGAAAAAGCTCTAAAAAAAGTGGATACTCTTCAAGACCGCGTTCCTGACTATTTGCGGGAGCGCTATCGACTTTATTCTCTGTCTCAAGCTTTACGAGCCGTTCATCAACCGAAAAATGAATTGGATTTATATCAAGGAATACGCGCTTTAAAGTATGAGGAATTTTTAAGCTTCCACTGCGCTCGATTAGCTCAGTCATTTCATGTGGAAAAAGAAGGACGAATCTTCGATCAAGCACTCGTGGAAGACTTTATTAGACAGCTTCCTTATCCTTTAACGACAGACCAACGTGAGAGTTTGGATGATATTTTGAACGATTTGCGCCAAGATAAGGCCATGTATCGACTTTTACAAGGCGATGTGGGATGTGGAAAAACCGCCGTAGCAGCTTGTGCCATTTATGCGGCGAGTTTAAGTAAAGGGCAATGCGCACTTTTGGCTCCTACGGAGATTCTTGCCCGACAACATGTAAAGAGTCTAGAAAGCTTTGGAGTTCAAGCTACCTTGCTGTGTAGTTCTCTAAAGACCACTCAAAAGCGACAAGTCTTAAAGGGATTGAAAGAGGGAACCATTCAAGTGGTTGTAGGAACCCATGCTCTGTTTCAACCCGATGTAGAATTCGACAATCTAGCCCTTGTCATTGCGGATGAACAACATCGCTTTGGCGTTTTACAACGCCGAGCTTTGATTGAAAAAGGATACAATTGCGATGTATTGTTGATGAGTGCTACCCCCATTCCCCGTACGGCCGCTCATTTTATGTATGGCGATATTGATCTATCCGCTATTCGGACCTTACCTCCAGGTCGCAAGCCCGTTAAAACCAGGTATTTTCAAAGTGGTTCGATGAAACCCGTACTCGCTCGTATTTTAAAAGCTATTGAACAAGAGAGGCGTCAAGTGTATGTGGTCTGTCCAGCTATTGAAGAAAATCCAGCGGAAGGAATCGCTGCAGCTCGCGGAATTTATGAAGGAATGCAACAAGTGTTAGGGGAGCGATTTCACATCGACTTGCTTCATGGAAAGATGAAAAATGTCCAAAAGGAAGAGGTAATGGCTCGCTTTCATCAAGGAGAAACCCAAATTTTAGTGGCGACTACAGTCATTGAAGTAGGAATTGATGTCGCCAATGCCACTATAATGGTCATTTACGATGCCCATCGCTTTGGTTTGTCGGCTTTACATCAGTTGCGAGGACGCTGTGCTCGAGGGCCAGTTCAAGGAGAATGTTACTTGTTATCGCCAGCTAAAAACAAAGAAGCCATTCATCGACTTCAGAAATTGGAAGAACTCAACAACGGCTTTGATTTGGCTGCTTATGATTTGAAAATGCGTGGCCCAGGAGATTTATTAGGAACCCGTCAATCGGGTTTACCAGCCTTTATTTTAGGGGATGCCACTAAAGACTTAGCGATGATGGATTGTTGTGCCAAGGATGCAAAGGAGATTTTAGATCATCCTGAAAATCCCGCTCATCAAGCCATGTTAGCCGCTCTACGTCAAGGATTGGCCAATCCTTCTATTGATTAAGTATCTTTCCCTAGAAAGCAGTAGGTTAGGGCTTTTTAGTAATTTTTGCGATTCGGATTCTTAAAAAATAGGCTTCCTTGGCTTTGTTTTGACGCTCATATTCATATAAGAGGGCTTTTAATAAAAAGCGTGCCAATTCGCCTTGAAGCCGATCCTCTAAAAACAAGTTTTTACAAATTTCTTCACATTTTTGTTCAAATGATTCAAATTTTTCAAAAAGCAAGGCATGAAAAGCCTCTAAAAGAGCTTGATCTCGATATTTAGCGTGCGATAAAGCCTCCTTCATTCGAGAATAGCGAGTTTTAGCTTGTTCCAATTGACCTAGACGGTACTCAGCGTAAATGGTAAAGATGAGATTGCGATCCTCATGGTGACACCCAAAAAGTGTTTCAATAATCATTCCTTCAGTGATGGCCTTTTCATAGTCTTCTTTCATGAGATGGCACCAAAGAATACTATTGTGAACGGAAATACAGGGAGCTGATAATTGAAACTGATTCACATTGCGCAAAATTCCCTCAAAGCGCTCAAGAGCCACATCGTATTGTCCTAATAAAACCCAATAAATTCCTTCCAAATTGTCTAAAAAAATCATACGAGTGTAGTTTAAATCTCTTTGAAAAAATTCTCGTAATAAGTTGATGTAGCGATAGATAGAGGATAAATGGCAATTATGAATACTTGAGCGTAAAGAATAATATCCAACAAGAGGTTGCAAATATTGAAATTGCTCCTGGCTGGTCATAGAAAATAAGTTTTCAACATAAGATTCAATAGCCATCAATTGTCCGTTGTAGTCTAACCACATCACTTGAAGGCAGTAATACAACTCTTTAAGATTTTCCGGAAAATAGGCAAAGGCTTCATCAAGATACTTTTTCCCTTGAAAAATATAAGCGTGCCTAGCCGGATCATCGGTTTGTAACTGAATAAGAAGTTCTAAACTCAATAAATAGTAATAGCGATCGTCAAAGGTTCGATAGCGATTGAAATGATAGGTTAAAAATTTTTGATATATCCTCTCTTGTTCTTGGATATCGTAGAAATAGCAAGCAGTAATAAAGCGTTGAATAAGAATCAAAATCTCGGTGATCGTTTCCTTCGACGTATCTTGGTAGGACACTCCCATAAAATTCATCCCTTTTTTTAAAGCCGCTAAGGAAAACTTGCGTTTTCCCTGTTCGGCTTCCCAAAGCGTTCCTTTTGAAATGCCAATGGCTTTCGCTACATTTTCAATGGAAAAACCTTGCTGTAAACGAACTTGTCGAAATAAACAACCATAAAGATTGCTAGTTTTATTGATCTTATTCTCGAATTTAGGGCGTTGTTTTTTTGTATCCATAATCCTCTGAATAATGCTTAATTGGGTCTTTGGCCTTTTTTCTTTGCATCAATGAATTTTTAGAAATTGAAAGACATTATTTCAGTAAAATTTTGCCTTTAATATTACAAATATATTTTTATACCAATAAAAATGACCTATTCTGTTCTATTTAAGAACTGAA
>CAZTNF010000071.1:5108-8172 GCA_964615295.1 uncultured Erysipelotrichaceae bacterium | reverse complement strand
ATCGAACGAGAACCGACTGTTCGCTTGTGCGAAAGGAAGCCCCCGCCTCTTTAGGGGGAGGATGTCACAGCCGAGTAAAGAAAATAAGAGTCTTACCTAAGATTCTTTGTCTTCCTCTTCTGCTTCTCTTTCGCTTTTTTCCCTTTAAACAAAAAGAAGCATAGGATGGAATAAAGAGACAAGATAATATGAATAAAAAGCGATGGGTGATCCCATCGCTTTTTTCATTGTGATTTTATTTTTGAAACCTCTCCTATTTTTTATTTTGGATTGTTTTAGTGAGGGAATTTTGATGGGAACCAAGACCAACCTATTTTATGAGTCATGCTATATTCTTTCCAAAGAAATCTTTGCTTGTCATGGTACAAGCCTTGTTTAGAAAAAAAGAAAGGACTTGGATGCTCATTATTCGACGATTGTACCAATGGTTTTTTAAAGCCTCACCCGCGAGGTTAATGGTTTTAGGGTTTGCCGGAGTGATCTTTGTGGGCGCTTTTTTATTGTGGTTGCCCATTTCTCAAAATTCTGGTTATTCTCTTTCCTTTTACAACGCTCTTTTTGAAGCGGTGAGTGCGGTTTGTGTAACGGGACTTACCGTCGTCACTCCGGGTGAGACCTTTAGTCTGTTTGGACGGCTGGTTTTAGCTTGTCTCATTCAAATTGGGGGGATGGGAGTCGTTCTTCTAGGAATTTTATTGATCTTAATGGCGGGAGGTCGGCTTGGCTTTAAGGCTCGGGCCCTCTTTGTGCAAGCGCAAAACTTATCGGGCTATCGGGATGTGGTTCATGTAGCCAAGATTATTTTGGCCATGACCTTTAGCATTGAAGCCATTGGCGCTTTAATCTTGTGGGTCTTGTTGGCCAAATACTTTTCCCCTGGCCAAGCTTTAGAGCACGCCTGTTTTCTAGCTATTTCGGCCTTTAACAATGCGGGGTTTGATATCTTTCTTGGTGGAGACTCGCTCATTCCCTATTCGAATGATCTTCTCTTTTGTTTAACCATCGATGCTTTGGTAATTTTGGGAAGTTTTGGATTTGTGGCAATGCATGATCTATGGGACAAAAAGTTTAAATGGAATAGGCTTTTGCTTACTACAAAGATTGCTACCTTCATGACGATTGTCTTACTTATAGGTGGAACGCTGTTGTTAAAGCTGAGCACGAGCCAAACTTGGCTTGAAGCCTTTACCCAATCGGTAGTGGCCCGTACGGCTGGATTTTCCACCTATCCGCTCTCTGCTTTTGGCAATGGTGCTTTGATGATCTTTATCATGTTGATGTTTATTGGCGCTTCTCCTAACTCCACGGGAGGGGGAATCAAAACCACTACCGCGTTTGTGATTGGTTTAAAAGCCATCTCTTCTACTGCAGCGCACGATGAAGACAGTGTCTTTTATCGCCGCGTTCCCAATATCATTTTTACCAAAGCCTCCACGGTTTTGTTTTTTGGTTTGAGTGCAGTGATGGGAGCCACTACTCTGCTTTGTATATTGGAACCGCAAATCAGTTTAAGTTCCATCTTAATTGAAGTGGTCAGCGCTTTTGCGACCGTCGGTTCTTCTTGTGGCATTACATCGACCTTATGTGGAGTTTCTAAAGGGGTATTGATGATCTGCATGTTTATTGGTCGACTAGGGCCAGTGACTATTGCCAACTTGCTCGTTACGGGAGACGAACCGGCAGCTCGCTATACTGAAGAAAATGTCCTCATTGGCTAAAATGAGTCAAAAATAAAAAGAAAGGAGAGATTCGATGCATTTTAAATCCTTCAATCCCAATCGAGCCGCTTATGCGGTCATCGGTTTAGGCCGATTTGGGGCTTCTGTAGCCCAGACGCTTTCCGAAAATGGCCAAGACGTTTTAATCATTGATAAAGATCCAGATCGTGTGCGCGAATTGCGTCACTTAACCGATTATGCTTATGTCATCGCCCATCTCGATCAAAATGCGTTGGAAGAAATTGGAGTAGGCGATTGTCAAACGGCCATCATTGCGATTGGCGAACAAATGGATGCCAATATCTTAGCCACTTTATACTGTCTCAACTTACAAGTTCCTACTGTCATTGCTAAAGCCAATTCAAAAGACCAAGGAACCATTTTGGAAAAACTCGGAGCCAAAGTTGTGTATCCTGAACAAGAAATGGGACAGCGCTTAGGCAATCAATTGAGCAATAAAAAAGTCATCGACTACTTTTCGATGTCGGGAAATATCGATATCGCGCAACTCGAAGCACCCTCTTACTTCACTGGTCAACCCCTTAAATCGTTGGCTTTGCCCCATCGCTATGGCATTTCCATCATTGCGATTCAAACCAACCAAGGAACGATTGAAGAAATTGATCCAGAATACGTCTTTGAAAAAGGCGATATCATTATCGTGGTCGGCTCCAATCAAAACGTAAAGAACTTTGAACAAATCGCTACTCAATAGAGAAAGATAAAGGAAATATTCCAAATCTTTCTTCGAAAAATCCCTCCCTAGAAACTTGGCTAGGAAGGGATTTTTAAGTTTTTCCAAATTCAATGGTTTTTAAAAATGAATTCGTTTAGAAATAATTTAGTAAACCTCTAGGATCAAAATTTGAAGTGGATCTGACTACCTTTTTAGGAAATGTCATGTCTATCAAAATCTAGGTAAAAATATCAACTATCTTTGGATAGGGATATTTTTTCCTCCGTCTTTTTCGTTTTTAGAGGTGAGAATCTCTTTTAAGTCTTATCCTTTCGGTTTCTTTTCATACAGTTCAAAAAATGGAGTTTTTATAAAGTACCACTTATAAGAATAGAATAAGTACTTATAAATAAAAATAATTCCATTTTTCAAATCGACCCAAACTGTAGCATAATTCGGATCGTTTTTTTTACGCTTAGCAAAGGGAGAAATAAATACTTTTATTAGTTTTTTATCCGACCACTGTTTAACTTCTTTTCCATAAGGAACTAAATAAAAAGGAACAAACTCTCCTCTAGAATTTCTAACCTTTACTATCATTTTATCTTCAACATCTTTTGAAGCAGAGCTAACAGAAGAACTTGTACTTTTTGAAGCAGAGCTAACAGAA
>CAZTNF010000071.1:0-5008 GCA_964615295.1 uncultured Erysipelotrichaceae bacterium | reverse complement strand
GTACTTTTTGAAGCAGAGCTAACAGAAGAACTTGTACTTTTTGAAGCAGAGCTAATAGAAGAACTTGCATCTTTTAAAGCAGGATGAAGAACTGAATTTGCCGTTTGATGATAGATTTGTAAATCAATCGCATTTTCTTCTGTACGTATTTCATAGATTTTTTCTGGAAGACCATACACATTTACATCTTGATGACTCGTGGAAAAGGAATGGTTCTCCAAAAAATTAGAAGTTCCAAATAGGAGAGATTCTAATTGTGCACTGGAGTATTCTGCCCAAGAATTTGAGTCTTTAATTAACCTTTCAAGTTTTTTCACTTGAGTCAACTTATTTACGTTTTGGGTGTGGTCATCTGGCATGAGAATGAATAGATAATCACGTGCTCGACTGATGGCTACATTAATGATGTTAGGATTGTTTAGAAACATATTTTTGGAGCTTGAAATGGTTGGTGGTGTATTTAAAACCACAAAAATTAGGTCGCATTCATCTCCCTGGAAGCCATGAATCGTCCCTACTTGAATATCTATTTCTTTAGGAAAACTTCTTAGTGCGATGAGTTTATCGATTAAATTCGCTTGAGCGCGATAAGGAGCAATTATCCCAATTTTAAATAGTTTTCCAGGATTAGCTTGAGCAATCAAATTGGATAAATAAGAGACATATTCATAGGTAAAAAGAGCAGAGTAAATGTGGTATGAGCTAATTTTTTGAAGCCTTTTAGATCGATAAATACTTTCATAGGAACTAACAGGAAATTTAATGAGGTTTAATGGAGCAATTCTTGGGCCTTCTTTAAGATGGAGTGGCTTTTGAGTATGAGAAGATCGATGGTGTTGCAAAATTCCATCGTAGCTAAACTGACTAAAGATCTTTCCAATGGCCTCAATGCTTCTATATTGGGTTTCTAAAGGAATAACTTTATACTCATGAGGTTTGGTTTTTCGTGATTTAAAGGAATTGAGTCCGACTAAGGTATAAATATTTTCTTCTTTCCAAAGGTCAACAGTAGTAATGGGTTCGATTTGGAAAGGATCTCCTGCAATAATGAATTTTTTTGGTCTCAATCGATAGAGAGGATAAAGAATACTGGCTAAAGGAATCATCGAAGCCTCATCCACAATCACATAATCCCATTTAACTTCATCAAGAAAGATGAGATTTGCACCCATAAAAAAGTCATAAGCAAAGCGGGCAATGGTGGTAATGGTGACATTTTTAGTAGCGTTTATGATGTTAAATTCCTTATCTACAAAGATAGAACTCTGTTCAATCTGCTCATCTCCCGTGGAGCCAAAGCGAATAAGCCAATTTTCATAGGAAGTATTTTGTTCCATAATCTTCTTGGCCAGAACATCGGCTGCTTTATTAGTCGGTGTCAACACCAATACTTTGTTAGCCTTTTTCATCAAAGGTAGAATCTTTTCTTTGACCAAATGAGTCGTTTTGCCAGTTCCTGGCGGCCCAAATACAAATTCGATGTTTTTGCAAAGATTTTGTTGGAGGTCAAAATGATCGGAATAGTTTAATTTCTTAAAAGCTTCTTGCAATTTTTCCAAAAGAAAGGTGGGGCTTTTCACCTCAATGGTGGCTAAATACACCCTAGAAAAATCAATTTCATCGAGATCCACATTTTTTTTGATTTTGACGTGCAAAGTATAGGATTGAATGCTAGAAACCTCAATAAAAATCGTCTTTTTGGTTTGGTCTGTTTCCAAAATCAGAGAAATATCACCCAAATCTTCGATAAATTGCGGAATAGGCCGGTTTGGATGCTTTAAAATGAGTGTTCGCTTGGTTCCATATTCTCGTTCAATCTTTCCAAAATGAATGGTGATCTCTTTTTGATTGCGATTTTCCTCTATACTTTTAAGCTTTTCCAGTTCTAAAAGCACTTTAAACCACCCAAAGGAATAGCGAGGTTTCTTCTTAGCTTGTTCATACAGTTCTTCTAGATAAGTGGACTGACTTACTTTCCATTCATTCTTTTCTTGATCTTTTGGCTTTATTTGATCGACTGTTTCAAAACGTAGACTTTGTCTTTTTACCTCTTGATTTCTCAAGGAGTAGGGATACTCTTCCTCCTTGGAAGGTTTTGAATCCACTCGTTTTGTTTTTTTCTGGGAACGATAAAAGAGCATAAAATTTTTTAAAAGCTCATCACTCAGTTCATCAAGACCTAACTCTTTTTGAAGCTTATCAGCGATTTCAATCTTTTTGCGCTGGTCAGCGGTTAAATTAGACTCGTTTGAATCCTTGATTTCTAAAATCGAAATCAAAGCATTGGCCGAAGGAGAAGTAAGAGTATAAGCGGAAGATAAAGTATCTTTCGTCAAATCTTGAACGGAAACGAATTTCCCTTTTGAATTGGCAAGCCATTTTCGAGTTTTTAATGCGATTCCTATAGAAGAAAGCCGCTCATTTCTCAACAATTCTTCTTTGGTATCTTGAAAATATAAGACCTCAAAAGAAAAGATCCCTTTTTCGATCAACAAACAGAGTTGATTCCATAAATAATTGGAATAGGCTAGATTGGCTTTTTTTTCGACATCCACAATCAAGTTTTCGAGTCCTGGAATGTAGAATTCGGTCTTTTCTGGTTGCTTATAGTGAATAGTTTGAAGTAATAAGCTTTTTTTTACCCCGAGATCTTCAAAAAAGCCTTGAGGAAAGGTTCTCTTTTTTTTCCCACTAAATGCAAATACTTCTCAAAGGCTAAAAATTTTATGTCTAAAGTCGGTTTAAAAAATTTCTTTAAATCCGGTGTGGGAAAATAGAGTTCATTTCCTCTTTCTCCCAAACTAGTCTTCGATAAAGAACTCTTTTCAAATTCGAAAATAGACAGAGATTTCAGATTTCGAAGGAGATCGTTCGCTTCTTTTTTTGAGCTTTCACAGTAATAATTAAAGATTATCTGAAAGTGTGTGTCTTGAATAGGGACATATTTTCCTTTATATAACGGAAAAATTATGGAATGAATATAATCTTTCTGGGAGGGAACTTTGATTTCTATGGCTTTAAGAAGTTTAGATGCTTCTCCATTTTCAATTAAACTTTGATGAACTAGGTTATAGCTCTCAATATTTTCTTCTCTCTCTCGAGGAAAAAATAAATTTGGCTTGTTGTCCTCCTTAAAAGCTGCCACAGCTTTTCGGTCTTGGTTGATAAAAATAGGTTTATTTAGGATCGCGTTTCGTCGATTTGAGGAAGCATTGATCCATTGATAAAATTGGATAAGCCAATCTAATGATTGTCCTTCTATAAAGGAAGCTGTAATGCCTTTGCCTTCTGCTCGATTGTATCGATAAGGCCAACCAGTAATCAAATCTAAGTCTGTAAGCGAAGTAACACCCAATTGATCGATATACTTAGTAAGGATACTATTCCCCTCTTTGATTGCATCCCGACTTTTACTGATCAAGATCCAGCTAGCTGTAGAGCTATTGGCAAGTTCTTGTAGTTGGGTATTGGAAAAAAGTTTAGGTAAATTCGAAGTAGCTCCCCAAAAAGCATCACGTGCTGCGACATATCCATCAACGGTAGGAAGAATAGGGTCAGTGCGAAAGAGATTTTGAATGGTTTCATAAAAGGGGAGAAAGGAGATTCGACTGTAATCTTCTAGAGAGGAAAACGCTTTTTTGTTGTAGGGAATGAGTTGCAAAATCGTATCGTCGATTAAGCGCTTGGATTCCCTTTGACCGATAATCTTTAAATATCGAAAGGCCTGGGCGGCAAGAGAAGACAAATTTTTAACCATTTTCAAATTGTAAGGTTCTCCTGCTAAGATTCCCTCACGGCTGTCGTTTAAAAGAAAGGGCGCATGAACAATAAAGTTTAAGCCCGTGACTTCCTTGGTAGGAAAAAAGCAAAAAGCAGGTAGGCATACAGGACGTAATTTTCCTCTTTGATCGATGAAAATTCCCACACAATATTCACGGTTAGCCTCATCGGCTTGAGAAAAAAGCCAAAGTTCTTCCTCCACAAGTTGATCTTTCTTATCATGAGTAAAGCTTTTAGTGAGGAGAACAAGCTGGGCCTTTGTTTTATTAAAGGAATATTCTCTTTTTATTTTTTTGTGGTAGAAACCTATTTCATCTTCCAATTCAAATTCGATGTGTTTCAATTCTGATAAAAATAAGAGAGGATAGCACAAATTTCGCAGCTTATCAGCAATTTCAGAATAGGCTTTGGCACATGGTTTATCAGGATGATCAAAGGGAAAGACAAATAGCGTTTCCTCCGAAGCTCGAGAGGGAAAATCGTTTTTTAAAAGCTTTGGTACAATAAAACGCTCAATTTTAAAACAGAAGTTTGGACTATAGATAAAAGGAGTAGAAGTGTACTGGAAAACCGCTTTGAATCCCACGCCAAATTTACCGATCGAAGCAGTGGTTTTATTGGAATTGGCAATTGAGGTGATCGCATTGACATCGCCTAATTTTCCATTGATTGAATCGATTTCCTCTTGATTGGGATCAGAGATGGAAAACAAGCGCTTTCCATTGTGGGCAAAAATTAAACGCGATGGTTCCAAGACAAAGCGAGCCTACGTCGCTTTTGCATCATTGGCATTTTGGAGTAGTTCATAAATAAAGTGTGCTTGATCGGAATACTTTTCGACTACACTTTTTTTGATGCCTCGTACGGAGCGTTTTTCAAGGACCTTTGCATTCTCCATTCGATCTTTTGTTAAGGCTTCAAAGAATCGAACTTCCTGTTTATTCATAGTATTCCTCTTTTCTCATTTCTTTTAAACAATGTGTTTCTATTTTCCCTTATCTATTCTCCTAAAGTCACGATTTTAAAATGAAAAATCAAAGCCTTTTATCGCACTTAAAGTGAAGGAAAGAAAAAAACTCAGAGAGAAACTCTCTGAGCTTTCATTTTTTATTCCTGTGCAGGAAGACCAGCCCAAGCTAAGCCTTCGTAGTTCCAACCCATGGCAACAAGCGCATCACGCTCTTTTTCATCGGCTGTGTAGTGATGGCTGCCCGCTTCTTTTTCATTG
>CAZTNF010000070.1:0-8241 GCA_964615295.1 uncultured Erysipelotrichaceae bacterium | reverse complement strand
GAAGAACCTTATAAAGCGCAAGCAAATAAGGCTTAACTTGGAAGAGAGAGATAAAGAGGCTATCTTTTATCTTCCTTTTTGGAATGACCATATCATTTCTCCTTTCACTAGGATATAAGCCAAAAGAGAATGGAAGGTTGCAAACAAAGAAAAAAATTTCTACTGATCTTTCAACTTTTTAGCTTTAGAAAACGAGAAGGATCTACTAAGAGTAGATTTTATGAAAAGTAGCCCTAATAAAAAAGAATTCTTTTGATTACCTAAGGGACTTTCTTTTACGCCAAAAGAAAGTCTTTTTTTGTCCATTCAAAATGTTTGAAATTTAAATTCTGCCCTATTTATAGAGATCGAAAACAATAGAAATACAAATCTATGCTTTTTTTATTGATGAGATTAACTTAAGAATACTATTTGATTTCCCTAAAACGAGACCATGCCTCGTCCTTCTTCCTTGATCTTGGTATTTTAAAATTCTCTCAAACCTAAAAAGCTCAGTTATTACCTAATTACCTAAGGTATCTATATTTACCGAGGAATAATTGGGAGAGAAATTTAAGAGAAGGACATTTTTATGGAAGCGTCTACTTTCATATTGAAAAAACCAAAAATTTTTGTTTTTTATTTGTAAACAAAGTTAAAGAAAAAGGGAATAGACCCCATGACTTAAATTAATAAAATTGATCATTTCATAATGAAAAGAAAAAATCCATATTCACTTTAAATGTGTTTTAAATATAGAAAAAATAACAAATTAATCTTTAGATGAAGTTTTAATCTCTATTTAAGTTTTCGCTTTCATTCTATCTAAATAGTGATAAATTAATTTTTGTCTTAAGAATTTAATAATATTTTTTTTACTTTTTTTGTTGTTTTACTTGTAAAAGTATGTCTTTATCTGATAGACTCGTTTCTGTTGCAAAACGAAATAGAGTCATCCAGTAAGATCTCTTCACACCAAGACCTAAGCCGATCTTACTGTCAATACTCTACTTCCTCCTTGTAGAGAAGGAGAAACAGAGAAAATGTCCCTTGCCTTTAAAGTGGTGCGTGAAGACATCCCTTAAAGGATGCGGGACTTTAGGAGGCATAACATGAAATTTCGAAATAAAGTATTGAGCGCTGCTCTGGGGTTGTGCTTTCTTTTGCCGCAGGGATCCTCTGCTGTTTTTGCAAAAGAAGCCATTTCTTCCTCAAGCCCTATGGCTCAAGGCAGTTTATTAAATATTCCAGTAGTCTTTAAAGAAGATATTCAAACTAACTCCGTGGATTTAATTCACAGTGAAGGAGAAGTGGAAAAGTATAGTTCTGGAACCTTAGTTGGCTATAACCTAAATGGAACGGTTGAAGTGAAAGTGGACGATCAAATCGTTCATGTCGAACCTTCTACTTTAGCTATTTCCGAAGAGGAAAAAGAAAAACTTCGCATTCAACAAGAACGCGAAGCTGAGGAAAAAAACATCCGTGAAGATGCACAAGCTAAAATCGCAGCGGATAAAAAAGTAGCGGCCAATGTAAAAGATGATGCGGTTACAATTGATGAATTGGATGATGGAGAAGAAGTAGAACTTGAAGTGGAGAGTACCTACGAATGGAATGGACCCGTTTTGACGCGTTCAGCGGGGGTAAACCAAGGACCTTCCGGAAAAGAAACTTACTATAATTTACCTATGCAAGGAGTTATCTCCATTATGCGTTCAATTGGAAATAATGATGAATATTGGGTCCGAGAAGACGGAGTGAAAATGCTTGGTGATTACGTCATGGTAGCAGCTCATTTGCCTACTCGTCCCCGCGGCTCTTTAATTCCTACCTCGCTTGGAATGGGAATCGTGTGCGATACTGGAACCTTTGCTCTTTCCAATCACACCCAATTGGATATTGCAGTTGCTTGGTAGTCTAAAAAGAAAGCTTCAGGCTTTGGAAAATTCAAAGCTTGAAGCTTTTTTTGTGCAAATCAAGAAATTTAAGCAGTTAGTTTTTCCTCATAATTCAAGGAAGAATAGGTAATAGGGTTTGGAATCCATGTATCAGTATGGGATTGGACGGGTTTTACATCAAACCAGTCCTCAAGATCACGTGCGACTAATGTTTCAATGTAATGAGATAAGCGCTGACGGCTTTTCGTATCGGTTTTGCGAAGCTCTCTTTCTGTTTCTGGATCAAATTGAATTTGGATCATGAAACCACTCGGCGAAAAGATGGAAAATCGTTTTTCGCCGACACTCCTTTCTGTCTCACCTTCGTTTTAAGTAAAAGTAGGAAATAGGGTTAACTAAGGACACACGTTGTCTTGAATCGAAAAGCAAGATGGGAAACGATAGCTAAAAGAATAGACAGGGTTGCTTTACGATGTCAGAACCAATGTAAAAGATATGAAACAAGATAAAAATAGAAATTTTAGCATAGATCCCTTTTTTAGAGGTCTATCTCTTTAAGGTCAAATTCATTTTAATCGATTTTTATCCTATTTACCTTACAAAAAGAAGAGAAATTCCAAATCATGAAAACGGTATGATATTAAGTTAAAAAGTGAATAGAGTTTATTGGCCAAATTTCCTTTGATTAGAGCTGTTTTTCTCTTTGTCTAAAGAGTCCATAAAGAGTATATTTTTTATAAAATGAAACAAAATGAAAATAAAAAGCTTCTTGAATGGACAAGAAGCTTTAAACTTTTTCGGACTGTTTTTGAGAAAGAGAAGAATTAGAAGAAAGCGCAGAAGCAGGAATTTGAGTCGTAGTGGGAGCTTCGATTTTCATGGATTCTTTTGAAGTCTCAAGAGCAGGTGGTTGCAAACGGTTAGGACGCAAATTCAACCATGCCATGAGAAGGCCCATAGCTAAAGAAGGAAGATAAGAAAGCCAAGTAAATTGAAAGAGCATCCAAATGCAATAGACCAAGGGAATAATGGCTGCGGCCACCTTTACCCCTTTTTTCAAAAGCAAGGCAATTCCTCCACAAGCTAAAGCTACAATTCCAGGAATAGGCGCATAAAGAATATAGGTCGCACACACCACGGCAACACCTTTTCCCCCTTCAAAGTGGTGCCAAATGGGAAAACAATGGCCAAGCATAACTCCTAGGCCTGTATAAAGCGCAATCACCTGTCCCCAATGAGGAAATAAGTATTCACTTACCAAAATGGCGACTACCGTTTTTAAAATGTCACCGATCAAAACGATTGCCCCAGCACTCTTTCCCATAATTTTGATGGTATTGGTCATGCCCGGATTACCCGATCCATGATGAAATGGATTTTTATTTTTAAAATGGCCTAAAATGGAGGCCGGAAGAATATTGCCAAAGGCATAGCCGATTAGAGCACAATAGAGGAGATCCATAAGATTTTTTGAAAACATGATATTCGGAGTGGAGATCCACACTTATAGAGCACGGCAGGAAAACCCGAATTTCTCCTTTCTATTTCTCCACTTACATTCCTTTTTTAGTTTCTTACGATCCAGTTTTGGATGTTTAAAGCATTCTCTTTCAATTTTAGGCGTTTTTATTCCAGAAGAAAACAGACTTTGGCCTTATCCTAAGGCCAATTCACTGAGATTCTTTTTAAGAAGAAAAATATGATTTGAAGTATACCATCAAATTTTTACGAAGAGAAAAGACTTATGTTCCTCCTCTAATTTTTAGATGGCCTTTTAAGAGAAAAGAAAAAACAGCTTGCCTTCTAAAACGACAAACTGTTTTTAGGAACTAATTTTTTATAGTAGGAATTTCAATGGTCTTTTCAAGAGAATCATCAATGATCAAAGTATCTTCCGTGGTTGCGATCTCTTCTAAAGTGGAAAGCGAAGGCTCTTTATTAGTAAGGCTCTTTTCTTCTTGGGAAGATTTTTCATTTTCTTGCTTGGCATGTTGAGAAGCAACCAATTCCGCTACAGAGGAGGGAATAGAAGAAACTGAATCTTCTTCTGCTCTAGGTTGATTTTGTTGACGCTGAGCAAAAGATTGAAAAAAAGGATTAAGCGGTTCATCTATAGTATTTTCTAAAAGATCCACTTGAGTATCATAAATCACATCATCAATAGCAATTGGTTCTGACTCTTCTAAAGACGTTTGAGGGGTCGGTATGGATTGAGAAGTTTCTAAGTCAGAAGAATCGGATGCTTCTTTAGTTTCAATGCGATGAATGGCTGGACTTTTTTTTCGAGATTTACGGCTGGATTTTCCCTTTGTAAGACCAAAGAACCAACAACAACCTGCAAAGAGTGAAAAAGTGATCAGATAGCCCGCGCTGATATCGCTTAAGAAATGGGCTCCCACCACTAAACGGCTCAACATCGTAAACCAACTCAATACCAAAGCGAGTCCCATCACCACGTTTTCATTGCCTTTTTGGGTATAAACTGGAATCAAAGCCCATAAAAAGAGGCAGGTTACAGATTGCGAATGTCCTGAAGGAAAAGAACGGAAAAAATCGTGTTCTTGTTCATAAAGGGCAGCAAATTGCGTTTTAAGGGAACGATCAATGGAATACCAGGGAACAAAAGGAACTTCACCTCCCGTTTCGGCAATCACAAAGTAGCGAGGTCGAACCCATAACCGCTTAACCACTTGAACGATCACTAGGGAGCCAAGACAAACGATCAATAAAATCCAGATGCATTGAATTTTATCTTTCCTTGAGGTGTGACGCATGAGGAAGTAATACACTAAGGCTGGCAAAGTACTCAAAAGCAAACCGATGACCCACGCCATTTTCCAATCCATGGCCATCTCATCCACAAATGAATCCCCCATATAAACAGGGCCAATGAGCAATAAAAAGAAGCCAAGCACCCAACCAGGAATGGAGTTGCTTGTACCATTGAGGACATCAATGATCAAAAATCCTGCCGCACCAATACACCAGAAAATCGGGGCTGGACCAGCCGCGGCTAAAAACTGTGCCCAGAAGACATTAGGTTGATACAACATTTGATCCAATGGCAAATCGACAAACGTGCCTAGAATCAACCCCAATAAGCCTAATGCAAGGCAAACCAATAGCCACACATTAGAGATTCGAATTTTTCTTTGCGTTTCCATGGGGTTATTTTACCAAAGTTTTCACAAAGTTACTGTTTCCCTTTTCGAAAGGAAAAAGCTTATTACACTTTTGAGAAAACTAGAAGAAAAGCTTTCCAACAATCTTCTCCTTTTATTCTTTTTCTTTAGACTTGAGAAGAAGAGTTAGACTCCTATAAAAGACTGAAATCTTTTGGATCTTTCTCATTTTAGGGAAGAACTTGGGAAGATAAAGCGGTGGAAGTTTTAAGACGAGAAGATCTAATGGGCTTTCTAACCCATTTCCCCAAAAATATCCAATACCATTGAAGTGGATTTAAGGGAGAGGCTAGTGTTTCTTTTTCTTGAAAAGAAAAAAGCTCGATCCAGCTATGACTTCATACCACCTTCTATCCAACAACGCTTCCAAAAAAGGAAACAAGTGGACACGATTCCAACAGTTTGGCTGTCCTTTCTTATAGACTTTGTTTCCATTTGGTTTTCAGGTCTATAAGCTTTTCCTGGCCAAACGCTCTGGAAAGGAGAAAATATATGGCCGCGTTGGCTCCATGGATTGCGATTGGCATCTTTCTACTCATGTTTATCCTGATCATTATGGATAAATGGCCTCACCATTACATCACCCTTGCGTGTGGCTTAGCTACCCTTGTATTGGTATTTGCCCTTTGTTTACAGTCGTGGGATGCAATCGTTGAAACCTTGAATGTACAAAGCATTTTCACCCCTTCGTTTTGGCGCGTCGCCTCTGAAAGTGCCGAATCTTCTTCTGGCATTAACTGGTCAACCATCATCTTTATTGCTGGAATGATGGTTATGGTCGAAGGAATGGCCGAAGCTGGCTTTTTTCAATGGCTATGCTTGAAGCTAGCTAAGTTAGTTCACTACAAAGCATCTTCGATCTTTGTAGTGTTTACTATTATGTCAGCCGTGCTTTCCATGTTTATTGATTCCATCACCGTTATTTTGTTTTTAGCCGCTGTAACAGTGGAATTGGCTCGGATTTTGAAATTTAATCCCGTTCCAGTTATCTTAGCGGAAATCTTCTGTTCAAATCTCGGCGGTTCGGCCACGATGTGTGGAGATCCCCCTAACATCATCATCGGAACGTCACTTGGTTTAACCTTCTTTGACTTCATGAGCAATACAGGTGTCATCGCGTTGATTTCATTAGTAGCCGTGATGATTTTCTTCTGGTTTTGTTTCCATAAGGAACTTCAAGAAGCCGATAAGCAAGAGATTGATCCTACCACTCTTCCTAAACCCGAAGAGGCTATAAAAAACCAAACAGCCTTTATTGTTTCGATTTTGATTTTCTTGTGTGCGGTGGTTTTGCTTGTCAGCCACGCTTCTACTGGTTTAACTGTTGCGTTTATTGGTACCTTTATTGCCCTCGTTACTCTAATTTGTAACTACAAAAAAGCGGGAGTGATCTTAAAGCGGGTCGATTATAAAACGTTGCTTTTCTTCATCGGCTTATTTGTAGTCGTTGGCGGTTTGGAAAAAACTGGGGTTCTAGAACGAATTGCCTATTTCATCGCTGAAGTATCTGGCGGTAATATTATTTTAGTCATTGTCATTATTTTGTGGATTTCGGCCTTAGCGAGTGCTTTTGTCGACAATATCCCCTTCTCAGCCACGATGATTCCAATTATTACCACTTTGTCTCAAACTCAAGGCATCAACATTCGGGTATTGGCCTGGACGTTGAGTATTGGAACCGACATTGGCGGTTCGGCCACCCCAATCGGAGCGAGTGCCAACGTTGTCGGCACGGCCGTTGCCATGAAAAATGGCTACCCCATTGGCTGGAAAGAATATTGTAAGTACGCTGTTCCAGCCACTATTTTGGTTTTAGCGATCTCCACGGCTGTGATTTTGATGCGTTATGTATTGATGTAGCATTGGAATTGGAGGCAAACCACACAATGGAGAATCAATTGATTATTTCGATTGACCGTGAATTTGGAAGCGGAGGCCGCGAAATTGCGGATATTTTAGGCAAACGCTTAAAACTGCCCGTATATGAAAAAAACATCCTCGAAAATCTCGGTCTTCCTCGCCAACAAGATGTTCAAGATCTCTACTATTGTGATGAATCTCCTCGTTGGAAATTAACCAGCCGTACCGTGCGCGGCCTCACTAATTCCAACGAAGCAGCTCTTGCAACTTTAGAATTCGATTTTTTACGCAACAAGGCAAAAGCAGGTGACTCCTTTATCATTCTTGGTCATTGTGCTGAAGAAGTTCTCAAAGAGTATCCTTCCATGGTATCTTTCTTTATTTCGGCCGATGAAGCCTTCAAATTGCCTCGCATCATGAAAGAACACGGAGTCAATTTAGACAGTGCGAAAACTATGATGCGTGCCCATAATAAAAAGCGTAAAAACTATCACAATAGCTATTGCGAACTCAAGTGGGGCGATTCAAGAAATTATGACATCTGCTTGCGTTCGGACATGCTTGGATGTGATCGATCGGCGACTCTTTTGATCGACTACATCGAAGAAAAGCTTCCTGAGCTTTTTAACCATCACATCAACAAATAGTATGGCGTCTTTTTCAAAGAGGTTGGAGTGGATCCGACCTCTTTTTTCTTAAAAGCCATATCGATCCCCTTGGTGGTAAAGATAAGATATAATAACTAAAATATGACTTAAAAATAAAAGGAGATTTTTAAAATGGTAGAAGCCTCTGTCCATCTTCCCTTTGAATCCATTCAAAATTGTCGCGATTTAGCGGGCATGAAAACAGAATCTGGTCTGGTCATTAAACCAGGGTGCTTATTGCGTTCGGCCGATTTAGCTCATGCCAATGTTCATGATTTATTGACGTTGCAATACATGGACATTCAAGATGTCATCGATTTGAGGACGAATGCGGAAATTCTCATTCATCCCGATCGCCCTATTCCAAATGCTTCTCATTATCATGCTAGTGTCTACAATATTCATGATATTGAAAAAGATACTGGTGGGACAGCCAAAACTCTCTATGATGTTTTTGAAGATTCCTTAGAACTCGCCCAAGAGGTTTATCGCATTTGTGTAACCGATCCAAAGTCTATTTTAGCTTGGAAAAAATTTTTTCAAGTCTTGTTGGCGGCTCCAGCGGGAACGCTCTTTCATTGTACCCAAGGCAAGGATCGGACAGGGATTGGGGCAGCCCTCCTTGAAACAGCTTTAGGGGTAAACAAAGCGACTATTTTAGCCGATTATCTTCAA
>CAZTNF010000069.1:0-8363 GCA_964615295.1 uncultured Erysipelotrichaceae bacterium | reverse complement strand
AGTGTTCTAGATCAGCGAAGGCATGTTCAGGAGTCCGTTGCCGCATGCAAACAGCTGTTGGAAGCGGGTACGACCCGTTACTCATTCCAGCTGTGTCATGCTTTTAGAGGTGGCCAAATAGAAGTACAAAGCGGAGAACATATTTCGATGTTTTGGGAACCAGTTCAAATACAGTTGGACTCTTTTTTTTCATGTTTCAATCTGCCAACATCTTCAGTTTTCGAATTCTTCTTTTGGGTTCTCTTAAAAAAGTTATCCTTGAAACAATTTTTTAATTTGATCTATTTTTATTGTTTTTTAAGTACTTGAGGCTGTTACAATGAGACCATGAAGAATGAATGTGTGGTGGCTGCTGTTTCTGGAGGGCCCGATTCGATGGCTTTGCTAGCCTACTTAGAACAGCAACAAATTCCTTATGTTATAGCGCATGTAAATTATCAAAAGCGAGAGTCCGCTTTTCGCGATGAGGCCCTCGTGCGGGAATGGGCTATAAAGTATAACCGAACGCTCTGGATTCTTCATCCCCAAAAAAGTGTACCTGGAAACTTTCAGGCATGGGCGCGAGCTGTTCGTTATGAGTTTTTTTTACATCTTGCTCATATCTATGGATCCTATGAAATTTGGCTTGGCCAACACATGGAAGACTCCATTGAAACTTGGATGTTGCAACGTCAACGCCATGGATTGCCCAACTATTATGGATTGCAAGTGAGCACGATGTATCAAGGGGTTAACTTAGTCCGTCCTTTTTTAAAACCTGCATTTATGAGCTGGACGAAAAAAGATTTTGAAATCTTTTGTCAAAATCAAAATATTTCGTATGGAATTGATGAAAGCAATTTAGAGGATAACTATGAGCGCAATAAATTGCGCCATCAACTCATTGAACCAGCTTCTGCTGTATTGCATCAAGCTTGGTTGTGGGAAATTCGCAAATACAACGCGATTTTAGCGATGCAAAAAAAAATAGCTGGACAATTAGCCAAGACCAATGACTTTAGAGCCATTCAAAATTCTCCTTTTGGCTGGCTAGCTTTAGATCTTTTCCTCTATAACACAACAAAACAACATACAGCGCGTAAAGAACTCGAAGATCTCCTTCAAAAGCTCGCCACAGGCAAAAAACAAACCATCACTCGACCTATCTTGGGTCCTCTTCCAAAGTTTCATTTAGATCAATCTAAGCCTACTTCTAGTCTTCATCCTTTGATCTTTTCTTGGAATCTTCAAGTCCACGATAATCACTTAATCATCAGTAAAGCCAATCCCATTCCTTTTTATGTCCACAACCTTGAGCATCTTCAAACACTATGCCAAATGGGCTCGCAGTATGGTCACTTCTCCCTTTCTTTCCAAGGGGAAAAAATTGAATCATTTTATGTGAAGGAAGATGACTTTCCACTTTTTATTCGTCCTTATAAACCGAGTGATACCTTAGCTTTACGCTTTGGTCATAAAAAAATTGGACGGTACTTACGCGATCGAAAAATTCCGGCTGCTTTACGGCCGCTTTATCCCGTCATTGAAGCCAAATCGGGACCTATCTTCGCCGCTCTTATAGGGGCGGATAAAAGGCATTACACAAAGTCAGAAGAAGAACGATTCTATATGATACAATTACCAACTACACTATAAAGTCCCTATCTCTTTAGTATGGGATATAAGCTCCTTTCACTTGACCGCTTTTCTCGTTCTCATAGTTGTATTCCTAATCAAGGCGCTGAATGGCTTATCATTAGGGAGTGAGTTGACTTGGTATATCAAGCGTCCACGATCGAGATATGACATTTCAAAAGAAGAGTTTGCCTGTTGTGGTCGATGGTTCCTACTCTAGGTTAGGATATACTCAAAACTATAGGCTCATGTAGACTATGGAAGGACAGGCCTAGTGGCGGCTCTACCCCTAGCTAAAGCTATGGAAAGTGTCAAATCCAAACTAAATCTTTTCTATAAGAACTTCGTTTGACTTTTGTCTCATTTCAATTTACTTCACCAAAAGGAAGGATAAGATCATGCCAAAATCCATTAGCGATGACATCCAAGATGTATTGATTACGGAAGAACAAATTGAAAAGCGTTGTGCTGAACTCGCTTTACAAATCGAAACCGACTATCTAAATAAAAATGAGGTTCCAGTGGTCGTTGGATTATTAAAGGGAAGCATTCCGTTTATGGCCGAACTGATCAAATACTTCAAAGAACCCATTGAAATTGACTTTATGTCCGTTTCGTCGTATCAAGGAACTCGCTCACTTGGCAATGTCAAAATCGATAAAGATATGGATCTTTCTGCCCGTGACAAAAATGTTTTAGTGGTGGAAGACATCATCGACACTGGACGAACCATTCAGGAAGTCCGTCGTTTGCTCTATCATAAGGGTGCCAAAGATGTAAAAATTGTAGCTCTTTTGGATAAACCTGATCGTCGCGTGGTTGATGTTCAAGGTGACTACATTGGATTTACCATTCCTGATAAATTCGTAGTCGGTTATGGCTTAGATTACAACCAGCGATATCGCAATTTACCTTATATTGGGGTTTTAAACGATAGCGTGTATGCTAATGAAGAGTATTAAAACGTTTGCGCCCTTTGGTTTTCTAGCCAAAGGGCGCATTCATGTCTACTTGGATTAAGAATGAGAAAAAAAGAGAAAAAGAAAAGAAAAGCTCAAATTTTTGAGGGATGTCTCTTTCTTTTTCCCTTTTTTTGAAAAAATTTTTGTATCGTAAAGCAGAAGCTTTAAAAAGTGGATGATCAAAAATATATTTTGAAAAGGTCATCTTAAATTTTAGGCTCAGAATGGCTAAAAACTAAGTTTTTTAGACTTTAACACCATTTTCATCGTAAGGAGAAAATAATGAGATAAAGAAAGGGGGATCGGGATTTTGCTCCCCTGATTCATCATGGGGTTTTAATCCTAAATTTTTATGAAAAAATGGCTGAATTATCTGCCAACCTTATTTATTGTAATCATATTAGCTTCGTTGATTATGTTTTCTACCCAAAATACAACGACACGGATGAACTATACAGAATTTCAAAAGATTGCTGAAACAGCGACCTTCCGTCAATCCTCTGTGAATATTTCAGAAAACATCATCAAAGCAGAGGGTGATTACACTCTCAATGGCCACACTCAAAATTACAGTGTGGTGATACCAAATACTGAGGAAAATGTAACCTGGTTAACCAATACGCTTGAAAAAGATGGGGGTACTATCACCATTGTGGATCCCGCTGCAAGCACCCTTTGGATGAGCTTGCTTGGTCAGATGGTCCCTTTCATCTTAATTGGTCTGTTATTCTATGTAGCCTTTTCCCGTATGGGTGGAGCCACAGGCGCAAACAAAGCTTTTGAATTTTCTAAATCCAAAGCGCGTGTTGAAAACAATGTCAAAGTACGGTTTAAAGACGTGGCGGGATGTGAAGAAGAAAAAGAAGAAGTGAAAGAAATCATAGATTACTTAAAGTATCCTAAAAAGTTCACCGATATGGGTGCGCACATTCCTAAAGGAGTTTTGATGGTAGGACCTCCTGGAACAGGGAAAACGTTGCTTGCCAAAGCTGTAGCCGGAGAAGCGGATGTGCCTTTTTTCTCCATTTCTGGCTCCGACTTTGTCGAAATGTTTGTTGGTACTGGAGCGAGTCGTGTTCGCGATATGTTTCGTACTGCCCAAAAAAATGCGCCGTGTATTTTATTTATTGATGAAATCGATGCCGTAGGACGCCAGCGTGGAGCAGGTATGGGCGGGGGAAATGATGAGCGGGAACAAACGCTCAACCAACTTCTCGTCGAAATGGATGGTATGAGCGATAACAATGGAATTGTGGTCATTGCGGCGACTAACCGTCCCGATGTTTTAGATCCTGCTTTGCGTCGTTCTGGTCGTTTTGATCGCAATATCACTGTTGCTTTACCTGATGTTAAAGGGCGTGAAGAAATTTTAAAAGTTCATGCGCAAAATAAGCATTTAGCTCCCACGATTTCTCTTAAAAATTTAGCTCAAAGAACTCCAGGCTTTTCTGGAGCAGACTTAGCCAACGTTTTAAACGAAGGCGCTATCTTAGCGGTTCGCAATCAAGAAAATGTCATTACTCAAGAAGATCTAGATGAAGCCATTGATCGTGTCATGATGGGACCAGCCAAAAAGTCAAAGAAATACACCGAACAAGATAAATGGCTTGTTTCCTATCATGAAGCGGGACATGCAGTCATTGGATTGATGTTAAAAGATGCTGATATCGTTCAAAAAGTAACCATCATTCCTCGTGGTGAGGCAGGTGGATACAACTTAATGACTCCAAAGGAAGAAAAGTATTTCCATCGTCGTTCGGAATTGATCGCCCAAATCACTGGCTTACTAGGGGGGCGTACGGCCGAAGAACTCGTCTTTGGAGAAATTTCGGCTGGAGCGGTCAACGACATTGAAAAGCTTACTTCCATTGCCAAAAATATGGTTCGGGTATATGGAATGTCCTCGCTTGGGCCCATTCAATACGCTAATCCCGAAGGCAATGTATTTTTGGGTCGCGATTACACCAAAGGCTCTGATTATTCCGCTGGTGTAGCAAGCGAAATTGATCGCGAAGTGCGTTCCATTGTAGATTCCTGTCATGCCAATTGCAAACGCATTTTGACCGAAAACCGCGCTTTACTCGACTTGATTGCACAAAACTTATTTGATCATGAAACGCTTACGAGCGAAGAAATTATGAATTTACGGAACTATGGAACTCTTCATGATCCAAATGTAATCGAAGTGGAAAGCCAGGAAGTTGTTCAAGTATCTTTGGAAAAGAATCTTCCCGCTTTGCCTCAAGAGGAAGAATCAACTTCTCCAGTAAGCGTAGAGGAAACAAAACCCAAGCCAGCAGATCCTAAGTCTGTCGATGTCGCTTTACACGAATTAACCAAAAAAGATTGATCCTTTTTAAGGAGCGAAGCCAACTATGGTTTTGCTCCTTTTTGCGTGAAGCTAAACAAAAACAGACTGGAATGCTTCAAAAAGCCCCAGTCTATTTTGAGTTTAGGATTAGTCAATGGCTAAAACTACCGGAACAGAGCGATATCCCACGCCCATGCGATCAATTCCCATATCAATCAAATCCAAAAAATGTTGGCGGTCCCGAATGCATCCTGATCCTTTTACTTTGATGTCTTCTTGAGCCGCTTTTAACATTTGGCCAATGATTTCTCGCGTGGCCCCATGGCTTTCATAGCCAGTTAAAAAGCCAGTCGACGTTTTCACAAAATCCGCCTTAGCTTGTTTGCAAACCTCCACCATTTTTAAAACCTCTTCTAAAGTAAGAGCATCGGTTTCGAGGATAACTTTGAGTTCTTTTCCCTCTTTATGAGCACTTTGAGCACACGCGGTTAAATCCTCCAATACCTCATCGTATAAATGCGCACGAATTTTTCCAAAATTGGCCACAATATCGATTTCTTGTACTTGATCGGAGTGGCTCACTTGTTCAATTTGTTGAAGACGACTAGCTGTACTGCTCGTTCCAAAAGGAAAATCCACTACAGGACAAAGCATGGTTTCGCTATCCTTTACATAAGGTTCACACAGTTCCACATATCCTGGATTGATACAAATCGTCGCACAACCAAGATCGACTCCATCCTTAGTTAAGGCAATAATTTCTTCGGGAGTAAACTCGGGTTTTAAAACTGAGTAGTCAATATAGGAAGCAAGTTCTTTTTGACTCATTTCACTAGCAGGCTTTGTTGGATTTTTCATACCCATTTGTATCCTTTCTTACAGGCCGCTTCAAATCTTTTCTCTCTATTTCTTTAATTTTATCAAAGATTCGGCTTCTTTAATGCAGAGCTTTATTCGCCCAAACTAAGGCCTATAAAAGAAGCTTAACAATTGAATTTGTATAATAAAAAGAGAAAATGCCAAGATTTAGAAAAGGAAATGGTCGACCTCTAAAAGGGAGGTTGAAAAGAAACCTTGCTTGTATTTAGAAAAGAGACTGTTTTCTTTGCTCGCGCATTTTTAAGGAAATTAGCCTTCCAAATAGGCTAATGGATATTGAAGGAGGGAAGCGGATTTTCCTTTCATGACAAAATTCATGGATATCCAATCCGCTATTACGATGAAAGATCAACTTGTTAAAGCCCTGGCCTTGGCTGGAAATGTTCGTTACTACATCAACCGCACAACCGATATGGTTCAAGAGGCTATGAACCGGTTTATGTTGTCCAATAGTTCAACGGATGCCTTAGGACGAGTATTATCCGTAGCTTCTATTATGGGAAGCATGCTTAAAAGTGAAAAAGAAATGTTGACCATCAACATTTTAGGAGAAGGACCTTTAGGCTCGATTGTGGTCGATGCCTATCCTACTGGAAATGTGCGTGGGTTTGTCACCAACCATGTAGTGAGTGAAGATGGAAGTCCCATTGCAGTCTCCGATTTAATTGGATTGCCGGGCACTCTCACTGTGACTAAAGATTTATCTATGGAAGAAAACTGGTCGGGAACAGTCACTCTTCAAAATGGAGAAATCGGTCAAGACTTTGCCTATTACTTTACCTTAAGTGAACAAACCCCTACAGCTGTCAGCGTAGGCGTTAAAATCAATGCTCAAGGAAAAGTAGAAGCTGCAGGCGCTCTTGTTTTACAAATGATGCCCGGAGCCACAGATACAGATATTTCCATTTGTGAACACATTTTATCTGGCTTAAAACCCATGAGTACCCTCATTGAGGACTACGATGATTCTTCCTTAGAAGAACTAGCCAAAGATCTCTTTGATGATGCGGAAGTTTTGGAAACCTTGCCTATTGCTTTTCGGTGTACTTGCTCCAAAGAAAAAACAGCTGGTTTATTACATACAGTTTCACCAGACCAATTAAAATTGATGATTGAAGAAGATCATGGAGCGGATGTAACTTGCAACTTTTGCAATAACGTCTATCACTTTAACGAAAGCGAACTCCAAGCCATCTTAGAGAGTACCGATAAAAATTTAGAAGAAAGTGCCGCCTTAGAAGCTCATGTCGTTGAAGATTCGAGAAATTGAATTACCCACGCCACTTGTGATTGCTCCGATGGCTGGAGTATCTACTAGAGCCTTTCGAAAAATTGCCCGTCAATTTGGTGCTGGCCTGGTCTGCAATGAAATGGTGTCTGATAAAGCTCTGTTTTACGATTCGCAACGCACAAGGCGAATGTTGGAATGTGATGAAGAAGATCACCCTGTGTCCTTTCAAATCTTTGGTCATGATAAAGAAACACTTTTAAATGCAGCCAAAGTCTTGGATGAGGAAACGGATTGTGACATCATCGATTTCAATATGGGGTGTCCCGTTAACAAAGTCATCAAAGCCCGAGCGGGAAGCTATTTGATGAAGGATATCGATTACGCTTACGATATCGTTTCTTCTATTGTCCAAGCGGTTAAAAAGCCAGTTACAGTTAAAATGCGCCTTGGATTTGATGCTAACTCCATCAACTGTGTAGAAATGGCCAAAGCCATGGAAAAAGCAGGAGTGAGTGCCCTCACCGTACATGCTCGTACTCGCGCCCAAATGTATGAAGGGCAAGCCGATTGGAGTTGGATTAAAAAAGTCAAAGAAGCCGTATCCATTCCCGTAATTGGCAATGGAGATGTCAAAAGTGTTGAAGATATGGTTCGGATGATGGAAGAGACTGGTTGCGATGGAGTCATGATTGGACGGGGAATTGTTGGCAATCCCTTTTTAATTCAAGAATGTACGGATTACTTTACTCAAGACCATCATGAATTTTCCTTGCCACAACGCTTTGAGGCCTGCCGCAATCACGCTCGCTATTTGTGTGAGGATTTAGATGAAAAAGTCGCCTTATCCCAAATGCGCGGACTTTCAAGCTGGTATTTAAAAGGATTGCCCTACAGTCGAGAATACAAAGACCAACTTTCTAAAATAAAAACATATTCTGAACTTGAAACTATTCTTTTAGCTTATGAGAAGCGTTTAAAAGAAGAAGGATATTTGGATTCGTCTTTGAACGAAGCTTAATCACTTTTTCTTGGAACTGTAAACTTCTTTTCCTTGTATCGAGAAAACAATCAGTTCCCCTCTTCAAAAGAAGAAATAATCTCTCTGTTGACTTCTTCCTTAAGAAAAAGGATTTGAAGAGGCATGAAAAGAAGAGCCGAATTGTAGTCAAGAAAAAATAAAAAAGTGATGATAACCTGACAGGTGTTAAGCCTTTTCATTCGCTCACTTTTAGATAAAATAAAGAAAGATAAAGAATACAGGCAGGCATTAAGAACACATTATTCCTTATGTGTGATCCGAATATGGATTGTGCCTGTCATGATGGAGGAAAACCAATCATGCAAAAAAAGGACCTCACTGCCTTTT
>CAZTNF010000068.1:0-8651 GCA_964615295.1 uncultured Erysipelotrichaceae bacterium | reverse complement strand
AGTTGGGTAGCTAGAAACGAAGAAAATCCAAAGGAAGTTAAAAATTTTCAACTTCCCTTGGATTTTTTATCTTTCTTTTCCGTTCGAGGCAATTTCATTAGAATCTGGCTCCAAATTACAATTCATCTGACAATGAACTTTTGAATCGATAAACAATTTAATAGTCAGGACAATGACTGCAATAAAAATACTAATGGTTCCAAATGGAGGCCAAACAAAGTAGCTTAACCCAAGTCCAAGAAATTTTACAACTAGATCGAATAAAGTTAGATTCATTGGAATCATAAATAGAGTCTCCAAAATTGGAGTCGAATGATCTCTATTCATCGATTGCGTGAGCATGTAGTTGCTCAGTGTAATGAGCAATACGAGGCTCACATAAAACACTTGAGCATCTTTAGACATAAAATTTTCAACGACTAGCGTAGTCGAAAATGGAAAAAAGGAACTGAAGAAAAGGGAAAATAACATAAAAAATAAAGTGCGCGGAGAAACCTTTTCCAGGTGTTTCCATGCCGTATACGAAGAAATCCACATAAAGCCAAGCCAAAAAAAGGAAATTCCATAACAAATAAACGCTGGAATTAGACGAAAGAGATGACTTGAATCAGGTATCTCAAGTTCTAAAACGATTAAAGTCATGATAATGGCTAACATCGCATCATAAAAAGCGATAAAACGAGAAGCATTCAAAGACCGTTCCTCCAATCTAAAACTATTCTTTAACATCATACTTATATCTTTTATTTATATTTACTTCTATAGCTTATGGAATCTCTCATAAGCTCATTTTCTGAGTAGACCATAAAAAAAACCGAGAAAGATTCCCGGTTACGTTTCAAATTTTATTTTGTTTCTTCAGTTTTTGTGGCTTTTAAATGCCAGATATCTTGATCATATTGAGCAATAGTTCGATCAGAGGAGAAGAAGCCAGCCATCGCAATATTAGTCAAAGCCATCTTATTCCAATTTTCTTGATCAGCATAAGCCGCATAGGCTTTTTTGCGTGCATTCATATAGGCGTCTAAATCAAGAAGAGCCATGAACCAGTCTTTAGTGGTGATGTCATGATGTAGGCGATGCAAGCAAGTGGAATCTCCAAGAGTTAACATTTCTTCCCCCACTAAGAAGTTAACGATAGCATTGAGTTTTGAATTCGCCTTCAAAACGTCTTGTGGATGATAACTGCTCTTAGCGTAGTTATCGATAACTGTATCGCTATCCACACCAAAGATGAAGATATTATCATCTCCCACGAGCTGATGAATTTCTACGTTAGCTCCATCGTCTGTACCCAAAGTTACGGCTCCATTGAGCATAAATTTCATGTTAGAAGTTCCAGAAGCTTCTTTAGAAGCTAAAGAAATTTGCTCAGAGATATTAGCCGCTGGAATCAGTTTTTCTGCACAAGTCACATCGTAGTTTTCTACCATAACGATTTGGAGATATTTAGATACTTCTGGATCGTTGGCTACGATCTGGGAGAAAACGAGAATAGCATGAATGATGTCTTTAGCCAAAATGTAGGCAGGAGCAGCTTTAGCTCCAAAGATAATCGTAACTTTCTGCTCGGGTTTATAACCATTTTTGATTTCCTGATACAGATTAATCGCCGAAAGCAAGTTCATCTGTTGACGTTTATATTCATGAAGACGTTTAACTTGAATGTCAAAGATAGAGTTCACATCTAAATCAATGTTTTGTCTAGCTTTAAGGAAAGTAGCTAGTTCTTGTTTTTTAACTTCTTTAATCGCTCCAAGTTCTTTGAGCGCTTCTGGATCCTTAGTAAAAGGCATCAATTTAGAAAGCTCATCGGCATCTTTCAAAAATCCGTCCCCAATTTTGGATACGATCCAGTCCGTTAATTGAGGATTACAAGCTTGCAACCAGCGACGGAAGGTAATGCCATTGGTTTTGTTATTAAATTTATTCGGATAGAGTTCATAGAAATCATGAAGTTCCGTGTTTTTTAAAATGTCAGTATGAATTTTTGCCACACCATTTGTAGATTTCGAAAAATGAATATCCATGTTAGCCATATGGATCGTTTTATTTTGATCGATAACGGCTGTTTTAGGATTAGAAGAACGCGTTTTAGCAATTTCATTTAATCGATGAATAATGGGCATCAAAGCTGGAGCTACTTCATATAAGAAATGCTCAGGCCATTTTTCAAGCGCTTCAGCCAAGATCGTATGATTCGTATAGGCGCAAGTTTTTTCTACTTGAGCAATAGCTTCATCCATAGACATTCCATGTTGCATCAACAAACGAACCAATTCGGGAATAACCATAGAAGGATGCGTATCATTAATTTGAATAACAACATGATCAGATAAGGTATTTAAAGGATATCCCTTTGAAATCACATTCTCCAAAATCATTTGGGCTCCAGCCGATACCAAGAAGTATTGTTGGTACACTCGTAACAAACGACCTTTTTCATCACTATCATCTGGATATAAGAATAATGTGAGGTTTTGGGACACATTGCTTTTATCAAATTGAATCCCATTGTGAACAATCTGATCGGTTGCTGAATCCAAATCAAAGAGGAACAATTTGTTCTTTTTACCAGAGTAACCCACTACATCAATGGAATAAAGATGAGCTGGCAAGGTAAAATTTTTAAACTGAACTGGGTAATAACGTCCTGTGTCAGTTAACCAACTGTTATCTGTTTTCCAAGGATCAGGAAGTTCTTGTTGCTTATTGTGTTCAAATTTTTGATGGAACAATCCAAGATGGTAGTTTAAGCCAACCCCATCTCCAGGCAATTCAAGTGTAGCGATGGAATCTAAGAAACAAGCAGCTAAACGACCAAGACCACCATTCCCAAGAGATGGTTCTGGTTCGTATTCTTCCACTTCAGCTAGAGAAATACCATTGGCTTCAAGCGTTTCGCGCACTTCTTTATAGATTCCAAGGTTCAATAAATTATTAGAAAGAAGTTTTCCGATTAAGAATTCAGCGGAAATGTAGTATAAACGACGATCACCTTGGATTACAGGAACATTTTTGAGTAAGTCTTTAGTGTAATCGAGTAAGATGTAATACACTTCTCGATTATTACAATCTTTCAACTCCTTCCCGTAATAAAAAGAAGCGATTTTTTCAAGAGTTTGGCTAATGGTCATGTGATTCTAAAATCCTCCTTTAAATGAGATACTATCAAGCAACCACTTTGGCTCATTATGAACTTTCAAATCTCTTATTTTAGAGAGATGAAATTCCTGCTTCAGCGACTTCTTCCAAAATCTCCGCAGGCGTAAATTCGGGCCGTCTCTTCCCTACTTCCCCTTATCTTAATCAGTATGATAAAAGGATAGTGGTCGACTTTCGTTTAAAGAAAATCTAGTAAACAGGCATTCTTTAAACCGAAAAGTAAGCTTTTTATTAAAAGGTTTGAGTCTGCTTTTCTAAAACCTTTTAGCAATGGGCTTCCTGAATATGAATGTATCCAATTCACTATCTTAAATCTAACAAAAAGACCGTAATCCAAAAGGGGGAAAAAGACGTTTTGAAAGTATACCCCTTTCAAATTGAAGAAAAATGATAGAATCAAGCCCCTAAAATAAAAAAATTTTCCAGTTTTTTTGAGTCTATGCGAATATTTTCCCTTCGTTTCTACACCTTTGTGTACTATTTTAAGTCCTATAAGATAACAAAAACTCTTTTTGACTTAAAACGTTTTAAGAAAGTCATCTTTAAATAAATTAGCCACCTTGCCACAATTTAATGTATGCTCATGGCTGTGGTTCAAAAGAAATGTCTTTTGAATCCCAAGACTCACATCGCTAGCTCCATAAAAAAAGCTCTTTAGCCAAGCGCTAAAGAGCTACCAGATTAAATAGAGTACTTGGTTTCGTAATGTTGAAGCATTTCTTGATAATCCGGTTGAGTTTCTGCGGTATAGGAACGCAAATAACGATGAACAGAGAAATCTTGTTCCGATTCTTTTACTACGTCTAAAGCAATAGCTGCACAATGATCTACAATGCGTTGAAAGTCGCTTAGAATATCAGCTTGGACAAATCCGAGTTCCATGGAACAAAGGCCTGCTTTTAAACGTTTTAAGTGTCGCTTTTTAATTTGGCTAGCCGATAAAGAGACGAGCTGTTGGAGAGCAAAAACTTTTTTGATTTCTTGTGCATCATTGGCCATAAAACTATCCACTGTAATGGTTACAGCTTCTTCTGCCGCTGCTGCTAAAACGTTTAATTCATCCAAAGCCTCAATAGAGAATTTCTCTTTCTTCTCTTTCATCGCTTTTGTTTGATCAGCGATCATTAAAGCGTAGTCGCCGATAGCTTCAAAGTCTGCAATCGCTTGAAGTGATTTGGAAATATTTTGGGATTCTCTATAGGTAACTCCTGTGGCAGTTAGTTTCACCAAATATTTTCCTAATTTTTCTTCGTATTTATTCAGAGTTTGTTCGAGGTCTTGAACCTTACGATACCCTTCTGGGGTGTAATTGTTTAAAAGTTGAACGGCACGTAAGACATTTTTACGCGCTTTGTGCGCCATTCCATCCATTACATCCATCGCTGCATTATAGGCTAAATTGGGATTAGCGAGAAGACGATCTTCAAGTTTATCAAAGTCGCCTAAATCTTCTTCTTCAGCGGGATCCGCAGGAACAATAATGTACATAAGTTGTTTGATTTGTTTTACGAATGGCAACAATAAAGTCATGGTTACGGCTCGGAAAATGGTATTGACTGCTGCAATACTGAAGGGATTCATAATCATATCCGAGATACGAATGACACCAAGCATTTCGAGCGGATAATAAAACAAGCACCCTAAAATAGTAGCTAAAATCGCTGATAATAAATATACAATTGCTGTTCGCACGCCTTCTTTATTGGCTCCAATGGCAGCCAATAGCACGGGAAAAGAAGCACCAATTCCAATTCCCATAATCAATGGAAACGTAGATTCAAATGTTAATGCCCCTGTAATACTTAACGATTGCACCACACCTACTGCGGCGGAGGAGGATTGTAAAACTCCTGCGGCTAAAATGCCGAATCCCAAAGAAATCAGTGGATTGTTAAGAGTCTCCATAGCATTGATGAAAGTTGGATTCGTTTTCAAAGGAGCCACTGCTCCCGACATCATACTCATTCCTGTCATCAATACGGAAAAACCCAACAAGATGTTTCCTAAAGCTTTAATGGTGGTTTTCTTGCCAAACATGTGCAAGATCATACCGATAATAGCCATAACAGCAGTAATGGTCGATGAGGAGAAATAGGCCGCCCATCCAGCTCCATCCAAGAAAGACATTGAGACGATCCATCCAGTAATACTGGTACCAATATTGGCACCCAAGATAACACCAATCGCTTGGGTTACCTTCATCATGCCGGAGTTCACAAATCCGACTACCATAACGGTTGTCGCAGAAGAGGACTGGATGATGCAGGTTACAGCAGTTCCTAGCAAAAACCCCTTCCACGGCGTGTTGGTCAACCGGTATAAGATCATCTCCATCTTATTACCAGCGACTCGTTTCAGTCCATCGGACATCGAACTCATTCCAAACAGAAATAAGGCGACACCTGTTAATAGACTGAGAACCATTGATACTGTCTCATTCATTTTTTTACTCCTGCCCTCAATCAGGCTTTAGATAAAAATCCAAGAATATTTTTTCATGGAATTCGCAATCCGACAAGATACCTTTTCTTGAGAGGAGAAAATCTTAATTGACTTAATCTAAGAAATTATTCTAAAAACTCCCTTATTTAATCCTTTTTCTTTAATTTATTGAAATTTTAATCTAATTCTAGAATTCAAATTAACTTAAAATAATATGGATTAAAATTTTCGATTCCAAACGCTTTATGCATTTTATGTCCTGTTCGTCATTCCTTTTAAGTTTTAAATAGAAATTTTTAGAATTTCCTCTCTGCCTTACTTTTATTTTTTCTTACTTAACTGTTTTTTCTTTCTATTTTATAAAGAGCTATACTCTTAAAAGCCATTCTTCTTTTATAATCGATTCGGTTTTACCTTCTAAATTTTTTCTTTTCTTAAATGTTCTAGTTTTAATTTCCTATTTCATTTTTCTTATTTGTTTATTTAATTTTTTGGCCTTAGAAAGGAAAAACAATGAGCTTTCTTGATATTTTTAGACGGACTCTTAGTGGTTTTATTTGGATAGCCTTTATTTTAATGATTTGGTTTCATATAAAGCCTAAAGGGAGTCGTCTTCATCAACTAGGAGCCTATCTTTTTGGATTTTATATTATTGGAGTTTTAGTGATGACTGGAATCGGAAAACTTGGTTTATTTTCTCCTCGGTTAGCTTGGCCCCCTTTGGAATCCTGGAGCCAAGCGGGAAGCTTAAGTACTCGTTTTCTTGAACCGTTTTTAAATATCGTCCTCTTTTTCCCTCTTGGTTTTTTTCTCCCCCTGCTATATCGATCAAATCGCTCATTTTCTCGAACGCTTTTAACTGGTTTCTTATTTTCCTTAAGCATTGAATGCCTTCAAATGTTTTCCCGAGGCATAAGCGATATGAGTGATCTAATCTGCAATACTCTAGGAACAGGATTGGGATTTTTCTTTTTTCTGATCCTTCAAAAGAAAGTCAATTTTAGACCTTTTCTTGCTCCGATAAAGCAAAGCAAACAAGAAGAATCCTTACTTTTTATAAGTTGTGAACTTGTAATGATCACAATACAGCCTTGGCTTATTTCGATCTTGTTTAATCTTGGTTAGATGAGAGGGGTCTAAAAAAGGGCAGAATGAATGCAGTATCAATGCATTTCATTCTGCCCTCTTTGTTTTTGGGGGAATTAGGGGAAATAGTGCTTAATTGAATTGTGTAGTAGGAAGAAAGCGAAATAACTATTTATCCGTTTTATTTTCTGTAGAATCAGTCTTCACTTCTGCAACTTCTACTTTTTGAATGGGTTTAGGAGCCCGACCATATAGCTTAGTCAACCATTTTAACGCACCTTCAATTTCTGGAGTAACCCAATCGGGTTTTAAGCGCCAAGTCCAGTTGCCTTGGGATTTACCAGGCGTATTCATACGGGCTGAGGAATCCAAATTGAGCAAATCTTGAGCTTGAATGATTGAAGTATCGCTTGGAGAAGCCATAACCGTACGAATCATTTCCCAGTTATATTCATCTGGATTGTAAGCATCCATAAAGTCTTGGGCGTATTTTTTATCATCGCCACCAATGCTTTGGAACCAGCCTTGAATTGTATCGTTATCATGGGTTCCGGGATAAGCGATAGAGTTTTTTTGATAATTATAAGGCAAATATTCGGAACCAGATCCATCGCGAGAATCAAAGGCGAATTCCAAGATCTTCATGCCAGGATAACCTGTGGCGGCTAAAAGTTCTTTTACAGAATCCGTTAAGTAGCCAAGATCTTCTGCTACGATCTTACGATCACCTAATTTTTCTTTTAATACATTGAAGAAATCGATTCCTGGGCCTTGTTTCCATTCACCAACACGTGCATTTTCGGCACCATAGGGAATAGTGTAGAAGGAATCAAAACCACGGAAATGGTCAATACGTAAAATGTCTAACATAGTAGTAGCATGAGCAATACGACGCATCCACCAATCATAGTCATTTTCTTTTTGTTTTGACCAATTGTAAATTGGGTTACCCCAAAGTTGTCCATCCGCCGAGAATCCATCAGGTGGGCATCCAGCTACGACAGCTGGTTTTCCATTTTCATCGAGCAAGAAAAGATCGGGATTGCTCCAAGCGTCAACAGAATCAAGCGCCACATAAATGGGTAAATCCCCTAAGATTTCAATTCCATTTTCGTTTGCGTATTGGCGCAATGCATTCCATTGTTTAAAGAAAAGATATTGTAGTACTTTGTAGTACTCCATGCGTTCTTTGTTCTCTTTTTTCCACTCTTCGGCTTTGGTGGCATCATATTTGCGATATTTTTCATCCCAATCGAGCCAAGCTTTTCCTTCGTTAGCATCTTTTAAGGCCATGAAAAGAGCGTAATCATCTAGCCATTCTTTTTGGTCTTCACAAAATGTGGCATATTCTTTTTCTGGGTTTTCTTGGAATTTTTTAACCGCTTTTTCCAGAAGAGGATAGCGTTTATTGTATTGAATTCCAAAATCGACTTGGTCAGGTTTTTCAAACCAAACTACTTCTTCTAGATCACTTGGTTTTAACAAACCATCTTTTACCAAATAATCTAAGTCGATTAAATAGGGGTTTCCGGCAAAGGAAGAATAAGAGGCGTAAGGAGAATCACCATATCCTGTAGGATTTAAGGGCAACACTTGCCAGATAGACTGATCTGTCTTTTTCAAAAAATCCACAAAGTCATAGGCCGCTTCTCCAAGAGTTCCAATTCCATACTTGGATGGCAAACTGGTGATGTGAAGCAAAATTCCATTTTTTCGCATAATTGACTCTTTCTAAAAGAAGCATTGAATGCAATGCATAATTCAAAGTCATTCCTAAATCACGAAACAACTCTGAAGACTTGCCTAAATTATCTCACATATTTTCCTAACCTTTAAAAACCAATGGGCTCCTTTAGAAAAAGAAATAATTTTTTCTTCTCGAACCATACAGACTTAAAAATTTCCTTTTTCAGTGTGCCCCTCAAACTGCACAGCCTCCGTTTGCATACATTCCTGCT